>JAZNKW010000035.1:0-2024 GCA_045578745.1 Anaerovoracaceae bacterium
TCTGCTGAAGAATAAAGACGACGTTATAGACTGAAAATATTAGTTTAGAAAGGTATACGATCTATGTTTTGGGAATGGTGGCAAAGCTTGTTCGTGGACATGACCGCATCAAGCTTCTTCAATTTCAGCTTCCTGCCAAAATATGGACAGGCTGTGATTCAGGGTGTGGAATACACCCTGATTCTTTCTGTCGTGTCCGTACTTATGGCAGTTCTGCCGGCGTTTCTGCTGGCAACGATGCGGCTGAGCAAAAATAAAATAGTGCGCTGTATATCGGGATCTTATATTGCAGTATTCCGTTCTACACCGATTCTGGTTCAGCTGATGATTATCTACTATGGTGTGTTTTCATGGATTATAATTCCAAGATTTACGATCTTCGGATTTATCGATGCAAGCCGTTTTATACCGGGTGTTGTGGCGCTGGCACTGAACAGTTCCGCTTATGTAGCAGAGATTTTCCGTGCGGGAATCCTGGCAGTAGACAGCGGACAGATGGAAGCAGCGCGCTCCCTTGGACTTTCGCAGGGGCAGGGTATGCGGCTTGTAGTTCTGCCGCAGGCGATTAAAAACGTTCTTCCTGCACTGGCAAATGAAGTCATTACAATGGTAAAGGAAAGTTCCGTCTGCATGGTCCTGGGGATGGCTGAAATTATGTTTACGGCACAGACCATCGGCGGAAGCACCATGATTACTATTGGACCGTATATGGTTGCAGCATTTACTTATTTCCTGATTACATATCCTACCTCTAAGGTAATCGAACGAATCGAAAGGAGTATGCGCCGTGGTGACAAACGCTAAGACGATTATTTCCGTAAGAAATCTGGTTAAAAAATACAATGGAGGAAAGGTGACTGCACTGAATCATTGCAGTATTGATGTGAAACAGGGACAGGTGATTGCTGTAATCGGACCTTCAGGATCCGGTAAGTCAACACTTCTGCGCAGCCTGAACATGCTGGAAGAACCGACCTCCGGACAGATTTATTTTAATGATGTGGAACTGACATCCAAAAAAATTGAAATTAATCTGCACCGTCAGAAGATGGGCATGGTATTCCAGCACTTCAATCTTTTCCCTCATAAGACGGTTATGCAGAATATAACCATGGCTCCCGTTACTCTGAAGCTGATGACAGAAGCCGAGGCAGAAGAAAGAGCAAAAGCTCTGCTGGACCGCGTAGGACTGCTGGATAAGGCAGATGAGTTTCCAAACATGCTTTCCGGAGGACAGAAGCAGAGAATTGCAATCGTACGAGCTCTGGCTATGGATCCGGAAGTGATGCTCTTCGATGAACCGACCTCTGCACTGGACCCCGAAATGGTAGGGGAAGTGCTGGATGTTATGAAAGAACTGGCTCACGATGGGATGACCATGATTGTAGTAACACATGAAATGGGATTTGCCAGAGAAGTTGCTGATGAAATTGTTTTCATGGCAGAAGGCGAAATCATTGAGAGGGGGGCTCCGGAAGATATTATGAATCATCCGCAGAACGAGCGTACCAGAAACTTTATGAATAAGGTCCTGTAGAAGATGTATATTTAAAACAGCCTGGAACGGATAAATCCAGGCTGTTTAAAAAAATGAATTTTTTTATAAAAAAGGTGTTGACTTTTATAGCATGTTATGGTAATCTATAAAAGCTGTAAGTCAGCAATGCGTTCCAAGGTAGCTCAATGGTGGAGCACTCGGCTGTTAACCGATAGGCTGTGGGTTCGAGCCCCACCCTTGGAGCCAATTTTTTTTCGCAAAATTTCGACTGCGAATGATGTCGCGGGGTGGAGCAGTTGGTAGCTCGTCGGGCTCATAACCCGAAGGTCGTAGGTTCAAGTCCTGCCCCCGCAACCAATGTTAAATCTTCTGAAATTGTCTGTTGACAATTCGGATTGATTCATATATAATATATAATGTTGATGCGAAAGCGCTGACAAAATGTTCCAAGGTAGCTCAATGGTGGAGCACTCGGCTGTTAACCGATAGGCTGTGGGTTCGAGCCCCACCCTTGGAGCCAATTTGC
>JAZNKW010000036.1:0-23062 GCA_045578745.1 Anaerovoracaceae bacterium
TTGGCCTCCGACTTATTCGGCGGCTTTGGCGGATTCGGCGGCTTTGAAGATATTTTCGATATGTTCGGCGGTGGCTTTGGTGGTTTTGGCGGTCAGCAGAGACGGAATAACGGCCCTAGAAAGGGTGCGGACCTGCAGAAGGCTATCAGCATTACCTTTGAAGAGGCTGCTTTCGGCTGCAAGAAGGAGCTGGAAATCAGCAAGTATGTAAAGTGCGAAACCTGTAACGGTGAAGGCACCAAGCCTGGTACTTCCAAGAAGACCTGTCCGGTCTGCAACGGTTCCGGCCAGGTAGCATCTGTACAGAGAACTCCATTTGGTCAGTTCCAGTCTGTAACTCAGTGCGGAAACTGCGGCGGTACCGGTCAGATTAACGAATCTCCTTGTGATGACTGCAAGGGTTCCGGTAAGGTTCGCAAGACTGTTAAGATTGCAGTGGATATTCCTGCCGGTGTGGATAATGAAAGCGTAATTCCAATCCGCGGACAGGGTGAACCAGGTGTCAACGGCGGTCCGAACGGCGACCTGTACATCGTGCTCAATGTGAAGCCTCATAAGATGTTCAAACGTTCCGGAAGCGACCTGTATCTGGAAATTCCAATCAGCTTTGACCAGGCAGCATTGGGTGCGGATATCACTGTTCCAACCCTGGAAGGCAAGGTTTCCTATAAGGTTCCTGCCGGCACTCAGCCTGGCACAACCTTCCGTCTGAAGGGCAAGGGCGTAAAGAACCTGCGCAGCGACAGGATGGGTGACTTGTATGTTAAGGTAAACCTGGAAGTTCCAACCAAGCTTAACGGTAAACAGAAGAAGATTATCGAAGAAATGGGTAAGACAGTAACAGAAGACTGCTATCAGAAGAAGAGCAGCTTCGCAGAAAAGCTGAGAGACCTGTTCAGCTAAATTGCAAACACCGACAATTGCGTACACCATAAAAAAAAGTGCACTGAAGATTTTCCTCAGTGCACTTTTTTTTATATTATTATGTAAGTGGATTTATTTCGCTTTTTCTTTATCGAAGAATTCCTTAGTCAGCTTTACAACTACAGGGCTCAGGAAGATCAGGGCAATCAGGTTAGGAATTGCCATCAGACCCAGTGCGGTGTCAGCCAGTGCCCATACGAATTCCAGTCCGCCCACGGAACCGATGATGATGAAGATGCACCACAGAACACGCAGAGGCATGATTAACTTTGGTCCGAACAGATAGTCAGCAGAACGTTCGCAGTAGTAGTTTGCTGTAATCAGACAGGAGTAACCGAACAGAACTGCAGACAGCATTACGATAAAGCTGCCGATGTTACCAGGCAGTGCGGTTTCAAATGCTTTCATAGTCAGTTCTACGCCGGACAGACCAGTTGTCCATTCACCGGAAACTACAATTGCCAGACCGGTAATCGTAGCAATCAGAATGGTATCGATGAATACTTCCATGGAACCCCAGATACCCTGTTCACAAGGGTGACTTACCTGTGCGCTGCCGTGGATGATAGGAGAACTGCCCATACCAGCTTCATTGGAGAACAGACCTCTTGCCATACCGATGGTAATCATCTTGGAAACGGTTGCGCCAGCGAAACCACCTACAGCACCTGCAGGAGTGAAAGCACCGGCAAAGATTGCGCCGAATGCAGCAGGGATATCTGCTATATTCAGTACAATAATTGCAATACCAGCCAGCAGGTAAATACTGGTCATAATTGGAGTCAGGAACTGACAAACTTCACCGATTCTCTTGATACCACCCAGAATTACAATTGCAGTCAGAATGGAGAATACAACACCGGTTGCGATTGGAGGAATGCCATACTGTGCTTCTACAGACAGGCAGATGGTATTCGTATCTACAATAGCACCTACTACGAAGTATCCTACGATAACCATGATACTGAAGAATACAGACAGCCATTTCTGCTTCAGACCTTTTTCGATATAATACATAGCACCGCCGGCATATTCACCGTTAGGTTTCTTTTCTCTATAGTGAATACCGAGTGTAATTTCAGCAAATTTGGTAGCCATACCGAAGAATGCTGCAACCCACATCCAGAACAGTGCACCAGGACCACCAGTCGCTACAGCAGTTGCAATACCTGCGATGTTACCTGTACCAACTACTGCGGAAATGGAGGTTAAACCTGCCTGTGCAGAGGAAATAGTACCTTCACCTTCGGACTTTGCAAACATTTTGCCTACTGTGTGTTTGAAAATATACTTGAATCTGAATACCTGCAGGAATCCCAGACGTACAGAAAGGTAAATTCCCACACCCACCAGAAGCAGTACCATATAAGGACCCCATACGATACCGTTGATTGTGTCGTTGATTGCATAAATCTTGTCTATCATACGAACATTCTCCTTTCGATTTGTAAAGATACAATACATAATAGCAAAATTTGTGCCATGGGATAATCCGAAAGAAAATGCTGTAAAACATTGAATTTTTTACTGAAAATAAATAGAAAAGTGAAAAATTTTGCACAAAGAATGCAATATTTTTCACTTTTTATGGTGCAATTTTTTTCACTTTTTTTACAGAGCGGTACGGTGGATTTCATATTCGGAAATTTTATTCCATAGCTGCCGCTTTGTAATCTGCAGAATTTCTGCGGCTTCCGTTACATTACCGCCGGTATGCTTCAGTACTCCTTCGATATAGTCCTTTTCGAACTGTGCACGGGCATCCCGCAGACATACAAATGAGACAGGCCGGTCTGTGAGATTGTCCAGGGATGAACCGGATACGGCGGATTTTGCAGGGTGGGAAGAGGCATAAGGGAACTGTCCCTGCAGTACGGTGCCTTCATTGAGTGCCACCATCCGTTCCAGAATATTTCTCAGCTCGCGTACGTTGCCCGGATAATCATACTGAAGAAGCGCATCCATGGTTTCTGAGGAAACGGAGGTGATTTTCTTTTTCTGGTCCCGGCAGATCCGCTTCAGAAAGTACTCAATGAGACCTGGAAGGTCTGCTTTTCGTTCACGAAGAGGCGGAATGGTAATGGTGAGTGCATTGATACGGTAGAGCAGGTCTTCACGGAAACGGCCCTCGGCAATTTCTTTCTGCAGATCCTTGTTGGTGGCGCAGATCAGCCGAAGGTCCAGATCCACTGGACGATTGCTTCCTACACGTTCTATGGTTCTGGTTTCCAGAGTCCGGAGCAGTTTACCCTGTACGCTGAGAGGAAGATCACCGATTTCATCAAGAAAAATGGTTCCATGGTTGGCCTCTTCGAAACGGCCGATTCTTCGTCCTACTGCACCGGTAAAGGAACCTTTTTCATGTCCGAAAAGTTCGGATTCGATGGTTCCATCTCCGAATACCTGGCAGTTTACCGGAATTAGATGATGATTCTTTCTTTCACTGAGCCGGTGAATGTAGTTGGCGAAAACTTCTTTTCCTACGCCGGATTCTCCGAGAAGAAGTACGCTGATACTGGATGCTGCCGCTTTTTTGCATGTTTCCAGAATTTCCAGGAAAGCCGGTGTGCGGGAATCGAGAAATAGATCATTCTCATCATCCTGCTGGTGGAGAAGAATCTGATTGGTTTTTTCCAGCATTTTTATACGTACCATGCGGTTAATGTCGATGAGAAGGCTTTCTGGATCGCTGCTTTTGATAAAATAACCGGTGGCACCATACTTCATGGCTTGAACCGCGCTTTCAATAGAACCGAAGGCTGTAACAATCATCAGTTCGATGGAGGGATAGAGTTCTTTTACCTTCTGAATCAGGGACAGGCCGTCCATGCCGGGCATCTTAAGATCCGTCATCACCAGATCAATTTCGTTTTCAGCCAGCATATTCAAGGCAGTCTGACCATCGGAACAGGTAAGAACATGAAACCCTTTTCGTGACAGAATCATGGAAAAGGCACGCTGGTATTCAATTTCATCGTCTACTACGAGAATGTGGAAGTCTTTATTTTCAGGATGTATATTCATCATAAATAGGTTCTCCTTTCTGCTCTGACGGGATTCTCACAATAAACCGGGCTCCCTGTTTGTATTCGCTGTCCAGTTGAATAGTGCCGCCCAGTTTATCCAGTTCACTGCTGACGGTAAAGAGACCAAGTCCTGTTCCATAATCTTTGGTTGTAAAGAATGGGACAAAGAGGGAATCTGTGTTTTTTTCTGCGATCCCAGGACCATTGTCACTGATATCAATCGTCAGTTCGTCACTGCCGGTTTCAATTCTGCAGCGGATCCATTTCTGTGTTTCTCTTTCGGTATCGTCTGTCAGTGCATCCACTGCATTGTTCAGCAGATTAATTAATGTGATTTTCAGTGTTTCCTCGCTGGTATAAAAGGTTGCTTCTTCTGCACAGTCCAGATTCAGCTGAATCTGAGATTTTTCCATTTTCTTTCTTTCCAGTGTGGCGATGTTCTGCACGAGCCTGTAAAGATTTACATGAGACAATTTTTCGTCGCCCAGCCGTGAGAAGCTGAGAAGATTTTCAATAAGACTGTTGATTCGGTCCGTGGATTCACCTATGACCTGAAGTGCATGAGAGCAAACTTCATCTTCTTCTACGCTGTAGTTTAATATGTAGGCGTAGTTTTTAATTAAACCCAGAGGGTTTCGGATTTCATGGGCAAGACCGGCAGAAAGCTGTCCTACTGCACTCATTTTGCTTTCCTGCCGCAGCCGTTTTTCTGTAATGGTTTTTTCCGTCTGATCTTCAATCACGATAAGCTGACTGCCGTCGATGGCATTCAGAGGACGGACAAATACCGTGTAATAACGGCCGTGAAGCTGATGAAGGATGCCAGGAGAAGGTTTCATTTTTTGAGCATCCAGCAGAGCCGAAAGCAGTGGAATCTGGAAGGTTGCCTGTCCGAAGAGAGATTCCGGACTGCATTGCAGGACTTCTGCCGCCATCTGGTTCACATCTGTGATGATATTTTTCTGGTTCACTACGAAGAGCATAGCGTGAATATTATCGATGATAGTACGCTGGTTATCCTTCTGCAGCTGAATTTCCCGGGTACGCTGGGCTATTTTCCGGTCCATAATACTTTGCCAGAAGAAAAATCCAAGGATGATGATAACTGTACCGGCGACTGCAAATGGCAGCCAGCGCATGGCATTGATGTCAGTGATAACCGGCGCAGAGGTATGGAACCACTTGTTCTGTGCCTGGACAAGAATATTTTTCTTTTTCAGATTGAGAATCCCTTTATTAAGGATACTGAGCAGAAGCTGGTCATCTTTACGGACTGCAAAAGTTACATTCTTTTCGTACAGTCCGCTGCTGCCGATTTCACGGATTTCTTCCGTCATATTCATCTGGCTGGCGTAATAATTGATAACTGTATCATCTCCGGCCAGTGCATCAATCTCCTGATTCTGAAGTCGTTTCAGCCCTTCTTCCATATCACGGACTTGGATGTAGGTATTCCCGGTCTGTTCTTCCGGGTAGTAGATATTAAAGTGTTCTATCGCAAAATCATCCTCTACCAGAGCGATTTTCAGTCCACGAAGTTTGCTGACAGAATCCAGATCTATCCGGTGTGCGTTGGTTACTGCAATTCCTTTCAGACGGTAGAGCGGCTGGGTAAAGGCATATTTTTTCAGACGTTCGGGGCTCTCAAAGAGGTCGCTCATGTCCACTTTACCGGAGTCCATTGCATCCATAATCTGACTGAATGGTGTGGCATCATAAGTAATGTTTACACCCAGTTCAATGGACAGCGAGGACATATAGTCGACCAGAAGACCTTCTATCTGGTTGTTTTCCTCGTTTATGAAGGTAAGGGGCGGCTGCTTCCAGTCCATCCCGTAAATGATGGTTTCCTTTTCTTTCAGGTAATTCTGTTCCTCGTCAGTGAGCGGACGGGAAAATTTAATGTAGTCCACA
This sequence comes from Anaerovoracaceae bacterium, assembly GCA_045578745.1. GTDB lineage: Bacteria > Bacillota > Clostridia > Peptostreptococcales > Anaerovoracaceae > RGIG7179. Next base: position 5,865 of record JAZNKW010000036.1, read on the forward strand.
GGTGAAATATCAAACTGCAGATTTGCGGTAGCCACAAACCCTATGAGCAGAAGTATCAGGACCAGAATCATCTGCATCAGAAGTTTTATTTTTCTGTTCATCTGTTTTCGATTCCTTTCAGCAGCATCTTAGCTAGAGTATAACACAGATTCTAAAGATAGTGAAATATTTTTCACGCATCTGAAAGAAGGAGAATACGGAGGATATAATTAAAAAGAAAAAAGGACATATGTCCCTTTTTATCGGGAAATATGTCCTAAATCAGAGAAATCTAGATCAGTGCAGCAATCAGATCACCTGACGCACTGGTGCTCTTGAATTCTTCGCCAGGTGCCACTAAATCAGCTGTTCTGTGGCCGGCCTTCAGGAAGTCGTTGACTGCCTTTTCGATGGCGTCGGCTTCTTCAGAGAGGCCAAGGGTGTAGCGGAGCATCATGCCCACAGACAGGATAGTTGCAATTGGGTTTGCGATATTCTGTCCTGCAATGTCAGGTGCGGAACCGTGGATTGGTTCGTACATACCGAAGTTTCCTTCGCCCAGGGAAGCGGACGGCAGCATGCCGATAGAACCGGTAATCTGGGAAGCTTCGTCGGAAAGGATGTCACCGAAGATGTTGGAGGTTACGATAACGTCAAACTGCTTCGGTCCTCTTACCAGCTGCATGGCAGCGTTGTCCACGTACATGTTGGCCAGTTCGATTTCAGGGTAGTCAGCTGCGTGCATTTCAGCGACAGTTTTTCTCCAGAGACGGGAGCTGTCCAGCACGTTAGCCTTGTCTACGGAGCAAACCTTGCCGCCGCGCTTTGCAGCCATGTCGAAGGCGATTTTTGCGATGCGCTTTACTTCCATTTCGGAGTACTTTTCCACGTCCCAGGCAACCAGGCCTTCTTCATCACTGCCGTTTTCGGTACCTCGTTCACCGAAGTAGATGCCGCCGGTCAGCTCACGGACAATGAGGATATCCAGACCGCCGTCAATGATGGAAGGTTTCAGAGGGGAGGCGTCTGCCAGCTCGTCGAAAACGATGGCAGGACGCAGATTGGCATAGAGGCCCAGTTCTTTGCGGAGTCCCAGAAGGGCTCTTTCCGGTCTTTCACCGCCCGGCAGGTTATCCCATTTCGGGCCGCCTACAGCCCCCAGCATTACCGCATCAGATGCTTTGCATACGTCCAAAGTCTCCTGTGGCAGGCTCTTACCGGTGGCATCGATGGCGGCACCGCCGGCCAGAACCTTGGTGCAGTCGAAAGAATGACCGTACTTTTCACCGATCTTATCCAGCACCTTCAGTGCTTCGTTCATGATTTCCGGACCGATGCCGTCGCCCGGAATCACTGCAATTTTATAATTCATAAGTCTGTCTCCTTACATGGGGAGAGGCGGAAATCCCGAGGACTTCCGCCATCTCAGCCATTTACTTTACTTTTTGGAATTTACGTAGTTTACCAGTCCGTTTGCTTCAATCATTTTCTGCAGGAATGGTGGGAAGGCCTGTGCCTGGAAGCTGGTGCCCTTAGTCAGGTTCTTAATGACACCGGTTTCAAATTCCACTTCCACTTTATCGCCTTCATCGATACCGTCAACTGCTTCCGGACATTCCAGAATAGGGAAGCCGATATTGATGGAGTTGCGGTAGAAAATGCGGGCAAAAGAGTTGGCAATGACGCAGCTGACACCGGCAGTCTTTAATGCCAGAGGTGCGTGCTCACGGGAAGAACCGCAGCCGAAGTTGGATTTTGCTACGACGATGTCACCGGGTTCCAGACGGTCCACGAAGGTTGGGTCCAGGTCCACCATTACGTGGCTTGCCAGTTCCTTTGCATCGAAGGAGTTCAGGTAGCGGGCTGGGATGATAACGTCAGTGTCTACATTGTCACCATATTTCAAAACTTTTCCGTTTGCAATCATTATTCTTCGCCTCCGATCTTTTCAGGGTTTGCGATATAGCCGGCCAGTGCACTTGCAGCAGCCACTTCCGGGGATGCCAGGTAAATCAGGGATTCCACGTCACCCATACGTCCTACGAAGTTGCGGTTGGATGTGGATACGCACTTTTCACCCTTGCACATTACACCCATGTGGCCTCCCATGCAGGCACCGCAGGATGGAGTATTGAAGGCGCAGCCGGATTCTACGAAAATCTGTGCCAGACCTTCTTCCATGCACTGGAGGAAGATTTTCTGGGTTGCAGGAATCACCATAACTCTTACTTCAGGGTGAACCTGCTTGCCCTTCAGGATGGCAGCTGCCTTACGCATGTCAGAGATTCTGCCGTTGGTGCAGGAACCGATAACAACCTGGTCGATGTAAATCTTTTCGGAAGCTTCGATTTCGTCGATGGTATGTGCGTTGCCTGGCAGGTGAGGGAAGGCAACGGTAGGACGGATTGCAGAGAGGTCGATTTCAATGACCTGTTCGTATTCTGCATCCTCATCCGCCTCGAATACCTGATAAGGCTTGGTGGAGTGTTCGTGAATGTAGTCCAGAGTCTGCTGGTCTACAGGGAAGATTCCGTTCTTGCCGCCTGCTTCGATAGCCATGTTGCAGATGGTGAAACGGTCGTCCATGGTCAGGTGCTCGATACCGTCACCCACGAATTCCATGGACTTGTATAATGCACCGTCCACACCGATCATGCCGATGATGTGGAGGATGATGTCCTTGCCGCTGACATACTGGGAAGGTTTGCCGGTCAGTACGAATTTAATAGCGGACGGAACCTTGAACCATGCCTGGCCGGTTGCCATACCGGTAGCGATGTCGGTAGTACCCACGCCGGTACCGAATGCCCCCAGCGCTCCGTAGGAGCAGGTGTGTGAGTCTGCACCGATGATGCATTCACCGGCGGTTACGATACCTCTTTCCGGCAAAATCGCATGTTCCACACCGCACTTGCCCTGTACCATGTGGTGGGTCAGGCCCTGCTCACGGGAGAAGTCCTGAATGTCCCTGGCATTCTGTGCGGACTTGATGTCCTTATTTGGTGTGAAGTGGTCTGGAACCAGAACCACTTTATCTTTATCGAAAACCTTGTCAGCCATCTGGCGGAAAATCGGCAGTGCCATGGGACCTGTGATGTCGTTGGCCATTACCACGTCCAGATTGCATTCAATCAGCTGTCCGGCCACTACGCTGTCCAGGCCTGCATGAGCAGCTAAAATTTTCTGTGTCATTGTCATACCCATAACGGTATTCCTCCTTGTATGTGAAAAAGTATTAGTTTACGAAGTGAATCTTCTTGTTCATCCGGTTCAGAGCACTTACCAGAGCATTTACGGATGCCAGGATGATGTCGGCATGGGTACCTACGCCCCAATACTTGTTGCCGTCCGGTCCTTCGATGCATACATAAGCTGCAGCCTTGGAATTGGAATCAGCACTGATTGCATGTTCGGAGTAGGTGATGAACTTGTAGTCGAAGTGGTAGCCGGTCTGACGGAGGCCGTTTGCAACTGCGTCCAGACGTCCGTTCCCCTTGCCTTCCAGGTTGTAAACCTGCTCTTCAATCACAACGCGCATCTTTACGGTCATGCTGTCACTGTCTTCCATCTTGGTATCGGAGAAGTGGCTGAATGTAGCATGGGTGATGTCGATTGGAGCGAAGTCGTTGATGTATTCCTTCGCAAAAGCTTCGTAAATACCGGCAGGAGACAGTTCTTCGTGAGCCTTGTCGGAGATGTCCTTCATCATATAGCCGATTTCTGCACGCATTGCCTGCGGCAGGTCGAAACCGTAATTCTGTTCCAGAACGTAAGCCACACCACCTTTGCCGGACTGGCTGTTAATGCGGATTACGTCAGCATCGTATTCACGGCTTACATCATGCGGATCGATTGGCAGGTAAGGAACGGTCCACTTGTCTGGATTCTTTTCCTTAACCCAGTTCATGCCCTTGGCGATGGCATCCTGGTGTGAGCCGGAGAAGGCTGCGAATACCAGAGCGCCTGCGTAAGGCTGACGAGGATTTACTCTTAAATCGGTAAACTTTTCATATTCTGCTACAATCTGCGGCATATTTGCGAAATTCAGCTGAGGATCCACACCGTGAGAGAACAGGTTCATGGCCAGGGTTACGATATCCACATTACCGGTTCTTTCCCCGTTGCCGAAGAGGGTACCTTCGATTCTGTCGCCTCCGGCCAGGATGCCCAGTTCCGCCGCTGCCACCGCACAGCCTCTGTCGTTATGCGGATGGAGGGAGATAATCAGGTTTTCACGGCTGTGCAGGTTTGCGCACATATATTCAACCTGGTTTGCAAAAACATGAGGCATGGACATTTCCACAGTTGCCGGCAGGTTGATGATGACTTTCTTTTCCGGTGTCGGCTGCCAGATGTCGATAACTACGTTGCAGATTTCTGCTGCGAAGTCCATTTCGGTGCCGGTAAAGCTTTCAGGGGAGTATTCGAAGGTGAAGTCACTTTCCGGATACTTGGCTGCAAGCTGCTTTACCATGGTGGCACCGTGACGGGCGATTTCAATGATTTCATCCTTACCTGCACGGAATACCTGCTGTCTCTGTGCAAAGCTTGTGGAGTTGTACAGGTGTACTACCGCACGTTTGATTCCCTTCAGGGCTTCGAAAGTTTCTTCTATTATATGGCTTCTTGCCTGTGTCAGGACCTGGACGGTAACATCATCCGGAATCAGGTCTTCTTCAATCAGTTTCCGCAGAAATTCATATTCTGTTTCCGATGCTGCAGGGAAGCCTACTTCGATTTCCTTGAACCCGATCTCTACCAGCAGTTTAAAGTAATCTATTTTTTCTTCCAGAGTCATAGGCACGATTAGAGCCTGGTTTCCATCACGCAGGTCTACGCTGCACCATGCAGGAGCTTTTTCAATGTGGTCTTTTTTCATCCAGGTGTATTCAATCTGTCCTGGAGCGGGATAGTACCCGATGTGATACTTGACGTGATTTTTCATAGCGATTCTGGTTACCTCTTATTTTCTTTCTGACATTAATGTGAAAACATCAAAACAGTAAAATTTATATTATATAGAATAGAAGAAAATACCCGGTCTGTCAACAGTAAAATTGTTAAAAAGCAATATAAAACTATGTATTTATTTGTGAACATTCACAAAATGTGTTGACAACAAGTGTTTTATCATTATAATGAAACTATAAGCTGGACGGTGCAAAATCCGTCCATTCACCGATGATGAAAATAACGGAAAAGGAAGATAAAATATGAGACTGACAGGAGCACAAATTGTGGCAGAGGTACTGCTAGAGCACAGTGTAGACACTGTATTCGGCTATCCGGGCGGAACCGCACTGAACCTCTTCGATGAACTTTATAAATACAGTGACAGAATTCATCATTACCTGACTGCCCACGAGCAGGGCGCAGCCCATGCAGCAGATGGTTATGCCAGATCTACCGGCAAGACCGGTGTAGTATTCGCAACCAGCGGACCTGGTGCTACCAACCTGGTTACCGGTATCGCAACGGCATTTATGGACAGTATTCCGATGGTAGCAATCACTGCCAACGTTCCTGATAATCTGATTGGCCGTGATGCGTTCCAGGAAATCTGTATTACCGGTGTGACCATGCCGGTTACCAAACATAACTACTTCGTTAACCGCATCGAAAATCTGGCACCGACCCTGAGAGAGGCATTCCAGATTGCAAACAGCGGCCGTAAGGGGCCGGTTCTGGTGGATATAACCAAGGATGTAACGGCCGCACTGGCAGAATATACTCCGGAAGCACCATATGAAGTGCGTAAAAACCCTGAACCGGATCAGGATGCTGTAAAGCGTATCGCGGAAATGATTAATGAGGCTAATCGGCCTGTAATCTATTTCGGCGGCGGTGTGGCGGCAGCAGATGCAGGGGATGAACTGAACGCACTGATTGAAAGGGCAGACATTCCTGCTACCTACACTCTGATGGGAGCAGGCATTGTAGGACATGATGATCCGCACTGTCTGGGCATGCTGGGTATGCATGGTTCCGTTTCCGCAAACCGTGCAGTCAGTCAGGCAGACCTTCTGATTGCTTTGGGAGCACGTTTCTCTGACCGTGTAGCCCTGAATCCGGGTGCTTTTGCAAAGAAGGCAAAGCGTGTACAGGTGGACATTGACAAATCAGAAATCGGTAAGAATGTAGCAGTCGATGAATATACAATCTGCGATATAAAAGATTTCCTGACCATGCTTCTTCCTATGATCAAAGAAAACAGACATGAAGAATGGGATGGAAAGATTAAAGAATGGAAGGACAGTGAAAAGATTGTCCACTATCAGGGCGAAGGTGCCTGCCAGCTCCATCCTGATGAAATTATAACGAAGACCTGCGAAATGACGGATAAGGATACCATCTATGTAACTGATGTAGGCCAGCATCAGATCTGGGCGGCACAGTATGTGAAGCATGAAAAAACACGTCGGTTCCTTACCAGCGGCGGTCTGGGAACCATGGGCTACGGTTACGGCGCAGCCATTGGTGCACAGATCGGCAACGAAGACAAGCGGGTTATTCACTTCACAGGGGACGGTTCCTTCCATATGAACCTGAATGAAGCCTGCACCGCAGTGAGCAACAATCTGCCAATCATCACTGTCATCATGAACAACAGTGTTCTGGGTATGGTGTACCAGTGGCAGACCATCTTCTACGGCAAACGTTTCTCTAATACCACACCGGAGCGAAAGACCGATTTTGTGAAGCTGGCGGAAGGCTTTGGAGGAACAGGCTACAGAGCAACCACACCGGAAGAATTTGAAGAAGCCATGAAGAAGGCACTGCAGGCAGACGGACCGGTATGGATTGACTGCGTGATTTCCAGAGAAGAACGTGTACTTCCGATGATTCCAAGCGGCAAGAACGTGGAAGATATGATTATTGATTAGGAGGAAAGCTGATGTACAGAACATTAAAAAAAGAGATTGTCAGCATCATGGTTGACAACCGTGCCAATGTACTGACAAGGGTTGTAAGCATGTTTGGACGGCGCGGTTTTAACATTGACTCTTTGACCGTATCAGCCACCAATGATCCGAGCCTTTCCAGAATCACCATCGTATTCAGTGCAACGGAAATGTCAATGCAGCAGATTATCACCCAGACTGAGAAGCTGGAAGAAGTGAAATCCATCTACGTGCTGAACCGCGAAAACAGCCTCTACCGTGAACTGCTTCTGGTTAAGGTAAAGAACGATGATTCACAGCGGACCAGTATCAAGGAAATCGTTGATGTATACCGCGGTAAGATTGTGGATCTGTCCAGAGGTAGCATGATTATCGAGCTGACCGGTACACCGGAGAAACTGGACGGCTTCCTGGATGTGATGTCCGTATATGATATTGCGGAAGTCTGCAGAACCGGTATTACAGGTATCGAAAGCAGCCCGGATTACAGATAATTAATTCAAGTAAGATATATAATTCAGATATAAAGGAGATAAAAGACATGATTAAGAAGTATTATGACCAGGATTGCAACTTAGGCTTATTAGACGGAAAGACAGTAGCTGTCATCGGTTTCGGTTCCCAGGGCCATGCCCATGCAATGAACCTGCATGAATCCGGTGTAGATGTAGTAGTAGGTCTGAGACCTGGTTCTGCACACGAACAGAAGGCACTGAATGCCGGTCTGAAGGTTATGGGTATTGAAGAAGCAGCAGAAGCCGGCGATATCGTTATGATGCTGACTCCGGACGAACTGCAGTCCAAAATCTATAAAGAACAGGTTGAAAAGCACATGAAGGAAGGCGATGTTCTGGCATTTGCTCATGGCTTCAACATTCATTTCAATCAGATTACTCCGGCCAAGGATCTGGACGTTATCATGATCGCTCCTAAGGGCCCTGGCCACACTGTAAGATCTCAGTATGTGGAAGGTAAGGGAGTTCCTTCTCTGATTGCTGTACATCAGGATGCTTCCGGCAAGGCAAAGGACTATGCTCTGGCTTATGCTTCCGGTATCGGTGCAGGCAGAGCAGGTATCCTGGAAACTACCTTCAGAGAAGAAACTGAAACTGACCTGTTCGGTGAACAGGCTGTACTGTGCGGCGGTGTAACTGAGCTGATGAAGGCAGGTTTTGATACGCTGGTTGAAGCAGGCTATGAACCTGAAATGGCATACTTCGAATGTATCCACGAAATGAAGCTGATTGTAGATATGATCAATACAGGCGGTTTCGACAAGATGAGATATTCCGTATCCAACACTGCAGAATACGGTGACTACAGAACCGGTACCAGAATCATTACCGAAGATACCAGAAAGGAAATGAAGAAGGTTCTGAAGGAAATTCAGGATGGTACTTTCGCATCCGAATTCATTCAGGAATTCAATGCAGGCGGCAAGGCAAGATTCCTGGCTTCCAGAAGAATGGAAGCAGAACACCTGCTGTGCAAGGTTGGTGCTGAACTGAGAGCCATGATGAGCTGGCTGAAGAAATAATACTTCGACAACATGATAACCACACGGACGCCAGGCAGTTTGATACTGCCCGGCTTTCGTATTGTATGACGAAAGGATTTTGAGAAATGACCAGAAGAAGTGACAATGTAACAAAAGGCCCTGAACGTGCTCCGATGAGAAGCCTGTTCTATGCCATGGGATATACAAAGGAAGAACTGGAACGTCCGCTGATCGGCGTGGTTTCTGCTCACAGTGAAATCGTACCGGGTCATATGCACCTGGATAAGGTGACAGAAGCGGTAAAGGCCGGAGTAAGAATGGCCGGCGGCACACCGATTATGGTTCCTGCCATCGGTGTCTGTGACGGTATTGCTATGGGACACGTGGGCATGAAGTATTCCCTGGCTTCCCGTGAGCTGATTGCAGATAGTGTGGAAACCATGACCATGGCTCATCAGTTTGATGGTCTGGTGCTGGTACCAAACTGCGATAAGATTGTTCCGGGCATGGTTATGGCCGCTGTCCGCATGAACATTCCTGCTGTAGTTGTTTCCGGCGGTCCGATGATGAGCGGTCTGGTTGGCGGTGTGGAAACATCTCTTTCCAAAATGTTTGAAGCGGTTGGTGCTCACAAGGCTGGCATTATCGACGATGCAGGCCTGGAAGAATATGAACTGAACGTATGTCCCGGCTGCGGTTCCTGTTCCGGCATGTACACTGCCAACAGCATGAACTGTCTCTGTGAAGCAATCGGTATCGGCCTGCCTGGCAACGGTACCATTCCGGCAGTTCACAGCGGAAGAATTCAGCTGGCAAAACATGCAGGTATGGCCATCATGGAACTGGTGGAAAAAGATATCAAGGCCCGCGATATTATCAATGAAAAGTCCATCCGCAATGCTCTGGCCTGCGATATGGCTCTGGGCTGCTCTTCCAACAGCGTGCTCCATCTGCTGGCAATTGCCAACGAAGCCGGTGTTCCTCTGAACATGGAACTCTTTAACGAAATGTCCGCAAAGACTCCGAACCTGTGCCACCTGGCACCGGCCGGCGACACCCACATGCACGATCTGAACAATGCAGGCGGCATCGGTGCAGTCATGGCAGAACTGGACAAAATCGGTTTAATCGATACATCCCTGATTACCGCCAACGGCAAGACCGTAGGGGAAAACATCAAGGGTAAGTACATCAAGGATAACAATTCTATCAAGGGTGTGGATGCTCCTTACAGCGAAACCGGCGGTATCGCTATCCTGTGGGGAAATATTGCGCAGGAAGGCTGCGTAGTAAAGAGAAGTGCAGTTGCACCGGAAATGCTGACCCATACCGGTCCTGCCAGAGTCTTCGACTGTGAAGAAGATGCCATTGCCTCCATCTATGCAGGCGAAATCAAGGACGGAGACGTGGTAGTAATCCGTTACGAAGGTCCAAAGGGTGGCCCTGGCATGAGAGAAATGCTGAATCCGACCAGTGCCCTGGCCGGCATGAAGCTGGACAAGACCGTAGCTCTGATTACTGACGGACGTTTCTCCGGCGCATCCCGCGGTGCCTCCATCGGCCATGTATGTCCGGAAGCAGCAAGCGGCGGCAACATCGGTCTGATTCAGGAAGGTGACATGATTGAAATCGACATTCCAGCATCCAGAATCAACGTGCTGGTAAGCGACGAAGAACTGGCGGCCCGCCGTGAAGTATACGTACCTCGTGAACCGAACGTAAAGTCAGGCTGGCTGTACCGCTATGCAAAACTGGTAGGTCCAAGCTGTAAGGGCGCGGTAATGAAGGAGGACTAAGGCAGCGGAACCTTCTCCTGCCTGCCTCTCAGAAACAGAGGCTTTCAGTAAATCGAATTCGAAGAGTCTGGGGATTGAAACAAACTCGGCCTGATGTATGCAGGCCTCAGACAGTGTTTCAATCCAGCCAGACTCTTTTCTCATCCGATTTGAAAGCCTGACTGTTTCTTCATAAACAGCAGTCGAAGATCTGCTGCCTTAAATCATAGAGAAAAGCAGTCCTCACGCTGCCTTAAGTATTCAAGGGATTTTGCTTGACATGTCGAATTCTGTAGGATATCATAGATAGAATAGGTTAAAAAAGAGGTAAAAGTATGGAAATGCTTACATTAAAGGCTTTTGAAGAGGCTTCTGAAATCGTAACAAAGGTTACAACACCGACCAATCTGATCTACAGCAAGTTCCTCAGTGAACAGATCGGACAGGATAATAAGGTGTATCTGAAGCCTGAAAATATGCAGATGACCGGTGCCTACAAGCTGAGAGGCGCCTACTATAAAATCAGTACTTTGACGGAAGAAGAACGGGGCAGAGGCCTGATTGCTGCGTCTGCAGGCAATCATGCTCAGGGCGTGGCATATGCGGCCAAGGCTTTTGGCTGTAAGGCGACAATTGTCATGCCGACCACTACACCACTGATTAAGGTGAACCGTACCAAGAGTTACGGCGCCGATGTGGTTCTGTACGGTGATGTATATGATGAAGCAGCCGCTCATGCAGCCAAACTGGCGGAAGAACATGGGTATACCTTCATTCATCCGTTTGATGACTGGGCCGTGGCAACCGGTCAGGGAACCATTGCCATGGAAATTTTTAAGGAACTGCCGCTGGTAGACTATATTCTGGTACCGGTTGGCGGAGGTGGGCTGGCTACCGGGATTTCTACTCTGGCTAAGCTGCTGAATCCTAAGATTAAGGTGATTGGTGTAGAACCTGCCGGCGCAAACTGTCTGCAGGAATCCATTAAGGCGGGTCAGGTAACTACACTGCCGAAGGTAAACACCATTGCGGACGGCACGGCCGTGAAGACGCCCGGGGCAAATATTTTCCCATATCTGCAGGAAGGACTGGATGACATCATCACTGTAGAAGATGACGAGCTGGTTGTAGCATTCCTGGACATGGTGGAAAATCATAAGATGGTGGCTGAAAACTCAGGTCTGCTTACCGTAGCTGCCCTGAAGCACCTGGTAAAGAATCCGGAAGTTCATGATAAGAAGATTGTTTCCGTTATCAGCGGAGGAAACATGGATATCATCACCATGTCGTCTGTGGTACAGATGGGGCTGATTATGCGTGACCGTATTTTCACTGTATCGGTTCTGCTGCCGGACAAACCGGGCGAACTGAGCCGTGTGGCTAATGTTATCGCCATGGAACAGGGAAATGTAATTAAACTGGAACATAACCAGTTCGTTTCCACCAACCGTACTGCTGCGGTGGAACTGAAGATTACGCTGGAAGCTTTCGGTACCGAACATAAAGAAAAGATTGTAAACGCTTTGAAGGAAAAAGGCTATCAGCCGAAACTGATCAGCGTTTTGATGTAAAAGAAGGAGTATATTTTTATGGAAAAGAAACCTGTTAACAAAGGACGCGCCATCGCGCTCCTGCCGATTCTGGTCTTCCTGGTGCTGTTCATCGGAAGCGGAATCCTGATGGATGACTTCTATGCAATGCCGACTATCGTTGCGTTCTTAATCGCACTGGCTGTGGCATTTTTCCAGAATCCATCCCTGAAATTCAATGAAAAAATCGCAGTCTGCACAAAGGGTATCGGTGATGAAAACGTAGTTACCATGTGCCTGATCTTCCTGGCTGCCGGTGCATTCTCCGGTGCAGTAGGAGCAGCAGGCGGTGTAGCAAGTACTGTAAATCTGGGCCTGTCTCTGATCCCTGCACAGTTTGCTGTAGTAGGCCTGTTCCTGATTGGATGCTTTATCTCTGTATCCATGGGTACTTCCGTAGGTACTATCACTGCACTGGCACCAATCGCAGTTGGTGTATCTGAAGCTACCGGCTTCAATATGGCACTGTGTCTGGCAGCTGTAGTTTCCGGTGCAATGTTCGGTGACAACCTGTCCATGATTTCTGACACCACCATCGCTGCAGTACGTACTCAGGGCTGTGAAATGAGCGACAAGTTCAAGATGAACTTCAAAATCGTTCTGCCGGCTGCTATCGTGACTGCCATCATCTACTTTGTAAGCACTCTGGGTGCTGCATCTGAAGTGGAACTGGGCGAATACAACATCATCCAGGTAATCCCTTACCTGCTGGTACTGGGCGGCGCTCTGGCTGGTATCAATGTGTTCGTAGTTCTGATTGCAGGTACGCTGGCTTCTGTTGCGGCTGGCCTGATTACCGGAACCATGACCGTGGCAACTGTGTTCAGCGCCATTGGCGGCGGTGTAACCGGCATGTATGATATCACTGTAATTTCCATCACTGTAGCAGCAATTTCTGCACTGGTGAAGGAATTCGGCGGTATTGACTTCGTACTGAACTTCATCAAGAGCCGCACCAAGACCAAGAAGGGTGCAATGCTGTCCATCGGTGCCCTTGTTCTGGGCGTAGACCTGTCCACTGCAAACAACACCATCGCTATCGTACTGGCTGGTCCGATTGCAAAGGAAATCAGCGATGAATTCGGCATCGACCCAAGACGTTCCGCATCCCTGCTGGACATCTTCGCATCCGTAGGTCAGGGTCTGATTCCTTATGGCGCACAGATGCTGTACGCAGCAGCTGCTGCAGGCATCTCTACCTATGCACTGATCCCATACGCATTCTATCCAATTCTGATGCTGGTATGTGCACTGGGCTTCATCTTCTTTGTACCAGAAAAGAAGGCGGGTAAGTAGACCTGGCTCCACTGAGCAAAATATCATGATTCGAGCGCTCCTGGCTTCGGCTGGGAGCGTTTTTCGTTGGATAATTTCTCGGGAATTATAAATTATGCAATGTATCCCTGTTTGATTACATCTTATAGAGTGTTTTAGTTGTAATTTTACTCTGTTATTGCAGAAAAAGCTTACTTTTTCCAAAAATCCAACGAAAAAGGCAAAATTGTTGGATTTCTGAAAAATTTAATAAAAATATGCAATCTACAACGAAAAACAACGCTATAAACACCATAAAACATAGAAAAATTGAGATTTTGTTGGATAATTGAAAAATTCGCTTGAATAATGCAACAAGAAACAAAAGAGAGAAACAGGTAAGCCCATTTCTCTCTTGTAATGCAATATTAAATTCTGACTCTACAATCCTATCTTCGTCAGCTGCAGGAACTGCTTGGCCGTTCTCGGGCTTCTGCCGTTCTGGCGGATTGCAAAAGCTTCTGCACGGCGGAAGAGTTCTTCTTCCGGAAGGTCTACGCCGTATTCGGCAGCCAGGCTCTTTACGATTTCAAGGTAGAGATCCTTTGCCGGCTTGGAGAAGGTGATGGACAGACCAAAACGTGCAGCCAGGGACATAGTTTCCTGCATGGTGTCGTTAATGTGCAGGGAATCGCCCACGCGGTCTTCCATGGATTCTTTGATCAGATGGCGGCGGTTGCTGGTTGCGTAAATTGCAATGTTTCCGGCATAGCTTGCCGCACTGCCTTCCAGAATTCCTTTCAGGGCACAGAAACTGTCGTCGCCTGCATTGAAGCTCAGGTCGTCGATATAGAAGATGAACTTCAGCGGAATTTCAGATAGGAATTCCATGATCGGCAGGATGTCATCCAGCTGGTCTTTTTTAAATTCCACGATACGAAGGCCTCTGTCAAAGAAGTGGCGGGCACATGCTTTGATGGTGGAGCTTTTGCCGGTACCTGCGTCCCCGTAGAGGAGGACATTGCAGGCTTTGCCGCCTTCCACCAGGGCACGGGTGTTTTCCAGAACCAGATTCCGTTCCCGCTCATAACCATAGAGGGATTCCAGGGTCTGGGTATCCATACTGCGGATTGGCACCAGTTGGCCTTTGTTTACGGTGAAACCGTTGTATTTGGCAAAGATTCCGTAGCCGGTTCCCTTCAGGTTACGAATCTGGTCATAGTAAGCGCTGCGGATGTCCACATCGGATACGGACCAGCCGGCCAGGAAACCGTCATAGTCTATGCCGGAGCGGAGCACTTCCGGTGTAAGATGGGCTGCTTCCTGCAGCAGTGCCAGTTCTTCTTCCAGTGCTGCTTCAATCTGCGGTGCCATCTCTTCACCGCGGGCACGGCCTACGATGTAGAAGTTTTCATCTTCCAGCACGATACGGCGGATCGCCTCAGACAGGTCGCCGCCTTCTTCGTATACCGCCTGAGTGAAAGCACCCCAGCACCCAAGCTGAGCATCCAGATCCAGCTGTTCCGCTGCGAAGAGCAGGTCCTGCAGACCGCAGATGACAGGCTCTTCAGAGATGCCGCGGAACACGGTCAGAGCGTTCAGCCTGTGATACAGTTTATGTAATGTGGGTTCGTTCATATATAAGCTCCTATTTGCACATAATCTGGATGCTGAATACGCCTTCTTTTTCCAGATCCAGCAGCACTTCAGCAGCTTCGTAATCTGCATCGGTTTCTGCCAGTACATAGCCGAATCCCTTCTTGTTGCCGCCGGCAATCTTGGTTACGAAGATGTTGGCTTCAGACAGGTATTCTGCAATTGCCTGAACCGGATTTTCGACATCACAGGTCATGAATGCGATACGGGTACGGTCACCGATCGGACCCAGTGTTACCTTAGGGAAGTTTACAGAGTTTACAATGTTGCCGTTTTCCAGATAGTCGCGGATTTCCTGAACTGCCATAACTGCACAGTTGTCTTCCGCTTCTTCGGTAGATGCTCCCAGATGAGGCAGAAGCACCACACCAGCCTTGCCGACCAGTGCATCGTTAGGGAAGTCAGTCACATACTGAGAGATTTTGCCGGATTCCAGAGCAGTCAGCAGGTCAGCATCCTTAACCAGCTTGTCACGGGAGAAGTTGAGCACAACCGCACCGTCCTTCATGGCAGCAAACAGTTCTGCATTGAACATGCCCTTGGTTGCGTCATTTGCAGGAACGTGAATGGTCACGTAGTCACATAAAGGAAGCATTTCCTTCAGGTCGTCATACACGGCAAAATCTGCGTCGCCATCAAAGTATGGGTCATAGCCAACTACTTTCATGCCCAGGGCATCTGCGGCAGCAGCAACCTTGCGGCCGATAGCGCCAAGACCGGCGATACCTAATGTTTTGCCGGTAATTTCAGTTCCGGCGAACTGAGATTTGCCTTTTTCCACGGTTTTGCTTACATCTTCAGTGAGGCCGGCAGCCCAGGTCAGGGCAGACGGAATGTTTCTTGCAGCCAGCAGGAGGCCTGCGATGGTCAGTTCCTTTACTGCGTTGGCGTTGGCACCGGGGGTGTTGAATACCACAATGCCGGCTTCTGCGCAGCGTTCCAGCGGGATGTTATTTACCCCGGCACCGGCGCGGGCAATGGCCAGCAGATCATCGCTGAATTCCATGTCATGCATGTCAGCACTTCTCACCAGAATACCGTTGGCTTCTGCCACATTTTCAGTGATGGTATAATCTTCAGTCAGCTCAGCCAGGCCGACTTTGGAAATCTTATTTAATGTTGCTATCTGATACATAATTTTCCTCCCTGTTAAAAAAATATTATGCTTATTCCACAATTTTTTCACCAATACACATCTGTATATGTTATAATGAAACAAAAATTATATATATTATACCACTTTACTTCTTCGAGGTAAAGTAGTATAATAGCTGAAAACATAAAAATTACTACTTTTTAGAGGAGGACTTAACCATGACAATGAAGTATGATCGAGTTTACAACTTTTCTGCGGGTCCATCCATGCTTCCGCTGGAAGTACTGGAAAAAGTTCAGGCTGAACTGCTGAACTATGCCGGCTCCGGACAGTCTGTAATGGAGATGAGTCACCGATCTAAAGAGTTTATCAAAATCGCGGAAGATGCAGAAGCCAACTTACGGAAGCTGCTGAATATCCCGGATAACTACAAGGTACTGTTCCTGCAGGGTGGCGGTACCCTGCAGTTCTCTATGGTTCCGCTGAATCTTTTGAGAAACTCAAAGAAGGCGGACTACATCGTAACTGGCACCTGGGCTAAAAAGGCTTATAAGGAAGCCACCAAGTTTGGTGATATCAAGGTTGCTGCATCTTCTGAAGCAGATACATTCACCTGGATTCCGAAGCTGAAGAAGGAAGATTTCCGTGAGGATGCGGATTACGTTTACATCACCGATAACAACACCATTTACGGAACCGAGTACAATTATGTTCCGGATACCGGTGATATCCCTCTGGTGGCAGACATGTCTTCAAACATTCTGTCCCGTGAGTTTGACGTGACAAAATTCGGACTGATCTGGGCCGGTGCACAGAAGAATGTAGCTCCTGCCGGCGTGACTATCGTCATCGTAAGAGAAGACCTGATTGGTCATGCAGATGCATCTGTTCCGACTTACCTGGACTACAAGGTACATGATGAAGCAGATTCCATGTACAATACACCGCCTTGCTTCTCCCTGTATGTAGCAGGCGAAGTGTTCAAACACCTGCTGGAAAACGGTGGTGTGGCTGCGAAAGAAGCTGCCAATAAGGAAAAGGCTGCAATTCTTTACGACTATATCGATTCCAGTGAAATGTTCAAGTGTCCTGTTGCGAAAGAAGACCGTTCTCTCATGAACGTGGTATTCGTTACCGGTGATGCGGATCTGGATAAGAAGTTCGTGGCAGAAGCAAAGGCTGCGGGCATGGTGAACCTGAACGGCCACCGTTCCATCGGCGGCATGAGAGCATCCATCTACAATGCGATGCCGGCAGAAGGTATTGATAAACTGATTGAATTCATGGAGAAATTCAAAGAAGAAAATGCAAAATAATAGAAATAGATTATTCAAAACCTTAACGACTGTAGTAATCGCGGCGGCACTGGCTCTTATGGGGACAGTGCCGTCTTTTGCAGGAGAAACCGTCTATGAAGGAGCAGGGGAGCCGCCTGACGCAACCGCCACC
>JAZNKW010000037.1:0-21414 GCA_045578745.1 Anaerovoracaceae bacterium
TACTGCACCGCGGCATCCTTCCAGGAAGTAGTCTTCAACATCTTTCAGAGAGTGACCATGCAGCAGAGCAACAATACCCATTGCAATGGCACCAACCAGGAAGATAGCCTGTGTGTTGAACTTCAGGAATGTGAAGCCGCCGCAGAAGATCATACACAGTGCAGCCAGGCTGACAATCGCTGCCAGCAGACCTACTTGTTTCGGTGTCTTTGTAGTTTTTTCTGACATAAGAATAACCTCCTTTTTCGTTGCTTTTCTCGTATAACATTTGAACGAAACAGTTTAACTTAAAGAGATTCTTCAGGGCAGAACACTCTGCCCATTCAATTTATAACTGGATGCTGATACCTGCTTCTTCAAGCCACTTGTCGTCGATAATACCTTCACGGTATTCTTTCTTAAGCAGTTCAGGATCTCTTTCAGAAACAGGGCCATAACCCCCTGCTCCTGCAGTTATCATTTCAACGATGTCATCTTTCTGCAGCTGTACGTTACGAGGCTTTGGATTATCCAGAATCACTTCGCCGTTTCTGTAAACCTTGATGCTTGCATTGCCGCCGCCCTGGCCGCCTTCCAGGCCCCAAGGCTTAATTGCAGCTCTCTCAGTTGCTGCACTGATCAGAACAGATGCTTCGCTCTCTTCCATGATACGGATCGCTCTCACGATACCCATACCGCCGCGGTACTTGCCGGCACCGCCGCTGTTTTCGGAAAGTGCATATTTTTCTACCATCAGAGGGTATTCCATTTCCAGTGCTTCTACCGGCAGGTTGGAAGTATTGGTCATATGCACATGGACTGCGTCCATACCATCTTTATTGAATCTTGCACCGGAGCCGCCGCCGATGGTTTCTACGTAAACGTAAGGGTTGCCGTTTCTCTTGTCTGTACCGGTGAAGAAGAAATAGCTCATTGCACCGTTGCCGGCTGCACATACACGCTTTGGATCCATCTGTGCGAAAGCACCGAAGATAACGTCTGCAATTCTCTGTGTGGTTGTTTCACGGTCAGAAGTTGGAGCAGGTTCCTTTGCCCATACGATGCTGCCCGGTTCTGCCACGATGTTAATGCTGTCAAAGAAGCCGGAGTTGGCAGGGATGGTGCTGTCCAGCAGAGCCAGCATGGAGTAGTAGATGGTCGCCTTCAGAGCACATGGTACGCAGTTATGCGGACCGGTGGACTGCGGAGCACTGCCGGTGAAGTCGAAGGTAATCTGATCGCCCTTGATAGTTACCTTTGTCTTAATCAGAATGTTCTTCTGACCTGCACCGTCATCATCCATATAGTCTTCGAAGCAGTATTCGCCGTCCGGTAATTCGGAGATGGCAATACGTGCCTTCTTTTCGCCATATTCCAGCCACTTCACGCAGAATTCTTCGTAGGTTTCCAGGCTGATCTTATCAATCAGTTCCACCAGCTTGTCTGCGCCGTACTGGTTGGTGATAATCTGTGCATTGATGTCGCCCTGACGTTCGTACTTCATCTGGAAGTTCAGCATAATGATATCCATTACGTCCTGTACCAGTTCACCGCGGTCGTAGAGCTTAATCAGCGGAATTCTCAGACCTTCATCGTAGATGGTAGGACCCTTGCGGCTCTTGTCCGCATGGTGTCCGGTATTAACCATGAATGCCACCAGCTTGCCGTCGTAGAAAACAGGCTTCAGCAGCACGATGTCCGGAAGATGGGAACCGCCGCCGGTATATGGGTCGTTAGCGATGAAGATATCGCCTTCGTGGATGTCTTCTTTTTTATACTTTTCGGTCAGTACTTCTACAGCGCCGGACAGGGAGCTGAAGTGCAGAGGAATGTGCTGAGCCAGAGAGAGCAGCTTGCCTTCAGGGCTGAATACTGCTACGGACAGGTCCTTTCTTTCCTTGATGTTTGTACTGTAACCGGTCTTCGCCAGGATTACCCCCATCTGTTCGGCGATGGAAGTGATGCTGTTGGCGATAATTTCTAATGTTATGGAATTGATTTCTTTCATGGTCCTCACCTCCACCTTACTTGCGTTCAATCATCATATTCAGGTATTCATCCACAGTTGCCTTCTGGTTAGAAAGAACGATTGTGGTGCTGTCCATCTGTTCAATGATGGCAGGGCCCTGAATGATATTGCCGTTTCTCAGTTTATCTCTGTCGTAAAGGATGTAATCTGCATACTTGCCATTTCCTTCATATACGTGTCTGCTGCCGATGATTGCTGCGCTTGCGTCTTCTCCTGCGTATTCGTCCTTGGTGATAACAGGGTAAACGATATCGCCGATTGCGGACAGACCGAAGTTTACGATCTGAATCATGTCATTGGAGCTGAAGGAGTACAGTCTTTCGTAAGCCTTTGTATAAGCTTCTGCCAGAGTTGCTGCAGACTTGATATCTTCTGCTTCGATAGGAACTCTGATTTCATGGTTCTGTCCCTTATATCTCATATCCAGGAAATATTCGCGGCTGCGCATTTCCTGTGGAATCTGTTCTTCTTCGAACCATGCATCTGCGTCAGCTTCCAGTGCTCTGAACTGTCTTTCCAGGATGGAAGCGCAGTCTTCGGACAGATCCATTACGAAGGTCTGAACAAAATCTCGTCTCATGTTTTCTGTCAGAAGGCCATATGCTGCCAGCAGACCTGGGGTCTTCGGAATCAGAGCCTTCTTAATCATCATTTCGTCAATCAGCTCAGCTGCATGGAGCGGACCGGAACCGCCGAATGCTACCAGACAGAAGTCACTTGGGTTGTAACCCTTGGCTACAGTTGCATTCTTGATTTCCTTGATGATATTGGAGTTGCTGACAGAGATGATACCCTTTGCAGTTTCCAGCAGTTCCATGTCAATCTTTTCAGCCAGTCTGCCAACTGCTTCTCTGGACAGGTCGCTCTTGATAGGAAGACGTCCGCCCAGGAGCACTTCGTTATTCAGGTGGCCCAGGGTTACACGTGCATCGGTGATAGTTGCTTCCACACCGCCTCTGTTATAGCATGCAGGACCAGGGAATGCACCGGCACTCTGAGGACCTACCTTCAGGATTCCGCCGCTGTCAATCCAGCCAATGCTGCCGCCGCCGGCACCGATGGTGGAAATATCGATGGAAGGAATTCTTACAGGGTAGCCGCTGATGGTCTTTTCATCAGAAGCTTCGAAACGGCCGTCTACAACCAGGCTGATATCTGTGCTGGTACCGCCGATATCTACGGTAATCAGATCTTTTTCATTAATCAGGTCTGTAATATACTGTGCACCTACTACACCTGCCGCAGGACCGGACAGAGCAGTCTTTACAGGGTACTTCATGGATTCGTCGATGGACATCAGACCACCGTTGGAATGGTTGATATATGTACTCTTAATGCCGATGGATTCCAGAGTCTTCTTCAGGTTATCCATGTACTTCTTAACTTCAGGACCTACGAAAGAGTTCAGAACAGTACCGCAGAGACGTTCGTATTCACGGAACTGCTTGGACAGGTCACTGGATACAGTCAGGAATGCTTCCGGATACTTTTCTTCGATAATCTTCTTTACAGTAGCTTCGTTTTCCGGATTCAGATATGCGTTCAGCAGCATAACTGCGATAGCCTTTGCATCCTGTTCCTTAATGGAATCTACGATTTTTTCCACTTCTTCTACGCTGATTTCGCGGACAACTTCACCCTTGCAATTCAGTCTTTCCCCGATTTCATAACGGCAGTCTCTGGTTACCAGAGTTCTTACCTTATCTGCCTGCAGGTCATACAGGTCCGGACGCTTCTGACGGCCGATTTCCAGCAGGTCTCTGAAACCACCGGTAGTTACCAGTGCAGTCTTTGCACCTCTGCCTTCCAGAATAGCATTAGTAGCTACGGTAGTACCATGCATGAAGCGGCTTACGTCTTCCCCTTCAAAATTATGTTCTTCGGCGATTACCTTCACACCTTCTACAACGGCAACAGACTGGTCGTGGAGAGAGGATGGAAGCTTATATACCATCAGTTCTCCGGTATTCTCGTCAATCGCACAAATATCGGTGTTGGTACCGCCTACGTCAACACCAATTCGAATGGTTCTTTTATCCATACAGACCTCCTTATTTTTTACAAAACGAATTTTGTTAAAATCAGTATTTCACGTTAAAATAATATCATTGATTTTCCATTAAGTCTAAGATATAATTAGTTATATATTCATAAATTCAAATTTATATTTTATATAAAAAAGGAGACACATATGGAACTTCTTCAGCTGAAATATTTCCTGCAGCTTGCCCGGACTCAGCATGTATCCAAAACTGCAGACATGCTCAACATTTCCCAGCCTTCCCTCAGTTCCACCATAAAAAAGCTGGAAGCAGAACTTGGTGTCCCCCTTTTCGTACGTCAGGGCCGAAACATTGAGCTGTCCGAATACGGCCGGGTTTACCGCGACTACATCGAAGAAGCCTTTTGGGCCATGGAAAATGGGCGCCGGGCCATGGATACCATGCGGAACATGTCCGATAATTACATCAATCTGGGCGTACTCAGTCCTTACATCTGGACGGAAATCTTTGCTGCTTTCCGTACGGAAAACCCGGACATCCGTCTCAACCGTTACTCCGTGGAAGGTCACCGCTATATTAACGATCTTATCGACGGCAAAATCGACCTTTACCTGGGTGCCATCAACGGAATTGAAAATCAGGCCAATAAAAAAATACAGCACCGCACCCTCTATGAGGATGACATGGTGCTGCTTGTGCACGAGTCGCATCCGCTGGCAAGTCAGACAGAAGTGGACCTGAGCCAGTGTGCTTCAGAACATTTTATTAATCTGGATGAAGAAACCAGTCTTCAGCAGTTCATTTCTGAACTTTACCGGAAAGCTGGCTTCAAACCAAAAGTAGCTATGGTCTGTGACTACACACTCCGTGATCAGATGGTATCAGACAATTATGGGGTCATGATAACCACCCGTCTGTCTGCAATGAAGTGCGAGTACAGCAATGTAAAATATCTCACCATTACCAATCCGCCCGATAAGCGGAAGCTGGGGTTCGTATGGCGAAAAAATGCTGTCTTTACCCAGGCCATGCAGAAATTCTACGATTTCGCCGGCAGCTTCTATGACAGCATAGAAACCGGGGACTACTTATAAAACACGCAGTCCCGGCAGCCGTGTGCAGCCTGCGTTTCCGGCGTACATGCCAGCGGATAAATCTTCAGGTTTGGACGCAGGCGGTCGCCCATGAGAGACTTCAGCGCTGCAATCTGACACAGAGTACCTACGAACTCGGTAAACTGGCCGTTCTTTACGCTACGGCTGGTTTCACGGTACACCTGAGCCATGTCGCGCTCCATGTACTTTTCATCGAATTCATACCAGTCCTTGAATTCCGGCAGTTCCACCGGCATATATAATGGACAGTACATACGGCAGGCATTGCACTTGTTGCATGCCTTTTCATCGATGAACGGAACCTTACGGCCCTCTTCATCTGTAATCATCTTAACTGCACGGGTTTTGCAGGCCATCTGACATGCCGCACATCCGTTGCAGTTTTTAATATTATCTGTTAACTGCATAATTGCCATCGTTTCATACCTCACTTCTCAAAATCTGTCAGTCCGAAGACTACCGAATATCATACCACAGTTTCCGTCATTTTTCCATGAAATATTTCCTTTTCACTCACGCACTCATCCTTAATCCGTCCCACCAAGTAGTCCAGTGCGTCCATTACGTGTGGGCGGATGTCGCCGCCAATGAGTACATACATGATGTCATCCCCCGCCTGCAGACGGCCTTCCGCCATCCAGGTACGGATATAGTAAATTCCCGGCAGCTTATACGTATCTGCCACTGCTGCATCCAGCTTTTTTCTGTCATATGAAAAGTCCATGGCAGTAACAGGCAGAGTATCTCCTGCCCCTTCCCGCACCTGCGCTCTGGCAGTCTCTCTGACCACGCCATTATGCATCAGGTACATTCCCACTTTTCCTGCACTCTCATGCTGTTTGGCCTCTTCCAGCCAGAAATCCATGGACGGTTTCTTTTTCTCTTCCATTTACGCTCCTCCTACAGCAGCCACACTCTCACCTGCTGCCCCCGGTTCACACCTTCATCATTCACATCGATTTCAATGTATCCGTCAGCCTCTGACAGAGTTCTGATCAGTCCGGACTTGCCCCAGACCGGTGTCACGTAAGGAAGTCCTGTATCTTCGTCCCGTTTCCCCTCAAAATCCACCTTCACCAGCTGCCATGTCTTCCGTCCAGGGCTTGCGGCAATATTTGCTGCTGCAATACATTCCACAGACGGATGCTTCTCCACATTGCTCTGTCCGGTAAGGGTTTCCCAGAGGCCACCTGCAATTTTTTCAAAGAGAATCATAGCCGCCACTGGATGGCCAGGAAGTCCTATAAGTGCAGTCCGGGAAGGCTCGTCAAAGCCCAGAATCGTCGGTTTCCCCGGCTTTACTGCCAGTCCATGGGTAAGTACCCCGGAGGACGCCAAAGAGCCGATAATGGAGGCTGTAGCATCTTTCTTTCCCTGGCTGCTGCCTCCGGAAATCACCACCAGATCTGCTGTCTTCATGGCCACAGCTACACGCTGCTCCAGCACAGCTGCATCATCTTCCACTACCTGAAAACCCAGCACATCGAAGCCATATTCCTGCGCCAGAGCATAAAGGCCGTAACTATTCACATCGCGGACCTGGCCCGGCTGCGGAGATTTTGCAGGGTCGATGATTTCATCACCGGTGGAGAGAATGACGATTTTCCACGGCTTGTATACCAGTGCAGAAGTCCGGCCGATGGCCGCCAGAACACCAAGGTCTGCCGGACAGATTTTGCGCCCTCTGCGGAGTACCACCTGGCCGCAGCCCATATCGTCCCCTGCCATAACCATATTATTTCCGGCAGACACGCTGCTGTATACTGCCATCTGGTCCGCACCGAAAGCTTCACAGTATTCCACCATGACCATGGCATCTGCCCCTGCCGGCACCATACCGCCGGTCGGCACGTAAGCACACTCGCCTGGGCATACAGCCAATCCGGAAGCATCACATCCCATTTCTACTTCACCAATCACGTGCAGGAATGCGGGCAAAGACTCGGAAGCGCCTCCTGTATCGCATGCACGTACCGCATAACCATCTACTGTGGACCGGTTAAATCCCGGCACAGCCTCACTGCTTGCAATATCTTCTGCCAGAACGCGTCCCAAAAGCTGGAAGATGGAAACTTCCTCCGTTTCCATGGGAAGTCCGGTACGGCAGCTTCCTTCCAGATCCAGGCTCACCGCCCCCGCCGCGCAGCCAGTCAGTTTCTCCATGGCCTCTTCTATTGTATCAACCTTTAATAATTCCACAGTAACGTCCTTTCTCCATGCGGTGAATCACATCACAAAGCTCTTCCTTCTGCTCCAGCTGATGGTTTACAATGAGCCAGGTCGCCGGATTGCCGGATGCCTGCATCTCACGAATCAGTCCGAGAATCTGTTCTTCGCTTTCCGGGTCCATGTTGGACAGAGTCTCATCCATCATAATAAATTTCGGTTTGAATATAACAGCCCGCAGGAAAGACAGTTTCTGACGCTCCCCACTGGACAGGCTCCGTGCATACTGGTGCTTCATAGACAGCAGTCCAACCCGTTCTAAAAGGCGGTCTATTTCAGCTGCTATTTCCGGCGTTTTCGGGTCGATTCCACGCAGCTTCAGAGGGTAGACCAGATTTTCGTATACACTTCCATGAAGCAGATACGGCCGCTGGCTCATGAGGGTCACGTCCTGCATGGTCAGTCCGTCATAATCAATGCAGCCCGCTTCCGGCGTCATGATTCCCATGATGGTTTTCAGCAAAATCGTTTTCCCCGATCCGTTGTGACCTGAGAGGCCGTGGATTTTGCCGGGAGTAAATTCAGCAGACGGAACAGACAGGCTGAAACTGCCCGCACTTGCTTTCAGATCAGTAATTTTCATGACCGTCCTCCTCTCTCCTTAAGGCATCACCCAGCCACTGAACGATAAAGGCCATCACCAGCAGCACCATACCAAGGGCAATCCCTTCGGTGAAAATTCCCTGACTCTTCAGCAGGGAAATGGCGGTGGTCATGGTACGGGTGCGCCCCTTAATGTTGCCGCCCACCAGCATGACGCTGCCCACCTCACTGATGGAACGTCCAAAGGCAGTCACCACGCAGAAATAGATGTCATGACGCATTTCCCAGAGGACGGTCATGGCAGTCTGACGCTTCGATGCTCCCATGGTCCGGCAAAACTCCCGGACTGCAGGTGCTTTGCTGCATGCGTACTGATGCACCATGCCGGTCATAATCGGTGTAATGATAAGGGCCTGGGCCACTACCATACCTTTAATAGTAAAGAGCCAGCCCAGCGAGCCAAGTGGACCTCTGCGCATAAGCAGAAGGTATACAATGAGGCCCGCCACCACCGGCGGCATTCCCATCAGGGTCCGGTTCAGCCGAATCACCAGCCGTTTTCCCGGGAAATCAAACCGCTCCAGAAGGAGGCCAAGACAAATTCCCAGCACAGAAGAAATCAGGCAGGAACAGACCGCCATCTGAAATGTCACTTTTATTGCACTTAAAATGGCTGCATCACTGAAACATTCTGCAAACCACTGTATTACTCCGTTCATGATAAAATCCTTTCGTCATCGAATCTCATACTGTCATTATAGTCCAAATTTCTTCCGACCACAAGAAAAACGCACCGTCTCCGGTGCGTTTGTATTCAGTCATGATATTTGTTTTTAGAACCAGCTGGTGATAAAAATCTCCAGGCCGATGAAAATCAGGATCGCTCCGCCCAGGATACCGGCCTTGCCTGCCAGCTTGGTACCAGCCTTCTTACCGATGGCCAGACCGCCATAGCAGATAAAGAATGTAATACCTGCAATAATCACAGCTGCCAGAACAGCTTCCAGCAGACCGTATTCTGCGATGGTAAAACCTACAGACAGTGCGTCGATGGAAGTTGCTACGCCCTGCACCAGCAGAGCCTTCAGACCTACACCAGGCTTTTCGCAACATTCCTCTTCACCGCCGGTCAGACCTTCCTTCAGCATGTTTCCGCCTATGAAGCAGAGGAGCACCAGAGCAATCCACGGAATCAGTTTTTCAAAAGATGTGAAGTACTGAACCACTGTATGTACACAAATCCAGCCCAGCAGCGGCATCAGACCCTGGAATATGCCAAAAATACCTGCTACCCCGCACATTTTGCGGCGGCGCATGCATGGTTCGTTAAGTCCGTTTGCCAGAGATACGGAAAAAGCATCCATTGCCAGTCCCACACCCAGCAGTAAGCTGTTAAATATCAATGTAAATCCAATGTTCATTAATTCAAATCCTCCAGTCACAAGCTGGTATTATATCATAGCCGTTTTCGTCCTGTCAATGTCTTATGCTTCTGCTCCTGCATTTGGGGTGAACAGAGCCTGACCGTATTCTTCCACGCCGAACTGGCCGATGAGATTCTGAATTTCTTCAGAACAGATCCATTCAATGAATGCGTTTGCAGCTTCAATATTGGTGTCTTCGTACATTTCAGGGTTTACTGCAATGACACCGTACTGGTTCAGCAGATCCTTTGCCCCCTGGCAAACGATGTTCAGCTCAATTTCCAGGTCTGCATTCATCTTATTTGCCAGCCAGGTACCTCTGTCGGTCAGACAGTAAGCCTGCTGTTCGTCCGCCATGGTAATGGTAGCACCCATGCCCTGACCGGATTCGATGTAGTTCGGATTCTGTGCCGGGTCAATTTCGTATGCAGGCCACAGTTTCTTTTCTTTCTTATCGGTACCGGAGTCATCACCTCTGGATACGAATGGCAGCTGGCCGTCTGCAACTGCTCTCAGGCAGGCTTCCACATCATCGCCATAGGTGTCTTCTGCTTCCGGTCCTACGATAACAAAATCGTTGTACATCACAGGAACACGTTCCACGCCGTAGCCGTTTGCCACGAATTCTTCTTCACTGGCTTTGGAGTGTACCAGCACGATGTCCACGTCACCGTTCTGACCCATAGCCAGTGCTTCACCGGTACCTACAGAGCTCCATTCCAGAGTCCAGCCGGTATCTTCAGCAAAGATTGGTGCCAGGTAGTCCAGCAGGCCGGTGTTGTCGGTGGATGTGGTTGTCGCCATGAGCAGAGTGCCCTTAGGTTCCACCGGGTCTTCATGACCTGCATCGGCAGGTTCATCTGTGCCGCAGGCAAAGAGTGCCAGACACATCATTACAATCAGTAATGCGGATAAAAGTTTCTTCATTTGTTTGTCCTCCTTGGAATTCTTTTCAAACACGGAAGGCAGGCTCCTTTCGAAGCATACCCATCGGCCTCATCCTCATAGTACCTTCCGCCAGGCACCTTAGATATTGAAGCTCGAAATCCATTTATATTAACAGGGGCTCAGCCGCCTATTAATGACATAATTTTTTCTTCAGCATTTTCCGCTGCTTCATCTGCAAAATGATGGTGAGATGGTTTATGGTATATCGCCATCTGAATAGCTTCAAGCAGTGTTTCGTCTGATACACCGTCCCGCATCAGCTGGCGAAGATCAGTTCCGCCTGCATACTGCAGACATGGTTTCAGCAGCCCTTCTGAGGTCAGACGCACCCGATTACATTCTCCGCAGAACATGTGACTCATGGCGCTGATGAATCCTACTCTGCCGCAGAAACCATCCAGGTTATAATAAACTGCGGGTCCGTTTCCTCTGCGGCCATTTTCATCCGCAGCAGCCGGTCCGTAAACAGCTTCCAGTTTCTTCAGAATCCAGTCCTGTCCATATCCTCTGAAGACTTTTCCCAGACCCACAGGCATCAGCTCAATAAACCGAACATCCAGATTCCGGTCCTTTGCCAGGTATGCAAGAGCTTCCACCTCATCCTGATTGTAATCCGCCAGAGTCACTGCGTTGACCTTTACTTTCAGATTCGGGATGCTGCAGCAGACATCAATGGCTCGAATCACATCATCCAGTCCGTCAGTTCCCGTAATTTCTTCATACCGTTTTCGATTCAATGTATCCAGACTGATATTGATTCCGCTTACCCCGGCTTCTGCCAGCTTCTGAGCCAGCTCCGGCTGCTGCCCGATCAATACCCCGTTGGTGGTTAATGTAACTTCATCGATTCCGGAAACCTGCCTGATTTCGCGGATCAGATCCAGCACACCCCTGCGCACCAGAGGCTCTCCGCCGGTAATCTTTACCTTACGGACTCCGACATCAGCAAACCGCTCTGTCAGACGAACGATTTCATCGAATGTGAGGATTTTGCCATGAGGAACAGACTCCACCCCGCAGGCCGGCATGCAGTACCGGCACCGCAGATTGCAGCGGTCCGTCACGGAAATTCGTATGTAATCAATATTTCTGTCAAACTGATCTTTCATCATTCCTCTTCCCGGGGACGCCCGAAAGCCACCCCATCCTCCAGCGGGCATTTCACACCGGTCCGCTGCAGCAGACCGCATTCCTTAAAACACCGCTTACCGGTAATTGTAATTTCGTATTGGCTGCCGCAGACGGTCACATGCTGCCCTTTCTGCCAGCCCTTTACACCCTCTGCCTCCAGGTCTGCATGAAACCGCGCTAGACAAAGACCATCTTCAATGGCCGGTGCTTCTTCACGAAGCCATCTGGCCGCTTCTTTATCGAGAAAGGAGACCTGACGGTCTCCTTCATATTTCTTCATTGTACTCATAATTCCACCCGCTGTACTTCGCCTGTGAACAGATCAATAAACAGCATTTTCCGCTGCAGTACATCCTCATACCCCAACAGAACTTTGACCGCTTCTGCCGCCTGGATTCCTGCAACAACTGCCGGTGTAAAGGACGGATTTCCCTCTTCCTGAGAAACTTCACAGCCATCTTCATAAATCAGACTCAGGGTGTCATTTCCCGGAAAAATCGTGGTGACCTGTCCGAACCAACCGCCGATGGCACCGTGGACCATAGGAATATCCAGCCTGCGGCAGATTCTCTGCAGCATAAGCTTGCTTCCCACGCTGTCCAGCCCGTCCAGTACCAGATCACATCCATTCAGAATCTGCTCCGCATTAGATTCCGTCAAATCTTCACATACAGAAAGCACATCCGCTTCGCTGTTCACAGCTGCCATATGGAGTCCTGCTGCGACAGCCTTGAATGTCCCAATATTATTTTCATTACATAGGAGCTGACGGTTCAGGTTCGTTTCATCGAAAACATCACCGTCGACAGCCACAATACAGCCCACGCCCAGACGCCCCAGCATCTCGATGAGATGTCCGCCCAGACCGCCGCAGCCGATAACTGCAACCTTCTTTTCTGCAAGCAGCTCCTGCTCCGCCGGACTGAAAATCCGGTTTCTTTCGTAACGCAGATTAAACATGGTGCTCACCCCGGTGACCATCGCTGCCGCACTCGCCGTCACGACCCAGCAAAATATCCAGCCCATGTTCCAGTGCCGGAAGGATGAAACTCAGATTTTCCTGAACCGCCTTCGGACTTCCCGGCAGATTGATAATCAATGTAGAATTGCGGATCACAGAAGCCCCGCGGGAAAGCATAGCCTTCGGTGTGATTTCGAAAGATTTTGCACGCATGTACTCAGCGATACCCGGAGCATTCTTCGTGGCCACCGCATAAGTAGCCTCCGGCGTAATATCACGCGGAGAAAAGCCTGTACCTCCGGTAGTCAGAATCAGGTCCATTCCCTCTTCATCAGCCATGCCGCACAGAACCCCCTCCAGCAAAATCTGATCATCCGGCAGCAGAACTTCACTGTCTATTTCATATATTACGCGGCCTTCTTTTTTATTCCAGACTTCCAGCATTTCGCAGACAGCCGGACCGCTTTTATCCTCCCGCTCTCCCCGGGATCCCTTGTCACTTAAAGTGATGATTCCTACTTTGTATGCCACAGTTATACCTCTCTCGCAGAATTTACAATATGGCCGCTCTTTCCGCCTTCCTTTTCAGCCAGGTAAATCTGACCGATTTCCATGTTCTTATCCAGTGCCTTGCACATATCGTACACCGTCAGCAGAGCCACGCTGACACCGGTCAAAGCTTCCATTTCCACACCAGTCTGTCCATTGCAGCGCACCGTGCATCTGCAGCAGATTTCACAGGTTTCCGCCTTCATTTCCCAGTCGATGGCACATTTAGTCAGCTGGAGAATATGGCACATGGGAATCAGTTCCCAGGTTTTCTTGGCCCCCATAATACCTGCCGTAGTTGCCACCGTCAGCACATCACCCTTGGCGATGCGTTTATCTGCAACAGCATCATAAACAGTCTGAGACACCTTAATTACGCCGCAGGCAATTGCCTGCCGGCTGGTTATTTCCTTTTCGCTCACATCCACCATGCGGGCGTTTCCCTTCTCATCAAAATGTGTCAGTTCCATTCTTCTTCTCCCCCGCAAACTGATTCAAAATCAGGAAATACAAAAAATCCCTAAATTCTTACAGAAATTCCCTAAAATTCGACATTTTTGAAATTTTCACTTTTATTTACATTTCATCTGTACTATGATGAAGCTGCAATCAGGTCCGGCGGCCTGCGGCAATCCCCAACCAGCCGGCAGCCAGTTTATAAAGATAAGTATGAGGAGGTACCGATATGCTTCGCCCTGCAGAACCAAAATGCTGTTCCCTTTGCGGGAAATATTCCCATAGCATCCCCTTTAAGGGAGGCTATGTCTGTGAACGCTGCATTGATTATATTCACACCCGGACCTGATTACAGTATGTTATATCTATATCACATAATATCAGAAAAACATACGGCGCAGATAATCCATTTCAAGTCACACATGCTTCATATACCACACAGCATCTATGCAGCTTTGTGTTCAGCAATGTATATCCGCCTTCTCAGGCTTATTTTTTCTTTGATTTACTGCCGGGGCGGCCGGATCCGGCTGCCTCACGCTTTTCACGGCGTGCACGGTTCTTTTCCACACGTTCCTGGTGTGCTTCACGATTCAGACGTTTCTTTGTCTTCGCCTTCATAACAGAATAGCCGAAACGGCCGATTGGCTTACGCTTCACACCCAGGTAATGTCCATGGGCATAGGCCAGTAGACCGATGGATTCCACCGGCATCTTTCCGTTTTCATCGAAGATAGCTTCATCCACATGCATAGCCACAATTTCTCCTACGAACATATCGTGGGTAGGATAGCGGTGAACTTCCACGACCTTGCACTCCAGATTTACCGGAGATTCCTCAATCATCGGGCAGGAAACCTTTTCCGCAGGAATCGGAGTCAGTTTCATTTCCTTAAACTTATCTACATCACGTCCGGATTTCACACCGCAGTAATCGGTAGCAAAAGCCAGTTCTTCAGTGGTTGCATTAATGACAAATTCTCCGCTTTCCTCAATCAGATGGTGGGAATGGCGGGATTGACGCACAGACACATAAGTCATCGGAGGATCGGAATTGACAATACCGGTCCATGCGATAGTAATAATATTCTTTTCATCACCGCTGCCGCAGGTTACCATGACAGCTGGTACAGGGCACAGCAGGGTGCCTGGTTTTAAACTGCGTTTGGCCATTTACTTTCTCACTTTCCGCAGCACCTGCTCAAACTCTTCCGGCAGAGGCCGCTCAAATTCCATATATTCACCGGTTCTCGGATGGACAAATCCCAGCACTCTGGCATGGAGCATCTGTCCTTCTTCTGTCAGTGGCTGCTTCTTTGGTCCATATACCATGTCACCTACCAGCGGATGCTTGATGTGGGACATATGTACACGAATCTGATGAGTCCGCCCTGTTTCCAGTTTTGCTTCGATTAAAGTATATTTTCCGAATCTCTCAAGTACGGTCCAGTGAGTTACAGCCCTCTTGGAATTCTGTGTGGTCACTGCCATGCGCAGACGGTTCTTTGGATCACGTCCGATTGGCGCATCTACCGTGCCCTCATCCTTTGCAAGGTTGCTGTATACCAGAGCAGTATAACGGCGGGTGATGGAGTGCTCTGCCAGCTGGGCGGACAGAGACTCGTGAGCCATGTTGTTCTTGGCAATCATAAGGAGCCCGCTGGTATCCTTATCAATACGGTGTACGATACCTGGACGGATGACACCGTTGATGGAACTGAGACGTTCCCCGCAGTGGAACAGGATTGCGTTAACCAGAGTCCCTGTATAATTTCCTACAGCTGGATGGACTACCATGCCTCTCGGCTTATTAACCACCAGCACATCATCATCTTCATAAACAATGTCCAGTGGAATATCTTCCGGCTCCACCGACAAAATCTCCGGCTCCGGCATCAGCAGTTCCACCTGCTGACCTTCGCTGACCTTAAAATTCTTCGCAGTGCAAGGCTTGCCGTCTACGGACACCTTACCCTTTTCAATCAGCTTCTGTATATAACTTCTTGAACTTTCGGCCAAAAGCAAAGAAAGCACCCGGTCAATCCTGGTGCCTCTGCTTTCTTCATCGATTAAAAATGTATATTTTTCTTCACTGTTCATCAGCTTTTTCTCCCTGCTGCGGTTTATCGAAAAAGAAAATAAAAACTACAAGGAAGAAACATCCTACACAGATTGCGATGTCCGCAATATTGAATACCGGGAAATCAATGAAACGGCAGTCAAACATATCCGTTACAAATCCCAGCCAAATACGGTCAATCAGGTTTCCCAGACCACCGGAAATAATCAATATGAGTGCAAACAGCTGCGTTACATGCTCTGCAAGATGTTTTTCCATATACCAGACCGCGAAAACCAGTGCAATCAATGGAACCATGGTCAAAAAGCCCTGCATGCCATCAAACATGTTGAAAGCAGCGCCACGGTTCTGCACATAGGTCAGATGAAACACATTCTTTATAACCGGAATAGTTTCCCCAAGCTCCATGCCTGCTCTGACTGCATACTTGACAATCTGGTCCAGCAGCAGAATGCCTGCTATGAGTAAATAACGTGTTTTTTTCATTCAGTATAATCTCGAACTTTCCTCAAATTAGCGGATGTGTACGAAAGTCTTCGTCAGATCTTCTTTCTTTACGTCTTCATCAGAAACTTTTACAGGCTCCATAACACGTGTAGCCTGCATGGAAGCTTCGCTGCGCACGGTTTCCGCCTGTGTATTCTGAGTCAGCTGTTCCAGATCAGAGAGGGAAGCTGGCAGGAAATCACGTTCCAGTTCCTCGAACCAGCCTGCACCCATGGCATCCACACGTTCCAGTTCCAGTTCCAGCATCTGACGGTACTTTGAACGGAGGGTTTCCACATTTCTGCGCAGACGGCTCGCTTCATCAGTCAGTCTGCTGATGGATTCTCTCGCTTCTCTGGTAATCATAGCAGCTTCCAGTTCTGCGTCCTTCAGAATAACCTGAGCTCGGCGTTCTGCACTTGCTGCAATATCATTCAGCAGAGACTTGGCAGATTCCAAAGTTTCATAAACAGAGCTTTCGGTGGACACATGACGGTCTACCTGAGTCTGAGACTTTTCCAGTTCCTTCTTCAGCTGACGGTTTTCCTTCATCAGCTTTTCCATATCCAGAATAATCAGATCCAGAAAATCATCAACTTCTTCTTCTTTATATCCTCTTACTGCTTTGGCAAATACTTTATTTTCAATATCTGCAGGTGTAATCATAATCTAAATCTCCCTCAATTAGATAATAATCTGAATCAGTGCGTTGGCAACAAACTGAATCAGAAAGAATGCCAGTAATACAGAGAAGTCCAGTACTCCTGTATTAAAACGGCTCAGCAGACGGCGGCATGGTTCCACCACCGGTTCTGTCAGACGAATGGTCAGCCCGTAAATTTTGCCCAGAGTGCTGTAAGGACTCACCGGGAACCAGCTGAAAATGCAGCGTACCAGCAGAATGGTAGTCAGCAGTTCAGAGAACCAGTAAATTGATGTTGCTAAAAGTCCTCTCATAGCTCCCCCTTATCTCCACGGGCTCTTGTTTGCACCGAAATCGAAGCCGCCGCGGTCTTCCTGGTTTGCAGCACTGATGTCCACGCTTTCCGGTGCGAAAATGAAGATGTTGTTTGCAACCTTCTGAACGCTGCCGTTTAATGCATAGGTAGCACCGCTGAGGAAGTCAAAAATCTTCTTGGCAGTTTCTGTTTCAATCTTTTCCAGATTGATGATGACAGGACGTCTGCCCTTCAGGCCGTCAACCAGCTTCGGACATTCGTCAAAGCTCTTAGGTTCAATGAGAACCAGCTTAAATGCATTGGTACCTGCTACAGAAAGGCGTCTTTCAATTGGAACAGCCTTTGCAGCCTCGGATGGCTTGGTAAATTCAGCAGGCTTACGTACTGCTGCTGCAGAAGCAGCGAAAGAGCTCTGTCTGCCGGCATCCATAGCCAGCTTTTCCTTTGCAGCCTGCACTTCTGCTTCTGTTACTGCCTCATCTTCATCTACTTCTTCAATACCGATAAACTTCTTTAAAGAATCAAATGCGCTCATAATATCCTCCCATTTTCTTTGGTGTTATTTTTTGGAATAATCTCTGGCACCGAAGATGGAGGTTCCCACGCGAATCAGGTTGGAGCCCTCTTCAATTGCCACATGGAAGTCACCGGACATACCCATGGACAGATACTGGAAATCCAGATGCGGATGTTCCATCTTTCCATATTCGTCGTACAGCTTCTTCACCTCTGCAAAATACACTCTTGCATCCTCCGGATTTTCCTCAAAAGGTGCAATGCACATGAGGCCGCGGATGCGGATGTTTTCGCATGTATCCAGAATATCCTGAATCATCTGTCCGGTTTCTTCAGTCTTAATTCCGAACTTGCTCTCTTCCTCTGCAGAGTTAACCTGAATCAGGATGTCCATAGTCAGGTTATGCTGCTGGGCACGCTTGTTGATTTCCTGTGCCAGTCGAAGAGAATCCACGGAATGAATCATGGAAACCTTGTCGATGATATATTTCACTTTATTCGTCTGCAGGTGTCCGATCAGATGCCATCTTACCGGCTTCACATGGTCAAACTTGTCCATGATTTCCTGCACTTTGTTTTCACCGATGTCTGTAATGCCGCAGTCGATGGCTTCATTGATTTCATCCACATCATGAAGCTTGGTCACCGCAACCAGCAGAACATCTTCGCCATTTCTTCCGCTGCGTGCAGCAGCTTCGGCTTTCAGCTGATTGATATGTTCTATGTTTTCTCTGATAGACATATGCGTCACTCCTTTTTCTCTGCTTCCTCAGATTCCGCTTCTTCGGTTTCCGGACGCAGGATTGTATAGTAATTCTGAACGGTAGAAACAGCATAACCTTCCGCATCATAGAAATAGTTTTTTTCTACTACGGTAACATCGCCTTCGATGCTCAGAATTTTTACCGGTGTAAAGTTATAGTTTCCCAGCTTATCCACCACGTATACGCCCTTCTGGCCTTCTTCTTCCACAATGCTGTCTGT
This sequence comes from Anaerovoracaceae bacterium, assembly GCA_045578745.1. GTDB lineage: Bacteria > Bacillota > Clostridia > Peptostreptococcales > Anaerovoracaceae > RGIG7179. The sequence continues at coordinate 18,390 of JAZNKW010000037.1, forward strand.
TTCCAGGAAGATGCCGCTGACGCTGGAGGCAATCAGGGTACATTTTTTCATGCGGTACTGGTCAAAATCTTCATAATGGCGATTGCATGACATTACCAGCATGGTTTCATCGCCCTGCACGGTCATGGAGTCAATGTGCATCTTCAGCTGAGTGCTTTCTTTTCCGGACTTGCCATCCTGGAAATCTACAGTAATAATTCTGCCCTCACTGTATCTTGCTGCTGCATCTTTTTTCAGCCAGCACAGCAGATACCATTTCTGATTGTCCACGATTTTGAACACTGCATCCCCGGATGCAGCTTCACCAGAAACAGCTTTCTTTACAGGGTTTGCTTCCTGCTTTTCCTTGGATAGAGCTGCAGAAGTAAGGGTGGTCATGGTCTCCGGAGTGTATACTGTTTCCAGTCCGTCATGGTAATAGCTGACAATCCCCTTCATATCAGAGTGGTATGCCAGATTACCCACATTGACGATGTTGGCACCGGAACGCATAAGACGTCCGGCTTTCACCACACGCTCCACAGAACCGCCGGATTTTGCAGGGTAAACCTTTTCATTACGCACGAAAAGGCAGGTCGCCTCATCTGTTACCTGCAATGTTCCGTACTCAGCCGTATATGTTTCTACAAAAATGTCTGACACCTGGGGCACTACATAAATAGCCACATAAAGAAGCACCAGGGTCAGCAGATATATGAATATGGTACGCTTGGTACCTTTGGTCGTTTTCTTCTTTTTCATACTATATATTGTACCATGAAGAACTTTTCATGGCAACTATTCTCCAGACAGAATTTTGTCCAGAATTTTCTTTTCATCTTTTTTCAGCTTCCGGTCTTCTGCCAGCCATTTTTCCAACAGATCCGGACGGCAGTCACGGGTTCTGCGCAGGGCATTTTCCAGCTGCCACAGGTAGATGAGCCTGTGATTTCCTCCAAATAACACTTCCGGAACCATCATTTCCGCATATTCACGTGGCTTGGTATACTGGTCACATTCCAGCAGTCCGGAATAAATAGATTCATCAGTAGCAGATTCCTTTGTACCCAGAACACCCGGAATGAATCTGCTTACAGCATCAATTAGCACCATGGCAGGAAGCTCTCCGCCGGTAAGAATATAGTCGCCAATGGACACTTCTTCCATATCCCAGTAATCCAGCACTCTCTGGTCTACACCCTCATAATGGCCACAGAGGATTACCATTTCTTCCTCCTGCGCCATATCCTCAATCATCTGCTGATTGAGATGGCGTCCCCTTGGAGACATGTACAGAATCTTTTTCTTTTTTACTTCCTCTTCCGGTCCGATAGAGCGCAGCGCTCCGAAAATAGGGTCTGCCAGCATAACCATGCCTACACCGCCCCCGAAAGGAGTGTCATCCGCCTTGCTGTGTTTATCATTGCTGTAGTCACGGATATTAATCAGGTTAATATCCAGAATGCCCTTTTCTCCGGCTTTGCCCAGAATGCTGGCTTCTGTCACCGGTGTGAACATCTCCGGAAAGAGAGTCAGAACATGAATTTTCATAAAACAGTCTCCTGTACTTTTAGTCACGGACTTCAGTGCCTTCGTCATCGATCAGGCCCGGAATCAGTCTTACCTTTACAAATCTTTCTTCAATATTTACTTCGTCTACGAAGTCGCCTACAGCAGGAATCATTGCATCCTTGCCGCCGGCAGTCTTAATTACATAAATGTCCTGTGCAGAGTTCTGCAGTACATCCCTGATTGTTCCGATTTCAGCACCGGTTTCAGCATTGAAAACGCTGCATCCAATCAGATCACGGACATAAAAAGTGTCTTCCGGCAGTTCTTTCAGGTCTTCTTCTGTAATCATTACATCGCTTTCCTTCAGAGCTTCTGCTGCATTGCGGTCGTCTACGCCCTTGAATTTCAGAATGACCATATCGTTCTGGTAACGAACCTTTTCGATTTTGTATGTCTGGCTCTTGCCCTTACGTTCCAGGATTACTTCGTCCAGTTCCTCAAAACGTTCCTTACAGTCAGAGAAGTGATAAACCTTCACTTCACCACGCAGTGCTACTGCATTTACAATTGTTCCGATTTTAATCTTTTCCATGGTTCTCCTTTAATAAACATAACAGGCACATAAAAATGATTTATGTGCCTGTAATCTGCTGCAATCCGAAAACCGTCATACCCCGAAGCGTGCGGGATTATTCCTTGACGATCTCCACTGTCACTTTTTTATTATCTCTGGTTGCGGCAGCCTTAACAACGACACGAAGCGCTTTCGCAATTCTGCCCTGTTTACCGATTCCCTTTCCCATATCATCGGGATCAACCTTCAGTTGAATCACTGTTCCCTGACGAGTGGAGGTTTCTGTAACTTCCACATTTTCAGGTCTGTCAACAAGTGACTTCGCAATTGCTTCAACCAATTTAGTCATTCGTTTTCACCGCTTCCTTATTTATCAGAATTATTCAACGATACCAGCGTTCTTGAACAGCTTCTTTACAGTATCAGTTGGCTGTGCGCCGTTTTCCAGCCACTTCTTAGCCAGTTCTGCGTTGATTTCGATAACCTTAGGTTCCTTCATTGGGTCATAGTAACCGATTTCTTCGATGAACTTACCGTCTCTTGGAGCTCTGGAATCTGCAACTACTACTCTGTAGAAAGGCTTCTTGTGTGCACCCATTCTTCTTAATCTGATCTTTACCATTTTAATTTCCTCCTTAAAATAATCCTCTGAATTTCTTGTTTTTCTTCATGAAGTTCGGATTGTTAATCTGCTTCATCAGTTTCCGCGCTTCATCATACCTTTTAATTAAACTGTTGATTTTGCTTACCGGCTGGCCGCAGCCCGCTGCGATACGCTTTCTTCTGCTTGCATTCAGGATGGTTGGATCCTTACGTTCCGCAGGAGTCATGGACTGAATGATGGCTTCCATCTGCTTGAATTCCTTCTCGCTCTTTTCCACATCATCGTCACTGATCTTGCCGCCTACGCCAGGAAGCATTTCCAGCATCTTGCCGATACCGCCCATATTTCGAATTTCA
>JAZNKW010000038.1:0-20189 GCA_045578745.1 Anaerovoracaceae bacterium
GCTGACCTATATGATCGCTGTCAGCGAAAGTACACCCGGCCCGATCATGGTCAATCTTGCCACTTACATCGGCAGCAGCCAAGCCGGGTTTCTTGGTGCTGTAATTGCAACACTGGCGGTTGTTCTTCCTTCGTTCCTGATTATCCTGTTGGTAACGGCGTTGCTGAAAACTGCATTGAAAAATAAATATGTTCAAGCAGTTCTGCGCGGGTTGAAACCTTGCGTAATTGGCATCGTATTGGCTACCGGTATTTACATGGTGTTGGGAAATTGCTTCGGAACAATCTCCGGAATCAAAGTGAATATGCAGGCAATCTGCATTACTGCACTTTTGGTTGCTTCTATATTTGAATACAAGTATTTTGCAAAAAAGAAATTATCCCCTATTGGGCTGATCATTCTTTCAGCAATCTTCGGAATCATTATCTTCTGAAAACACATCATAAAAGGCAGGGGCAAATACCCCTGCCTTTATAATTAGTCCTCTGCGTCCAGCATATTTTCAATAAATATCCCATACCCTCTGGTCGGATCATTCACCAACACATAGGTCACCACGCCCACCAGTTTGCCGTCCTGAATGATTGGACTGCCACTCATCCCCTGCACGATTCCTTCTTAATTCGTTATCAGCTCCGGTGCTCCTTCAGTCTGATGGATTTCACCTTCCGCATCCACAAACACCGCTTCCACACCCATGTGGTTCAGTGACTCTATCAGTTCCATACCCTTTTCCACACCCAGTGCCAGACAGGTGGTGGACAGGCCGTCAGCATCCGCTGCACTGCCTTTCGGTGCGATAATGGTCACACTGAGTACGTCGTTATTAATCGGCCAGCCGGTCGCCGGGTCCAGAATATGGTGGTACTTCACACCGTCCTGAATGAGGAACCGCTCGTAGGTTCCGGAAGTTACGACGGTCTTATCGTGTGCCGGAAATACAGCCAGCAAAGCCCCCACGTCAGACTGTGGGTCCTTGATTCCGATGTTGAACTCGGTTGTAGTGACCGTATCAGAATCCAGGCCCGGCAGCAACTCCGTGGTTTTATGACCGATTGCCACGATATTACCACCCAGGTCCACTACAGCACTCACCACACCACGTTCTTCCAGGAACTCGGTCACACGGTCTGCGATATAGCCTTTGGCGATTCCGCCCAGGTCGATTTCCATGTCAGGGTCAACCAGCTTTACAGACAATCCGTTCACCGCCACCTGACGGTAGTCCACATGCTTCACCGCATCCGCCAGCTCGTCCTCATCCGGCAGGAGACTTTCTGCCGCAGACTCATCGCCGCTTACATCCTCCGCTTCATGGAAGTCCCAGAGAGCAGATGCTTTGCCGATGGTGATGTCAAAGAGACCGCCGGAAACGTCACCGTACCACAGGCCCTTTTCGATGACTTCGGATGTCTCAGTGCTTACTTCCACCGTCTGGCCGGACGCATCGTTAATCTGCGATATTTCGCTGGATTCGATGGTTTTGCTCAGTAACTTTTCGTAACGGTCGCATTCCAGAAACGCGTCTGTAATCAGCTGGTGCACCAGCCGGGTCTGCTCGTCCGCGTCCCCGTCAGCCGCCGCCAGCTCGTGGCCCAGAACGCTCTCAGGATCCACGCCGTAGACGGTGATGGCACAAATCGTGTCCAGATAAAAGCCGGTTTTGGAGATACCGGTGTAATTCTGATTTTGCCCGTTGGACGAGCAGCCAAACTGTGGTATAATAAAGGTTAGGGCAAGCAGCAGAGCCGCTGCCTGTTTCATAAGTTTACGCATACTATAACCCTTTCTGTAAGGAGATTTTATGATAAAAAAAGCCGATATCGTATTATTCATACTGATTCTGGTCTTTGGCCTTGCGGTCAGCTGGTGGTCTCTCACCACCAATACCGGGGGTGACAGGGCAATTGTCACGGTTGACGGTCAGCTTTACGGCACCTACTCGCTGAGCGAGGACCAGACCATCGAGGTGGTGCAGGATGATGACCACATTAACTATATTACCATAAAAGACGGCATGGTTTCAATGGCATATTCCACCTGCAAAAATCAGGTCTGCGTGGATGCCGGTGCCATCAGCGAAACGAAGGATTCCATCGTCTGCCTGCCGAATAAGGTGATGATTGAAATCCAGAGCAGCGGTTCCGCTCATGGGGAAGGAGGTGGCGTGGATGTCATCACAGGATAACCGTACCCGCCGCCTGGCTCTCAGCGCCATGTTTGCAGCTCTGGCCCTCATCTTCAGCTACGTGGAAGCCTTGATTCCGATTCCCGTACCTGTTCCCGGCATCAAACTGGGCATCGCCAACCTGGTCATCGTCATGGCCATTTATAAGCTGGGGTTCCGCTACGCCTTCACCATCAACTGCGTGCGAATCGTCATCGCAGGGCTGCTGTTTTCCGGCGTTTTCGGCATGCTCTATTCCTTTGCCGGCGGCATCCTGAGCATTCTGGTCATGTACCTGCTGTATAAGACTGGCTGGTTCAGCATGGTCGGCGTGTCCATGGCCGGCGGTGTGGCTCACAACCTGGGACAGCTGATTACGGCTTGTCTGATTGTATCCAATGTCCGGCTCATGAGCTATTTCAGCATTCTGCTGTTTTCCGGCCTCTTCAGCGGCATCGCGGTTGGTTTCCTGGCCGCCCTGATTTACCGCCGTCTGCCGGAAATGCGTGTATAAAAGGAGGATTTTCCATGAACATTAATCAGATTTTTAAAATTTATTTCAGTCCTACAGGTACCACAGAAAAAGCAGTCTCTGCCCTGGCAGATACCCTGGCAAAACAGCTGGGTCTGGAAGAGCAGATTCATGTTTACGATTTCACCTGCCCGGATGCACGTACATCATTCCCGGATCTGAGCGAAAATGACCTGGTAATTTTCGGCATGCCCACTTACGCAGGCCGCCTGCCGAACCTGATGCTGCCTTATCTGAAGGACTTCGTAAAGGGCAGCGGTGCCCTGGCCATTCCTGTAACAACCTTCGGCAACCGGAACTTCGACAACTCCCTCATTGAACTCCGCGACATTCTGGAAGCTGGCGGGTTCCATACCATCGCTGCAGCGGCATGTTCCTGCGAGCACAGTTTTTCCTATATACTGGGAGCAGGCAGACCGGATGAAGCAGACCTGTCAGAGATTCGTGAGTTCGCCTGTCGAATCGCGTCGAAACTTGTCGAAGCGGAAAACCAGAACACCACCGCGGAGGTGCCGGAACTGTCTCCTGTCGAAGTTCCCGGCGTCCCTGCCGACCAGGATCACGGCGGCTATTACCAGCCGAGAGACCGTCACGGTGTCTTCATCGACATCCGCAAAGTAAAACCTCTGACCGATATGGATAAATGCAGCCGCTGCGGACTTTGTGCCGAGGTATGTCCGATGGGTGCCATCGACCCGGCAGACGTGTCGAAAGTACCTGGCATCTGCATCAAATGCGGTGCCTGCGAAAAGAAATGTCCGGTTCATGCCAAGTATTATGAGGACGCCGGATATCTCTATCACAAGACCGAACTGGAGGAAATGTACGCCCGCAGAGCGGACAACGCATTCTTCCTTTAATCAAGCAGAAAACCCGCTGTAAGGGCCGATTTCAGCCTCACAGCGGGTTGTTTTTATGTCGTGTAAAAGGTAAGGAAGTAATTATATAACGGTATATTTCTATGATAGAGTTCACATTTAGAGACTTTTATATATTATTTTTTACTAGCTTCATTCAACATATTTATTAAATCGTCGCGATCCCAAAGTAATATATCTGCCGCCTCAGCTGCCGCAATCGCGTTTCTATTAAAATAACTATTTGTTAATACTACTCCTACATCACAATTATAGTAAGCTCTCCCTACTGCCACTTCCTGTATCGGCTTGTTGTTCAAGAGACTATTAAATCTTTTGCACTGAATAGCATACTTAACACCGTTTTTTCTGGCCAATACATCAGCTCCTTGATCATTGCTTCCCGGGGTCACCTCAACATCTTCATAACCGATTGTTCTCAATATTTCAGCTACAAAATGTTCAAATTCCCACCCATTCATATCATCTATTATTTCTAACGAAGTATTGCAACAAGAAAAAATCTCTTCCAATTCTTTCTCTGCCCGTAGGTTCGCTTGATACTTCTTTATGTAATCTATCAAACCCACTATAACCCCGATTCCAAAAAGTATCCATAGAACCATACATCGTCACCATCCCATATACTACTGTGTGTATCGTATTATCTATCACTGCAATATAACTAAGTTGATTACCTTTAAGTTAAATCTATTCTCAAATCTTTCATGTCTATTTTCTATAATTTTATTTCCCGGCTGCTCTCTTTGCTTTCGTTTCTTCGCACAGATTCATGAAGTAGCGGAGCATCTTTTCCCCATCGGCTTTCTGCTGGTCATAATCCAGACACCAGGAACGTTCCGGATGCCACTGCAGGCCGATAATCGGCAGAGTTTCATGCTGCAGAGCTTCTGTTGTTACAGGCTCCCAGTCTTCCTGAGGATGTTCCCACTCACAAGGTTCCCAGCGTGCGATCCGCTTCATTCCCTTTCCGATACGTCCAACCGCCTGGTGGTGACGGGAGTTTACCATCAGCTCATTGCATCCGTACAGTTCCTGCAGGAAAGAACCCTCTTCGAAAAGTACACGGTGATAACGGTCCGGAATATAGTAGCGGTGAGCCATGAAGGAATTCAGGTGCTGAATCAGGCTGCCGCCGAAATATACGTTGATAAACTGAATTCCGCGGCACATGCCGATAACCGGAATTCCCAGTTCGATTGCCTTATCCATCATAGCCTTCTGCCCTGCATCCAGAGCATCATTGATGCTGTTGCAATGTGTGTTTTCTTCACCCCACAGTGCCGGATTGATATCACATGCACTGCCCGGCAAAATCATACCGTCCGCATCATCCAGCTGCTTCGGGTCCAGTGACGGGAAGATATCTCTCACGCCCAGTTCCTTAAAAGCATAAATGTAATTTACTACTTCATTTGGATTTCTCGGATTGTCTGCAATAACAATTTTCATACTATTTACCTCCGGCGCTGCAGTTTTTAACACTGTCCTCATTCTATCACAAAAGAAAAGAGCCGTCCATGAGAACAGCTCTTTTATCCATCATATTTTAATCTTCTGTATGACTTTCGCGTACTGCGTTCCTAAGTTCTTCCTCCACAGCCTTCACATCGATGCTGCAGCTGCACCCTTCCCCATCCGGATGATTCTTTCTGCTGCAGGTTCCCGCTGCCGGACATCCGATACACACAGTTCCCCGCTTCTTTTCTCTTACGATGTATGCAATTGCCGCACTCACCAGGACAACCAGGATTGCCCCAACAATCAGGTCTGTCATACGCATTACCCCTTTTCAAATATTTTACGCAGCGCCCTCAAAGCGCCGGGAAATTAAGCAGCCTTCTTCAGTTCGTATTCCGCTGCGATTTCCTTGTTTGTCTTATGAATCAAGTATACCACGAAGCCTGCCATTGCTGCAACTGCAATCAGGCCAGGAATGAAGCCCATGCCTACAGAACCTGTAGCGATCAGGGTACCAATCTGGTACACCAGGAAGCCGATGGTGTAACCGGTTCCCAGCTGCAGTGCGATACCGCCTGCCAGCCACTTGCCGCTCTGCATTTCGGAGTTCATGGCACCGATTGCTGCGAAGCAAGGCGGAGTGAACAGGTTGAACATGAGGCATGCCAGTGCTGCTGCAGAGGTCAGTCCCATAGTTGCTGCAACTTCGGAAGCACCGCCCATGAGCGCCAGTTCTTCTGTATCGATAAAGTTGGTGATGCTATATACAACAGCCAGTGTACCAACTACGTTTTCCTTGGCGATGAAGCCTGTAACAGCCGCCGCTGCCAGCTGCCAAGTACCGATACCCAGAGGGATCAGCAGCACAGCGAATGGAGTGGCGATGGATGCCAGGATGGATGTGTGTTCCATACCTTCTTCCACCAGCTGGAATCCTCCGCTGAAGGAGAAGGACTGCATGATCTGCACCACAGTGTTGCATACCAGGATAATGGTACCCGCCTTTACGATGTAGGCCTTACCACGGGAGCACATGGACAGGAATGCTCTCTTCAGGGATGGAACCTTGTATTCCGGCAGTTCCATGATGAAGAAGGACTTTCTGTATTTATGTCCGGTCAGCTTGTTTACCAGCAGCGCACCCAGCAGAATCAGCAGGATACCCACGAAGTACATCAGGGTACCAACCCAGGATGCATCGCCGAAGAATACACCTGCGAATAAAGCGATCACCGGAAGTTTTGCACCGCAAGGCATGAACGGAGTCAGCATTGCAGTTGCTCTTCTTTCTCTTTCATTCTTGATGGTACGGCACGCCATGATACCGGGGATTGCACAGCCTGTGCCTACAACCATTGGAATTACGGACTTACCGGATAGACCCACGCGCTTGAAAATCGGGTCTAATACCACAGTTGCACGTGCCATGTAACCACAGTCTTCCAGCAGTGCAATCAGGAAGTACATTACCATTACCAGCGGCAGGAAGCCTACTACTGCGCCCACACCGCCGATGATACCATCGATCAGCAGAGCCTGCAGGAATGGGGAAGCACCTTCCACCATGCCGGCTGCAGTTTCCTGGAAACCTTCGATCCAGCCAACCAGAGTATCTGCAATCCATGGCCCCAGACTGGACTGGGAAATATCGAATACGCCGAACATCACCGCTGCGAAAATCAGCAGGCCGGCAATCGGATTGGTCAGCACGCTGTCAATCTTGTCACCCAGGTTAGTGTCCTTTGTCAGAACCTTTCTGGTTTCCACTTCGCCGACTACCTTGTTTACGAAGGCAAAACGCTGACGGTCAGCCGCTTCTACAGCAGCCTTATCGGTCATATCAATGTCGCCCTGCAGGTATGGAGCCTTCTGACCCTTGCCTGCGATACGTACCGCTGCCTTTACCACTTCTTTCAGCCCCTTGTCGGATGCGGATGTGGATACGGTTTCAATAACCGGACAGCCCAGCTTGGCAGACAGTGCTGCAGCATCGATTTTATTATCTTTCTTTGCATTGATATCACTCTTGTTCAGAGCCACAACCACAGGAATACCCAGTTCCATCAGCTGTGTGGTGAAGAACAGGCTTCGGCTCAGGTTGGTAGCATCCACAATATTGATGATCGCATCCGGACGCTCGTTCTTAACGTAAGCGCTGGTGATGCTTTCTTCGGATGTAAATGGAGACATGGAATAAGCACCCGGCAGGTCTACTGCGGTCAGCTCATCTGCACCATCATAAAAATTCTTCTTAATTGGGCTTTCCTTCTTGTCTACGGTTACGCCCGCCCAGTTGCCCACCTTTTCGTTGCGGCCGGTGAGGGCATTGAACATGGTTGTCTTACCACTGTTTGGATTGCCTGTTAATGCAATTCTCATTTGAATTCCTCCTGTTTTCTTCTCAAAATATCTATGCTCGGGTTTTGACCCTTATGTATTCGTTCTTTCGTGGTTAGTATATTCTAACCACATTTCATAAAAGTAGTGGCACCGAAGCGCCACTGCTGTTTTTATCGGATTAAGATTCGACCCAAATGGCATCTGCCAGCTGTCTGTCGATATTGTAACGGCCGTCCTTGATGGATACAACGCAGCCGCCTCTTGTCTGCTTTACTACCGTGATGGGTTCGCCGCTGTAGCAGCCCAGGGAGAACAGAAATGAATTCAGTTCATCGTCGTCTGTACGGATATCACGGACAATATATTCTTCGCCTAACTGTGCACTTAATAAGCTCATCATTTTTTCCTCCTGCAAAACGCCCCAATTAGTTTTAACTAACCCCTGTTATAAGTTAGCACACTCTAACCATTTTGTCAAGGGTTCGCGGAATAAAAATTCTTAAATTTTCCAGTTATCCTGTTCACAAAAAAACAAAAGAAGCTGCTTCATCAGGCAACTTCATTTGAATTCAAAGATATATCTAACATTAGAAGGTATTGCGGAACTCCTTTCCCAACGAACAATATAAAGGTTAGTCCGCACTAACTCGTTTGTTGTACATAGGTTAGCTTATTCTAACTGCTTTGTCAAGCATTCATATAAAAAATTAATCGATTTTTTGCTGCTGTTTTTCTCTCAAGGCCATATTAATCTTCTCTGTATTTCTCCGGGTCAGGAAATAAATCACCGCCCAGACCGCCAGATACCCCAGCCCAAATATGCCGGTAAACACCATAATCGGTGCTTTGCCCCATTCCAGCCAGTCATTGACCAGATAAGTCCCCAGATAGCTGAAATAAAGCACGCATCCATGAATCAGAATGGCCCACATGAGAGACAGCTGTTCAATCTGATAGACCACATTCATACCGCCGGCAATAAAAGCCAGTGCAGATATGGAAAAGATACCGATACAAACCTGATTTACAGTCAGAGATTCCATGCCGGCCTGGTTCTGCAGAATCAGATAGAGTACCGCCAGAATCATGGGACCAAACCCACAGGCAATCAAACCGCGTCGAATAAATTCCAAAAAATTCTTCTTCATTTTCCTTCATACCTCCTTCTGATCTCCGCAAAACACCGCCGGGAAACGTATTCCCGGTAGCCGCACCGGAACACAACATCCACGCCTCCGCTGAAAGCCGCATTAAAACGCTGAATGCGGTGTTCGTTAGCAAGGGTGGATTTGTTAATACGGATAAAATAGGAAGGCAGAACAGTCTCCAGATCCCGGAGTCTCTCCTGTATGCGGTACTGGAGGCCATGTGTATCGATGGCAATCACCTTTCTGTCCAGAACGGTAATGCACTCTATCTCCTGAAACTCCAGCTTCCGCATTTCATCATCCCGGTACCCCATAATGCTGTCGGCACCGGAAAAACTGCACACAAGATTCTCAATCTCCTCTGTCAGAGAGAACTGAGATGTGAGTTCTCTGATTTTCGTTTCCGTTTTTTCCCGGTTAAATCCGTGAATTCCGCAGATCAGCTGCAGGTTTTCCTCCGCGGAAAGGTTTGGCGCCACAGCGGTTTCCTGTGGTGATACGCCGATTAATCGTTTTACCTGCTCCGGATTCTTTAGAATACTGTATCCGCCCACCTCAGCATCCCCTTCTGATGGTTTCGTCAGGCAGGAAAGCATTTTCACGGCAGTGGTCTTCCCTGCACCGTTTACTCCAAGAAGCGCAAATAACTCACCCTGCCGAATTTCCAGACTGAGCGCATCCACAGCAGTCAGATTCTTATACCGCTTCGTAAGGCCGGTCGTTTTAATTGCCCACATTTATGTGATCCTCCATTTCAGTTTGTTTTCGCAGTCTATCATAGCAGACTGAATGGAGAAAATGTTGATTCCTGCCTCTTCGGTCATGGAGAGTGCCTTATCGGTTACTGCAATAAAAAAACGGCGTGACCCAAGTCACGCCGTCCATTACTTGACGATCTATTTTCCATACCGCTCCAGATGGTTCTTCAGAGCATTAAAGGTTTCTTCACTGAGTACGTGTTCTACCTTGCAGGCGTCTTCTGCCGCCACTTCTTCTGACACACCCAGGTTAACAAACAGACGGGTAATCACCTGATGGCGCTCAAAAGTAGCCTCAGCGATAGCACGTCCTTCTTCTGTCAGTGTGATGTAACCGCTTTCGTCCATCACAATATATTCCTTCTGGCGCAGGTTCTTCATAGCCACGCTGACACTCGGCTTGGTATAACCGGTATCATGAACAATGTCGATAGAACGTACCTGCGGCAGGGATTTACTCAGTCTCAGTATGGTTTCCAGATAATCTTCTACGGATTCGCCTTTATGAAACATTACAGCCTCCAAAATAAATAATAACTGTTCCTATTATAGCGGTTATCCCGCTTCCCGTCAATAAAATCCCTTACAGCCGAAGATATAAAAAAGCCGGCAGGTCATGCCGGCTTTTGAGGTTATCGATTCAGTCTGAGACTGACATATTTTGCTTAGAACGGACCGTAATTGATCTGTACTGCGATAACCATGACTACGCAGGAGATTACTTCCCGGAACGGTCCCATAAATGCTACAGACATTCTTTTTTAATTAAGTTCAGATAAATTTCAGCTACCTTGTTCAGCTTTTCTTCTGTTACATGTTCGTTAGCCTGATGCAGTGTTCTAGGTCCAGGTCCTAAAATTACACGGTCGCTGCCGGTGAAGAAAGAAGCCTCTGTAATGCCGGTACCAGCCTTTGCCGGTACACCGGTCTGCTCTTCATACCAGGCCACTCTGTCACCTTCATTTCTGAAAGACATGGCATCATTGATGATTTCATAATCCGCATCGAACTCTGCGATCGCTTCTTCCGTATATTTGCGGATTCGTTCATACTGACTTTCACTGTCGCAGATACGGAAGTCCAGGTAAACTTTGGTTTCAGAAGGAACTGTATTCATAGCAATACCACCTTCAATAATACCGATATTCATGGTAGTATGCGGAACGCCGAAGAGTGCATACGTTTCGTCCTGCAGACTTTCTTCCAGAGCCAGCATTTTGTTCAGGAACTTTACTGCATTCTTATTGGAATTCTTTCCCGGAATTGGTGCACTGGAGTGCGTGGATACGCCGTGGAATGTAAAAATGTATTCCAGCAGACCCTTGGATCCGATGTTTACAGTCACGTCAGTCGGTTCTCCTACAACAACATGCGGAGGGAATACTTCTCCCTGATTTACCAGATCGTGAATCCCGCTGAAAAGAATTTCTTCATCATAGGTCCAGTACATCTTGATGCCCTTGCCGGCCGCCTTGATTTCATCCAGCGGTGCAACGGATGCCGCATACAGTGCTGCAGCGATGCCTCCCTTCATATCACAGGCACCCAGGCCGTACAGTTTGCCGTCCTCTTCGGTCAGGGTAAGCGGATCATAGTTCCAGCCGTCAGCAATGTCTACCGTGTCAGTATGGCCCAGGAATCCCAGTGTCGGATTCTCGCCAAAACTTGCAACCAGAACTTCCTTTCCGGTTTCCGGATTCTTTCTTCTGTCAACTTCGAACCCCAGAGGTGTAACAAAGTTCTCGATGTAATCCATAATTTCCCTGTTGCATTTATCTCTGATCGTGTTAATTTCCACCAGGTCTTTCAAAATCTCTTTTACTGTCATGTCATTGCCCTTTCTGAATTCAATAAAGACTTTATTCATATTCACATTTTATCGTTTCAAGTAACACGCGTCAACCCCAAACAGCCAGCTTCAATTCTTATAAAAAAGAAACTCCGGAGCACATCTGTACTCCGGAGTTTTATTTGATTTTAGAAAGTGAATCTCTTTACTATTCAGCCTTTGGAGCTTCTGCTGCTGGTGCAGGAGCTTCTGCTGGTGCAGCAGGCTTTCTCTTTGCTCTCATGTTCAGAATAGCATTTGTAGGACATTCCTTAGCACACAGACCGCAGTTCTTACACTTTTCAGGGTCGATGAATGCCAGGTTGTTTTCTACAGTGATTGCTTCGAACTTGCAGACCTTAGCACACTTGCCGCAGCCGATACAAGCGTTGGAGCAGTTCTTTCTAGCAACTGCGCCCTTGTCCTTGGAGTTACACTGAACTACTACCTTGTTCTTAGCAGGAGCAATTCTGATAACGCTGTTAGGACACTGCTTTGCACAGATACCGCAGCCTACGCACAGTTCTCTGTTTACAACAGCTACGCCGTTGCAAACCTGGATTGCGCCGTAAGGACATGCAACTGCACAGTCGCCCAGACCCATACAACCGTAAGGGCAAGCGGACAGACCGCCGTACAGCTGCTTTGCAGCCTTACAAGTGGACAGACCCTGGTATTCCATCAGAGTCTTAGCTGCATCGCTGTTACCGTTACACATTACAACTGCAACCTGAGGTTCGGAAGAATCAGCTTCTACACCCAGAACAGCAGCCAGTGCTTCTGCCAGAGCAGCACCACCTACAGGACACTTACCGGTACCAACGGAAGGGTCAGCACCCAGTGCGTTTGCGTAGTCGTCACAACCTGCGAAACCACAGGCACCACAGTTAGCACCTGGCAGTTCAGCTCTCAGCTTTGCTACAGTTTCGTCAACAGGTACGAAGAAGATTTTGGAAGCAAAAGTCAGTACAACGGCCAGAACGAAACCGATCGCTGCTACCAGAATTACAGGTAATACAATACTCATTTTTCATTCGCCTCCTTATCTTATACCAGTCCGCTGAAGCCCATGAAGGCCAGGGACAGGAATGCAGCACTAACTAATGTGATAGGAACACCCTGGAAGCATGCAGGGATGGAGTTGTTTCCTTCCAGCTTGCCTCTCATACCGGAGAACAGTACCATTGCCAGCAGGAAACCGATGCCGGCACCTGTGGAGTTAACCAGGGACTGAATGTAGTTGTAACCTTCATCGATGTTGGAGATACATACACCCAGTACAGCACAGTTAGTAGTGATCAGCGGCAGGTATACACCCAGGGACTTGTGCAGAGCAGGCATGAATTTCTTCAGAGCCATTTCTACGAACTGTACCAGGGATGCGATTACCAGGATGAATACGATTGTCTGTAAGTATGCGATTTCGAACTTGTTCAGAATCTGCATGATTGGCCAGGTAGCTGCGGTTGCCAGTACCATTACGAAGATAACGGCAACACCCATACCTACTGCGGAGTCCAGCTTCTTGGATACACCCAGGAACGGACAAATACCCAGGAACTGAGCTAATACGTAGTTATTTACTAAAATAACGCCTAATAAGATACTTGCTAAACCCATTATGCTTCAGCTCCTTTCTCTAATTCAGCCAGGCACTTTTCCTGCTGGCATGTAGATGCCATTGCGCAGCCTGCACAGCCGAATTCCTTCTTCTGAATTGCTTTACCATTGGTAAAGTAGTTGATTGCTGCGATCATGACAGCGTATACGAAGAAGCCGCCAGGTGCCAGAGCAACAATCATGATAGGGTGAGCGCTCAGGAAAGGCACTGCGATACCCAGGATGGTACCAGCACCGAATACTTCTCTGATTGCACCCATTACGCCCAGAGCCAGGGTGAAGCCCAGACCCATACCGATACCGTCCAGTGCGGAATCGAAAGCGTTATTCTTGGACGCGAACATTTCTGCACGGCCCAGGATGATACAGTTTACTACGATCAGCGGGATGAACAGACCCAGGGATGCGTACAGGGATGGCACGAATGCCTGCAGTACGAACTGAACCATGGTTACGAAGCCCGCGATTACTACGATGTAGCAAGGGATTCTTACTTTGTCAGGGATAATCTTAGCCAGCAGGGAAATTACGATGTTGGAGCAGATTAATACCACTGTAGCGGAAACACCCATACCCAGACCGTTCAGGGCAGAGCTGGTTGTTGCCAGAGTAGGACAGGTACCCAGTAACAAAATCAGTACAGGGTTTTCCTTAATAATACCTTTGGTCAGGATGGCTAATTTACTTACTTTGTTTTCCATTAGTTAGCACCTCCTACTAATTTGTACTGTTCCAGAGCAGCACATACACCGTAGTGTACAGCGTCGGAGGATACAGTTGCACCGGTTACGTGAGTTACACCAGCATCAGCCTTTGCGGAAGTTGCAGTATAAGTGTTCAGGCCAGCGTACTGAGCCAGGTAACCAGAATCGTGTGCCTTGGTACCCAGACCCGGAGTATCTCCGTGTGCAGTTACCTTCACACCTGTGATGTTGCCGTCAGCGTCCAGACCGATCATTTCAGTCAGCAGACCGCCGAAGGACTTGGTCTTAACGGTTACAACCATACCAGTACCGTTGTTGGCAGTGTAGCAGTCAGTTACGAATACTTTGCCTTCTTCCAGTACAGCCAGTTCACCGTCGAAAATAGTGAAATCGTCAGCTTCAGGCAGCAGTTCAGTTCTTGCTGCGTTAGCTTCTGCGATTGCGTTTGCTTCAATGATAGGAGCGGTAACAGAGTTCAGACCTGCCAGAGCTGCAGTTACAACCAGACAGATACAAACCAGAACCAGTACCGGTGCAATGTTTTCTTTGAACATATTACTTTTCATTACTTCTTTGCACCTCCATACATTCTCTTCTGGCAGAAGTTATCGATCAGTGGGCACAGAACGTTCATCAGCAGGATGGAGAAGGAAACACCTTCCGGATAGGAACCAAACAGTCTGATGAGCATGGTGATTAAACCACAGCCAACACCGAAGATAACCTTACCCATTGGTAAGATTGGGGATGTTACATAGTCAGTTGCCATGAAGAATGCACCTAACATAACACCACCAGCCAGTACATGGAAGATACCCATCTGCAGAGGGTCGCCAGTACCGGTTGCAGCATAGTAGATAGCTGCGAATACAAATACAGTACCGATGAATGCTGCAGGGATGATTGGGCTGATAACCTTCTTCCAGATCAGGAACAGGCCGCCGATCAGCAGTGCAACTGCAGATACTTCACCCATGGAACCGCCGTGCATACCGATGAACATGATCATGTTGCCAGGCAGGTCAGCTGCATTGCCTTCAGCCAGAACACCCAGAGGGGTAGGACCGGTTACAGCATCAGCCTGTAATGCCTTAGGCAGAGGCCATGTAGTCATTTCTGTTGCGAAAGAAATGAACAGAACAACTCTTGCTGTGATTGCAGGGTTTACCAGGTTCTTACCGATACCGCCGTACAGCTGCTTAACGATGATAACTGCGATGAAGCAGCCCAGGATTGCAATCCATAAAGGCAGACCGGAAGGAACGTTGAATGCGATCAGCATACCGGTAACTGCTGCGGACAGGTCGCCCACAGTCTGCTGCTTCTTCATCATCTTATTCCAACCGAATTCGAATAACATGGAAGCAGCGATACATACTGCAGTCAGAACCAGAACTCTCATTCCGAATACGTATACGCTCACCAGCAGGGATGGAACCATAGCCAGGATTACCATAGACATGATCTTGGTAGTGTCCATGTTGGTTACGATGTGCGGTGAGGAGGATACAATCAGATTATTGTAAAACTTCTTATCCATTACTTAATTCCAGCCTCCTTTACTACGCCCTTACCCAGCTTGTTAGTGAAAGCCAGAGGTCTTCTTGCAGGACAGATGTAGGAACAGCTGCCGCATTCCATACACTGCATTACCTTCAGATCGCTCAGAGCCTGTGCATCTCTCATTTCGTATGCCTTAGCCAGAGCAGTAGGGATCAGCTTGAACGGACATGCCTGGTGGCACTTACCGCAGTTGATACATGCAGTTTCTTCCTTAACCAGAGCCTGAGCCTTGGAGAATGCCAGAATTGCGTTGTTGTTCTTTACGATTGGCAGTTCATCAGAGAAGATTGCACGGCCCATCATAGGACCACCCATCAGGATCTTTCTAGGTTCCTGCTTGTAGCCGCCGCAGAACTCGATTACGTCGTGAATCTGAGTACCGATTGGAGCGATTACGTTGGTTGGACGAGCAACAGCGTCGCCGTCAACAGTCATTCTCTTTGTGATCAGAGGCATACCGGTTCTGAAGTACTGGCCTACAAATGCCAGAGTAGTTACGTTGGACAGGATGATACCCAGGTCAGCCGGCAGTACGCCTGCGTTCATGGTCTTGCCTGTTACTTCGTATACCAGAACTCTTTCTGCACCCTTTGGATATCTTGCCTGCAGCTTGAAGGTCTTGATGTTGGTAATACCCTTTGCTGCCAGCAGCTGATCCAGGTGCTGAATTGCATCCATCTTGTTGTCTTCGATACCGATGAAACCTTCGGACAGACCCAGGAACTGCATAACCAGCTGGCAGCCGGCAATCAGGTCTTCTGCATCTTCCAGCATCAGTCTGTGGTCAGAAGTGATGAATGGTTCACATTCTGCAGCGTTGACGATTAAGGTATGTACAGCATCGATATTCTTAGGGTTAAACTTGATATGGGTTGGGAAGGAAGCACCACCCAGACCTACCAGGCCGGATGCTCTGATTGCCTTAACGAATTCAGGCAGATCATTTGCAACTGGAACTTCGATTCCTTCATAAACTTCCTGCAGCTTATCGGTTTCGATAACCACCAGAGTGTCCTTGCCGCCGTTTGCGGAACGCACTTCTTCGATGCCGGTTACAGTACCGGAAACGGAAGAGTGGATTGGTGCACTGACGAAAGCTTCAGTGTCACCCAGAAGCTGACCTACTTTAACGTAGTCTCCCTTCTTCACTAAAGGCTTACAAGGTGCTCCGATATGCTGAGACATGGAAATTTTTACGACATCAGGTACAGGCATTACTTCTGTAGCACAACCAGCAGTGTGCTTGTAATGGTGCACGTGAATGCTCGGTAAATGTTTTTGACTCATTGTAGTGAGACCTTCCTTTCTAAATTTTGTACAAAATCATACAGATAACATTATACTACAACCCTTCACAAAAGTCATTAAAAAATTTATTTTTTAACGAGAAAAATGTTGAAAAATCGGTTTTTTGTGGTATATATGCCCATTTTGTGCAAAATCGCCGCTCCAGCTGTAACCTTTCATCTGGCTTTTCCGATTTATTTACAGTAGAATAAAGTTGTAAAACCCTTTCAATACAAGGAGGAGCACCAATGAAACCATTACTGACACTCTTACTCATACTGACATTATGCTTCACTGCCGCAGTGCCAGCCATGGCGGATGAAGTATCAGAAAATCCAATTCCTTTGACTTCTGCAGACATTGCCATAGAAGCAGGAAAGACCTATACAATTTCCAGCAAAGACGAATTAATTAATTTCAGAATTCTTGTAAATAGCGGTTGCACGTTTGAAGGTACTGCCGTGGAACTCATCTCAGATATCTCCCTGAACGAGGGAATCCTATCTGCCGGAGATTTTTCCCAGGGCTTCGAACCTTTGCTGAACGGGGCTCCCCTTGCGGGCAGCGGTGCATTCAGCTGGATTCCCATCGGATCTGCAACCACACCGTTCAGCGGAACTTTTGAAGGAAACAATCATACCATTTCAGGCATGCTGCGCGATACTCACGCTTCCGGCGGTTGCATCGGATTTTTTGAAACCTGCTGCAGCGCAGTCATCCGTAATCTCAGACTGGAAAATTTCTATTTGCGTGGTTACGGATGCGGTGCCGTTACTTCAACTGCCACAGGGGCATGCATTATTGAAAATTGTCACGTTTCCGGTGTTATAGCAACCAGAGGTTCCTCCGGAGGAATCATCGGAACTGCTTACAGAACACATCCCGCCGGAGAAAAGGAAATCCATCAAATTATAAACTGCAGCAGCGACTGCATCATCTTCCCCGGAACACTGGACGGAGGCGGAAAAGTTTTGCCAAACCGAACTGCAGGAGGCATTGCAGGAACCTGCCGTAATACGATTATCTCCGGATGTACCAACCATGGTAATGTTTATGGCAAGATAAGCATCGGATCCATCCTCGGTTCTGCGGAGGAAAACACAGAAGTAATCAACTGCAGAAATTTCGGAACTGCAGTTGGAGAAGATTTCCAGGGACGTCTGATCGGCAATCTCCCGGAAACCGAAACAGAGACAGAAAAAGAACCCGAGACATTCCCACATGCCCATACCTTTGAGACTTCCTATTACTTTGATGAGAATCGCCACTTCCTTTCCTGCAGCTGCGGCCAGACAACTTCCGCTGCACATCAATTTATCAAGGAAGTTGTGAAAATGCCGTCACCGGACGAGATTGGTACGCTGAAAAAAACCTGTCCCCTGTGCAGCGCTGTCTTCCATGAGCCCCTAAAAGAGCTTCCAAACTACACTTTGGAAGTCATAAACGGCAAATGCGAGGGATATATAGGTCAAATCGATTACTATACTCTGAGCATTGCTGCAAAGGAAGGTGCATACATCAAAGATGTCTTCCTTAATGGAGTTTCTCTCGGACCGGTAACAAGAGTTCCTTTCGAGGATGGCGATGTAATAAAGGTCATTTTTGCCGCAATCATCCAGCCAGCAGACACGCCCCAGTCCAGTCCGGAAGACACTGCCCAGCCAGACAAAGAAACAGCCTCCACCCAAAATACCCGCATCATCAAAGGGGTACAGGCCACTACAATCAAAGCCTCTTCTGTAAACGTCCACAACGGTTCCATCCGAATCACCTGGAAGAAATCTCCTGGCTACAAAGTGGACTATTATCAGATTTACCGTTCCACCAAGAAGAACAGCGGCTATGGAAAGAAAGCATTCTATACCACCAAAACAGGCAAAGCCACAACCTACACCAACAGCAAAAGCCTGAAGGTGGGAACCCGCTACTACTATAAAGTCCGCGGTGTTCGTGTTATCGACGGCAAGAAATACTACACCCAGTATTCCAACAAGGCGAACCGCCGTGCACAGGCACCAATCGTCCGTGCCAGTCAGCCGTATTAAACCATCATTCACGATTTAATTTATAAAACAGAAAAAAAGACACAGTCCACACAGACTGTGTCTTTTGTATTCTTAAAATTTATTCTTCTCTGCCAACAACCACGCGGCCCAGTTCGTCCAGACCGATTACCTTTTCTTCGGCTTCTCGGCGTGCCCTGATGTATGCGATTACCTCTTCATCAAAGATTTCTCCCGGACACACAATCGGAATTCCAGGCGGATACGGAATCACAGAAGACGCACAGACTCTGCCCGCTGCCTCTTCCAGCTTCAAACGTTCCTTTCTCAGCGGTACAGCAGTCATCTTCAGGCTGGCTGTTACAGCAGCTGGCTGCTGAGGCTTCACATCCCGCAGTTGGCGCTCTGCTGCAATCTTTTTCAGAGCATTCAGCAGCTTCTCAAAGTCGCATCGTTTATTGCCGATTCCTGTCATGCACATGAGAATATTGCCGGTTACCAGCTCGATGAAGATATCTTCTTCCATAAGCAGCTCTTCCAGTTCATTGCCGTTGAGACCGTAAGCAGACATATCCAGATTCAGCTTGGTAAAGTCCAGCATCGGATGGCGCATGATGCGAAGGCCGGGCACTTCCTTCTCCGCAGTTTCGTAGAACCACCGCAGGCTTTCTGCCCAGTCCTTCATCAGTTCTTCCCCGTACTGTTCCATCAGATCCGCATTGAGATCCAGAGTTGCCATCATTGGGTAAGACGGGCTGCTGCTTTCGATGGCCTGCAGTCTGTCTTCCAGGTCGTACTTGTCCACCCTGTCAGAGCATACGTTCAGCAGTGCAGTCTGGGTGAAGGATGCCAGAGTCTTATGAATGCTGTTGATAACCAGATCCGCACCGGAAACCTCTGCCGCAGCCGGGAACCCCTTCTGTCCGTGCTTTGCAAAGAATGCAAGATGGGCGCCGTGGGCCTGGTCGATAATCAGGATTTTGCCCCTGGCATGTACTTCCTCTGCGATGGCAGAAACGTCACTGCAGATTCCATAGTAGTTAGGCGATGGAAGAATTACAGCTGCCGCATCCGGATTTTCGTCCAGACAGCGGGCCACTTCTTCCGGAGATACCGCTCCCAGGATGCCGTACTCTTCGATGGTCTCAGGATATGCATAGACCGGCGTTACATCGCCTAATGACAATGCATTAAAAATCGACTTGTGACAGTTTCTGGCCATGACCAATTTGCCGCCTTTCGATACGGAGGCCAGAATTGCAGCAATGAGGCCGCCGGAGCTGCCGTTAATCAACAGGTAAGATTCTTTACTGCCATACAGCTGGCGGTACCGTTCCATGGTTTCCTTCAGAACACCCTCTGTCTGGTACAGATTGTCTGCGCCCGGAATCTCCGTAATATCACAGTCCATCATGTTATCAAGGAACTCGCCATATCCGTGTTCCCGGTAGATTGCACTTCCCTTGTGACCCGGCATGTGGAAAGACACCGGGTGTTTATCTTTATGTTTTAACAGGAATTGTGTCAGTGTCTGCATATGCTGCTCCTCCTCTTGTATTACTGTCTTCAGTTTAACCTCTGCACTGTAAAATTGCAAGAAAAAAAGGCCACCCCGAAAGCGCCGGGATGGCCATAAAACTTCAATTTATTCGTTATATCCTTCAGCAGTTGCTCTGTCGAAGATTTCCTGTACTTCCTTGCCAGGTTCCTTGTCCAGCAGAGTGAACACTACTGCTGCAATCAGGTTGCATGCGAAGCCAGGGATGATTTCGTAGATGCCGGTGTGGGACATGAATGCCAGCCACAGCACGTCTACGATGGCACCGGTTACAACCCCTGCAACAGCACCCTTATAGGTGAAGCGTCTCCAGAACAGGGACAGGATGATGGTAGGTCCGAA
>JAZNKW010000039.1:0-6179 GCA_045578745.1 Anaerovoracaceae bacterium
TCGGCAACTTTCTTCTGGATTTCGTCACGGATCCGTTCTGCAACCTCTTCGCTGGAACCGCGCTGGCTGCCCTCATCGGCCTGACCGTCGCCGGTAGTGTCGATGCCAGGAGCCACATCGTAAGGGTAAATCTTTACGATATCACGGAGCGCACTGTCACACTGGAGTGACAGGTATTCTTTGTAGTTATCTACATTAAATACGGCTTTTGCTGTGTCGGTTACGCGCCACATAACTGCGATACCGATTTCTACCGGATTACCCAGACAGTCATTGATTTTCTGACGTGCATTGTTTAAGGTCATAATCTTCAGAGAAACCTTCTTACCTACAGCTTCCGCACCATTTGATACTGCAGCAGCAGCTTCAGCCAGTTCGCTCTTACGGGCCACATCGCCGCTCTGTGACAGTTTTGTCTTGGCAGCAGGGTTTACTGCAGTACAGAATGGATTTACGAAGTAGAAACCTTCGCCCTTCAGTGTACCCACGTACTTGCCGAAGAGGGTGAGCACCAGTGCTTCCTGCGGTTTCAGTACCTTCAGACCAATCAGCAGAATCCATCCAAGGGCAATCCAGATAATGCATACTGCCAGAATGCCGATGGTGATAACCGGATGCAGATAATATCCGCCGAAGGATACGGTCATCACAATTCCCAGAACAGCCATCACATAGAGTGCCAGAATCAGAAGCAGCATGAGCATACCGTTCTTCTTACCATTCAAAATCTTTTCGTCCATATTTATTTCCTCCCCTAATGAGTTATATGTTGTAAAAATGATATCATTTTGATATCAAAAAGTCAACGGCGGATTTGCATGGAGAGATAAATTAAACAATGAAACAGTCACCGTACTGATCATAAAGGACTTCTCTCAGCGTATCGATGAAATAGTGTATGCAGACGCTTTCAGCTTTATCACGATGACGCAGAATATATATGGAACGGTTTGGAATGATGAAATCTGGGGTGCACTGCCGCAGATTATTATAAGTACAGAAGTGGTTTGCTATACTTTTGGGAACGATGGCCCATTTTCCAGGCATGGATACAAAGAGGGCAATCTGGCCCATCAGTTCCAGTTCGAACTGATGCTGTGCATCACCAAAAATGGACTGGTGCCAGAATCGGTATTCTGCAGACCATTTGATATAGACTTCATCCCATACAGGAAGATCCTGCAGAGTAACTTTTTCCGGATAGTCAGAATCGGCTGAACAGATAACAACAAATGGTTCGCGCATAAACGGGGTTGCTACAATCTGATCAGTTTCCATTTTTCCTGTGGAGAAAGCCATATCGGTTTTCCCCCGGATAATACTGGAGCATGCCATTTCTGCTTCCATATCCTGGATTGTAAGCTGAATCTGAGGATGTGTTTCGATGAACCGTTGGAAGACCGGAGGCATGAGATAATTTCCCACACTGTTGATAGCAGAAATACGGAGTTCATCTGCGACATTGCCTTTTCCTACAGAAACCATTTTATCCACAATATCCTGGTACTGAAGTGCCAGATCATAAAGTGACTGACCCTCCGCTGTCAGAGTGATTTCGCGTTTTCCTTTGCTGCGGAGCAGAAGGGGGCAGCCCAGACGGTCCTCCAGCATTTTTATCCGTGTACTCAGTGAAGACTGGTTGATAAACAGTTCCTCTGCAGCCTTGGAGATATTCTTATGGCGGCATACGGACAGAAAAGCATCAATTTCTAATTTATTCATAACTATCACCTCGATTTAATTATCTGAATTTTCGATATTATATCACGACAAATGATATTTTACAAGGGGAGGTTATCCAAGTATAATATCAAATACAGGGGATAAAGTGCTGAAAAAAACAATATATATACATTTATTCAGTATTTAATATCGTAAAAATCAATATTTAAGACGATAGGAGGAAATATTTTATGTACAGATTAGGCATTGACACCGGTGGAACCAATACCGACGTGGTACTGACCAATGTAGAGACTGGACGTATGTATTACGCCAAGACACCTACAACGCCGAAAGCGTTAATGGATGGTATCATGAACGGCATCGAAAAAATCGTGAAGGTGAGCGGACTGCGCAACGATGAAATTGATGAGCTTGTTTATGGTACTACTATCGTGGTTAATATGATTGCGCAGAAGGAAAGTGAAGCTTCTGCACTGATTACCACAAAGGGATTCAAAGATGTTCTGGAAATCGCACGTGCATACCGCAGAGAAAATATCTATGACATCCAGATGGATGTGCCTGAACCTCTGGTTAAGCGTAACCTGAGATTTGAAATTTCCGGAAGAATGAATTTCCAGGGAAAAGAAACAGAACCGCTGAACCTGGATGAAATTCCTGCAATTGTTGAGGAACTCCGTGCTAAGAAAATTAAATCTGTAGGTATCTGTCTGATGCATTCTTACGCAAATCCTGATCACGAAATGCAGGTAAAGGAAGCACTGCAGAAGGCATGGCCAGAAGGTTTCGTATCTGCATCTGCTGATATTAACCCTCAGTTCCGTGAATATGAAAGAACTTCTACAACTGTTATCAACGCTTACATGATGCCAAACATGGCGTCTCATATTATGGACTTCGAACAGCATATGGAAGACGCAAAGATTGGTGCAGACCTGTACATGATGCAGTCCAATGCAGGCGTTATGACATTCGATGTAGCAAAGTCAAAACCAGTAGCAGTAGCTGACTCCGGTCCGATTGCCGGTATTATCGCAGCAAACTATCTGGCTAAGATGATGGGAGAAAAGAACCTGATTACCTTCGATATCGGCGGTACTTCCACAGACGTAGCTCTGATTCAGGATAACGTTATCAAGTTCACCACAGAAAGCCATATTGAAGGATATCCAATTTCTGTTCCTTCTGTAGACCTGTCCTTTATCGGTGCAGGCGGCGGTTCTATCGCTTATGTAGACCGCGGCGGCGCACTGAAGGTTGGTCCGGTATCTGCCGGTGCTGACCCTGGTCCTGTATGTTATGGCCGTGGCGGTGACAGACCGACTGTAACCGACGCAAATCTGGTTACCGGACATATCAGACCTGAAATTTTTGAAGAAAATCTGGACAATGCTCTGGAAAAGACCATGGCAGTTATTGATGAACATATCGCTAAGCCTATGGGCATTACCGTTATGCAGGCTGCTGAAGGTATTCTGGACGTTGTTAACTCCAATATGCTCCGTGCAATCAAGCTGATCTCCGTTCAGAAGGGTTATGACCCACGTGAATTCGCTCTGGTTTGCTACGGCGGCGGCGGCGGTATGCATGCAGGTGCAATCGCTGAAGAACTGGAAATGGAAAAGGTAATCGTTCCTTATTCCCCTGGTACATTCAGTGCGATGGGTCTGGTTCTGTCTGACATCAAGGCTGACTGCGTACACACCAAGCTTCTGACAAGAGAACAGGTAAATGCAGAGCTGCTGGATGAAATCTATAAGAAGCTGGATGCACAGGGTATCGCAAGCCTGGAAGAACAGGAAGTAGCTGAAGAAGACCGTATGCTGGTTCGTACCTGTGATATGCGTTACTTCGGTCAGGCATTCGAAATCAGTGTTCCAATGCCAGCTGGAGAAGTTACTGAACAGGTTATTGAAGATCTGGTTGATGGCTTCCATGAACTGCACAAGCAGGCTTATGGTCACTGCATGAAGGAAGACCCTATTGAATTCGTAAACTACCGTGTAAGTGCAATCGGTTCCTTCGTAAAGCCAGACGTAGTATCCAGTGCTTCTGCTGCAAAGCGTGAAAAGAAGGAAACTCAGATGGTTGGTACTGCTGTATTCAAGGGTGTTGAACATACTGTTCCTATTTATGAACGTGATACACTGGAAGTTGGCGAAGTAATTCAGGGTCCTGCAGTTATCGGTGAAATGGGTGCAACTGTAGTTGTATATCCTGGTCACCATGCTGAAATTGACGCAATGCAGAACATTATTATGTATACTAATGTAAACAAGAAGTAAGGAGGAGAAAAAATGGCTACTAATTCAATTTTATTGGAAGTCGTTAATAATGCGCTTCGAAGCGTTGCTGAGCAGATGACCGTTACAATGGTGCGCAGCTCTTACTCCACCATCGTTAAAGAAATGATGGACTGCTCTTCCGCAATCTTTGATGATAAAGGTCAGATGCTTTCTGAAGGTGCAAACGTACCTATCCATCTGAACTGTCTGGGCCCTTGCCTGAATACAGTTCTGACAAAGTTCTTCTCCAGAGAAGAACTGAATCCTGGGGATATTATTCTTACAAACCACCCTTATGCAGGCGGTGAATCTCTGGGTTCCCATCATACAAAAGACCTGATTATGATCGCACCGATCTTCTATCAGGACAAGGAACTGGTTGGTTTCTCTGTAACCATGCTGCACCATAAGGACGTAGGCGGTATCTGGACAGGTGACTCCTGGACTGTAGAAATCTGGCAGGAAGGTTTCCTGATGGAACCTGTTAAGCTCTATGATAAGGGCGTTCGTAATGAGGCTCTGTGGAGTGTAATTCTGAACAATACACGTACTCCTCGTGACATGAAGGGTGACCTGATGGCTCAGATTTCCGCATGTAACATCGGTGTAAAGAACTTCTGTCAGATTGTTGACAAGTATGGTATCGAAACTGTACGTGAAGTTACTGATGCTCTGATGGATTATTCTGAAAGACTGACAAGAGCTGAAATCGCTGAAATCGCTGATGGTGAATATACACATGAAGAAAAGATTCTGGATGACGGCTTTGCTGGTGGTCCTTACACCATCAAACTGACTGTACGTGTTAAGGGTGATAACATTGAGTTTGACTACACCGGTACCGATCCTCAGATTCGCGGTCCAATCAACTCTCCATTATCCGCAACCACATCCGCTACATACTACGCAATGCGTTGCGTAACTGACCATAATATTCCGTCCAACGGCGGATGTCAGCGTCCAATTAAGGTAATCGCACCGGAAGGTACACTGGTTAACTGCCAGGCTCCAAACGGATGCTTCCAGAGAATGGTTACCGACCATATCCTGGTTGACCTGATTATGGGTGCTATGTCTCAGGCAGTTCCAACTAAGGTTATGGGCGACTCCTGCGGTAATAACTATGACTTCTGTAACGGTACAAACCTGGAAACTCATCCTCGTGGTGGTGAAGCAACTCACCGTCAGTACTGGGGTGAAATCGTTCCTGGCGGTCTGGGTGCACGTGCGACCAAGGACGGTCTGTCTGCGATGGCTTGTCATGTAACTAACTGTCCAATTCCACCACTGGAAGCACAGGAAATCGAAGCTCCAATGATGTTTATCGAACGTTCTCTGCTGCCTGACTCCGAAGGTGCAGGCAAGTTCAGAAGTGGTTTCGCTCAGAGAAGAAAGTGGAAGCTGATGGGTTACGACGGATTACTGTCCCACGTATCCCAGAAGTCCTTCATTCCGCCACAGGGCCTGTTTGGCGGTGAACCAGGCAGATGCAGCCAGTGGATTATCAATGAAGGTATGCCAAATGAACGCGTTCTGGAATACTCCATGGGTGATGTTATTCCTCTGGAATTCGGTGATACCGTTACTTGTCTGACTGCCAGCGGCGGCGGCTATGGCGACCCATTCGAACGTGATGTTGAAATGGTTCTGGAAGACGTAACTCTGGGTCTTGTTTCCGTAGAACGTGCAAAGAATGTATATGGCGTAGTTATTGATGCTGAAACACTGACTGTGGATGCGGAAGCTACTGAAGCTCTGAGAGCAGCACATAAATAAAAGCCATAACCAGACTTAATCATGTCTGCCTAAAACAATATCTCTTCCGCTGCAGCACTCTGACAGGGTGCTGCAGCCGGCAGAGAAAATTTGCGTATTTGTATTTCAGGGGTGTTTTCATGGGGACTGTAAGTTATTGCTCTTAGAAATACCGTTTCGTTCAAATGTTATACGAGAAAAGCAACGAAAAAGGAGGTTATTCTTATGTCAGAAAAAACTACAAAGACACCGAAACAAGTAGGTCTGCTGGCAGCGATTGTCAGCCTGGCTGCACTGTGTATGATCTTCTGTGGCGGCTTCACATTCCTGAAGTTCAACACACAGGCTATCTTCCTGGTTGGTGCCATTGCAATGGGTATTGTTGCTCTGCTGCATGGTCACTCTCTGAAAGATGTTGAAGACTACTTCCTGGAAGGATGCCGCGGTGCAGTA
>JAZNKW010000040.1:0-34672 GCA_045578745.1 Anaerovoracaceae bacterium
ATTACCTTTTCTTCAGTCTTTACCAGGTAGCCTGCTTCTTCCAGGTCAGCAACCCATGCCTTACGGCATTCGTAACGGTCCATACCTTCGTACTTGCCGGCCATAGCATTCATCTTAGCATCCTTTTCGATGCAGGATGGCATTTCCAGGCCTGCTCTCTGACCAACTTCAAAGTCATTAGGGTCGTGAGCCGGTGTAATCTTTACAGCACCGGTACCCTTTTCAGGATCCGGATAATTGTCAGCGATGATAGGAATTTCCTTACCAACCAGAGGCAGGATTACCTTGGTGCCAACCAGTTCCTTATATCTTTCATCATCCGGATGAACTGCGATTGCAACGTCGGCAAACATGGTTTCCGGTCTGGATGTAGCAACTACAATGCCTTCGCCCTTGCCGTCTGCAGCAGGGTATCTGAAGTACCAGTACTTGCCGTTTCTGTCTTCATGTTCAACTTCTGCGTCGGACAGGGAAGTTCCGCATTCCGGACACCAGTTGATCAGACGGTTGCCTCTGTAAATCAGGCCCTTTTCATATAACTTGATGAAGAATGTCTTTACTGCCTGGTTGCAGCCTTCATCCATGGTGAATCTTTCTCTGCTCCAGTCACAGGAGTCACCCAGCTTACGGCACTGACGTGTGATTCTTCCACCGTATTCTTCCTTCCATGCCCATGCACGCTTCAGGAATTCTTCGCGGCCCAGATCTTCCTTTTCCAGACCTTCTTCTTCTCTAATTTTATCTACAACCTTAACTTCTGTTGCAATGGACGCATGGTCAGAACCAGGCAGCCACAGTGCACTGTAGCCCTGCATTCTCTTCCAACGGATCAGTACATCCTGCAGAGTATGGTCTAATGCGTGACCCATATGCAGCTGACCTGTAATGTTTGGAGGCGGCATTACAATGGTGTAAGGCTTCTTGTCTTCATTCACTTCCGCATAGAAAGAATCTGTGGATTCCCACATCTCATAAATACGGTCTTCGAATTCTTTTGGATTGTAATTTTTCGCTAAATTCTTTTCCATTTTGTTTCCTTTCGTTTTTTTATTCTGATCAAAATACTTAACTAAAGTCGGTTCCGGCAGTGCCCGAGGTCAGGTTATTTTCCGGCGTAGTCTCCATCCAATCGACCGTCGCTTCGCTCCGTCTCTTGGGGAGCCCTCCCGTTTGACCTACCATCGATTTCTTCCAGAAATCGGGTTAGGTCATAAAAAAACGTCCCTTGCAAGCTTATTCTGCTCACAAAGGACGAAATAATTTCCGCGGTACCACCTTTGTTCCTGCATCATAAATGCAGGCTCTCATTTCATTACGAGCTCCAAAGCAACCTTCAGAAAACGCTGTCTCTCAGGGCTCTCAGCCACGGCCCTGACTCTCTGTAGAGTGCTGTCTTTTCCTACTCCTCTTTTTCAACGCTCTATTGACTTTTCAATCCAT
Organism: Anaerovoracaceae bacterium; assembly: GCA_045578745.1. Classification (GTDB taxonomy): domain Bacteria; phylum Bacillota; class Clostridia; order Peptostreptococcales; family Anaerovoracaceae; genus RGIG7179. The sequence continues at coordinate 1,441 of JAZNKW010000040.1, forward strand.
AATATTTTAATAATTTTTTGCTGAAAAGTCAAGGGTTTCAGTGGATTCTTTACTAAAAAACAGTTTCAATATTATCTTCAAACTCAATATCTTCACACCCGATGGTCAGATACCTCAGATGCTTGAAAGACCATAGCAGCATATGGACTTCATACCCGGTTTTGGTACGGTAAAGTTCGTCATATAGATACGTATAATTAGAAGTATATTCGCTATCTTCATTCTTCCTTTTCCGCAGAACCATACCCTTCTCTCGATCTATGAAGCTGACATTTTTAAATATGACTTTTATATACGGTGTCATGGGCTCCATCCATCCTTCGTCTTTTCTCAAATACAGATAAACATCCTTTCCACTGCGCTTCAGTGCCAGCACACTGGCATCATGAAAGCAGAACCGGGAACTTATTTCTACCGGGATAACCTGCTGCATCAGAACTTCTTCCGCCTGCCTATTGATTTCATCAAAAGCGGCCTGATTTTCATCTTCGAGCTTTTTCAGACGGTGATATGCGTCCTCGGTCATTCGTCCCAGCGCAGAAAGACGCGGATCAATAAATGGTCTGATCCATTCCGGGTAGCCATTCATTCCATAGTTCAGCAGTCCGCGGTAACACTCTTCGAAGCATTGGATGGTTTCTGCAGGATTAAACGGCGGACTCATTGCAAAACGTTCTTCGTCATCGCTTTTCTTTTTTTCTAAAACGCTTCCTGCTTCTTCCGCGGTTTTCGGATGATACAGTTTCCCTGTAGCCTCGTCCTCGAACAGAAACATATCCGGACTGAAAGCTTCAGGTTCCAGCAAGTCCTCCAGATTAATTTGCATCGGCGGTGTATTATACAGTTCCCTGTCATGTTCAATCTCCTCTGCCAGGTCTGCATCATAGAATGCCTGGATTTCAGCGTCGGTATATTCCTTATCCGGAACCACTGTCATTCCGGAGACGTAATGCAGGTTCTGCATCAGTTCGTACCAGTCTTTAGTATAGTATCTCATAGCCAGCCCTTTTTCTTATAAAAAAACAGCCCGACTGAAAAGTCCAGCTGTTTCTATTCTTCTGCTAAGCTTCGGTATTATATTCCGCAATGTACGGCAGATTACGGTAAATTTCTGCGCAGTCCAGGCCATAGCCGATTACGAAGTAATCAGGGATAGTGAACAGAGACATGTCTGCCTTAAAATCTACGATTCTTCTGTCTGGCTTATCCAGCAGGGTTACTACCTTCAGAGACAGTGGATTTCTCTGCTTCAGCATATTTACTACGTCATTCAGAGTTCTGCCTGTATCGATGATGTCTTCAACGATAACAACATGGTACTGGCTGATATCCTGATCCAGGTCCATGGTAATTTTCACTACGCCGGAGGAACTGGTGCCTGCATAGTAGCTCTTTGCGCACATAAATCCGATTTCACAAGGCACGGAAACGGCTCTGCACAGGTCTGCCATAAATACAAATGCACCCTTCAGAATACTCACCAGCAGAATCGGACGGCCGTCATACATGGCGTCAATTTCCTTACCTGCTTTCGCAATAGCTTCTTTAATTTCTTCTTCTGTAATGATAACACGCTTAATTCCGTTGTTATATTTTTCAATGTTTGCTTCACGATTGTACATGAATAAGTCCTCCTGTGTTGTTAACATACTGTTTTTATTATACTTCCCGCCGTGCTTCAAGTCAATAAGTATTAGACCTCTGCACGGAATGAGTCATTATGCCAGCTCAATATCAAATTCGAAGGTAATATCTTCGCATCCAATGGTCAGATATCCCAGTGATTCCCCTGCCTTAAACAGGAAGTGGGCTTCGTATCCGTTCTCTGTGCGGTATACTTCTTCATAAAGATATCTGCACTCAGAGCGGTATACACCAAACTCATCTTCAGCTGCATTGAAGTCCAGTGGATCCGCTTCCATCAGGCTGCCCTTATGGAACACCACTTTACAGTAAGGAGTTCCTTCTGAAGTTTCATCGCCGGTACGAAGATAGATTTCCAGGTTTTCGTCTGCAATCTTGACAGACAGTACATCCGCATCCTGGAAATAGAAATTATAAGCAAAATCTTCCGGCAGATCCTGGCTGTCCAGATCTAATCTGGCATCATCATTAATCATACGGAAGGTTTCCAGATTTTCAGCATCAATTCTGGAAAGCTGGCGGTGTACGGTCTTCGGCAGTTTTCCCAGTGCTGCCAGACGCGGATCTACCAATTCGCCAACCCAGTCAGGATATCTGTCCAGTACATGCTGGCATTTTTCGGTGAATGCCTTTTCAAAATCTGCAATCAGATCAGCCACATCAACGGAACGGCCCATTAATGCGTATAACTTTGTATTGTTTTCTACAGACTGTGCCAGCGCCTGCTGATACATTTCCTGCATTTCTTCTTCTGTGTATTCCTTATCCAGAACAGGTTCCATATCCATAGCCAGATTCAGATTCTGCATCAGATAGTACCAGTCTTTAGTGTAATATTTCATGATTCCGCACTCTCCTTGTATTTGAAGTTACCATTTCAGTATATCACAAATTTCCTGTAATGTCGTCATAATTCTTAACTTTGTCTGCATGGAATTACTGTTTGCCACCGGTCTGAAATTGAGGTATAATATAATGCAGTAAAATTCACTCAGAAAATGAATCAGAGGAATCAGAATATGAATAAAGAAATCTTTTTAAAAGAATATAACATTAAACCGGAAGATTTTGAAAAGGCTGGCGTAGAATGGTCCAAACTGGAAGAAATCGCTGAAGAATATGCCAAGGTTGAAGACCATCTGAGAGAGCTGGGAAAGGATTTTATCGACCAGTATCTTTATGATATCGACCGTGCAGGAATTCACTCCTACCGTTACCGTGTGAAGGAAAAGGGTCACCTGCTGGAAAAAATCATCCGTAAGAAAAAAGAAAATCCGGAAAAGTATGCAGATCTGGACAAGACCAACTTCCACAGATACATTACTGACCTGATCGGTATCCGTGTATTCTTCCTGTACCGTGAGGACTGGATTCACTTCCATAATTACATCACCAGTGTATTCGAAAACAATCCGCAGCTGTACGTAACTGACAGACTGGTGGATTTTGATGAGAACCCGGATCATTTCTACATCGCAGAACGGCCGAAAGTTTACAAGCGTTCCGGCGATACCAAAATCTACGACGATACCCTGATTGATATCAAGGCGGACGGAATTTACCGTTCCCTCCACTACATCATTAAATACAAAGGTTATTATGTGGAAATTCAGGGCAGAACCCTCTTCGAAGAAGGCTGGTCCGAGATTGACCATGACATCGTATATCCTTATTATCAGGATGATGAAATGCTGAAGGATTTCTCCGGCATACTGAACCGTCTGTCCGGTATGGCTGACGAAATGAGTTCCTACTTCCGCAGAATGAAGCATCTCAAAGAAGTCCACGATCCGATTGCAATTGAATATGAAAATGAAAAGTCACCTGAATAATCAGGTGACTTTTGTATTGTCTTAAAATTATTTGAGGTCCTTTCCGCGGATAGTATAGGTTACATGGGATGTAGCCATCTGTTCCGGTGTCGGGTCAAAATAGATGTAGTTGGTGATGCCGGTCTTGGTCCAGGTATTCTTGGAGCGGTTCCATTTATTGCTGTTTCCTGGTGTTGGATCGACTACAATCCATCGTCCGTCTACATAGACTTCTGCCCACCAGTGGTCTACCTTTTCCGGATCCGGTTCGGTGCTCCAGTTATTATACTGCTGTGAACCAAGTCCTACATGATGTCCGTTTACCAGACGTGCCGGGATATCCAGCTGACGTGCCAGTGCTACCACGATACCGCCCATACCGGTACATACAGTCGCAACCTTACCGTCAGAGGTGCTGTTGGCACTCTTTTTCTTATTTCGGAGATTATACAGGTTCTTATATGGGTCCGTATACTGTTTGGTTCCTGTGCTGAAAGCCACGTCATCGTAGTAGAAGTTCTTCGCTACATATTCGTAGATTTTCAATACCTTTTCATAGTCTGTTTCTGCACCCTTGGTTACAGACTGTGCAACCTTTTTAAAATACGCAACCTTCTTATCTGTTACAGATGCTGTTTTCTTGGTTACAGGATCCTTAAAGAGCAGTCCCTTGATATCGCTCAGCTTCTTATCAGTAAAGCGGCTCTTCTTATACTTGGCACCCTTGACTGCCATCTTTTCATTCTGCTCTGTAATGGTTTCGTACTGAAGAATGGAGAACTGTCCGTTCTTCACGCGAATATTGCAGTTCTTATAGAAGATATAGGAAGTATCCTTATTATCTTCCCCATCAGGATACATGGTCATATAAACAACATGATCCCCTTCTTTCACTGCATACTTGCCGTAAGTATAAATTGTTCCTGTGAATGTATAATAGCCATCCTTTTCTTCAGGGAACATACGTCCCGCCCATGCATTTTTTGTGTTCGGTTCCACACTTCTGGTACCGATGCTCACCACTTCTGCCTTAATCGGGGTTTCCACTTCCACGGTAAGTGAACTGCCGTTTGCAGTTACCTTCACGAAATTGTGCTCCAGATTTTCACTGGAAATCAGTTCAGTTACTTCAATCGGTTCTGCAACTTCTTCTACTGCTGCAAATGCGCCTGCCGGTATCATTGTAACAATCAGTGCCAGAACCAGCAGCACAGCCATACTCTTCTTCTTCATCTTCCTGCTCCTTTCAGCATGGGAATTCTTTTCACTATCGTAACACACCGTATATTTTTTGGCAAGAATAACATATGCACAGGAAGTCTTTCCTGTGCATAAATTCATTTACCAGATAAACGGAAACATTCGCCAGCGTACTTTTTTCTTGTATTCCCGGTATCCTGCAAGTTCTGCTTCCAGCAGGGTCTCTTCGCCCCGGATCCGCATTGCCATCAGCACGGGATATGGCAGCATAACGATAAACGCTGCCCAGGAACCAAGCACCAGCGGCATGGACAGGAAAAGCCAGACCGTCACAGCATACATTGGATGACGCACAATCCCATAAAGCCCTGTATCGACAACCTGCTGTCCCTCCTGCACCTCGACAGTTCTGGAAAGCCATGCATTTTCCCTCATGACTTCACCATAAAGTCCGTAGCTTACCAGCAAAATCCCCGAAGCAAGCCATATCACCCATTCCGGCAGTTCTGACCATCCAAATCGGTAATCCAGTCCCGCCAGAATAAACATGGCTATGAACTGGAGCGCGTTCAGTCCGATGACCTTCTTCTGGTCATCCTGAGATTCACCGTGCTGCAGACGTTTTGCCAGAAGTTCCGGAGCCCTCAGCAGCAGCACAATCCCCAGTACAAGCATTGGCACAAAGAGCAGAATCAGAAACCGCCAGCCGCCTGCATAGTTCAGGGTTCCCGCAGGAAGGAAAAGCATCAGGCCGATGAGAACAGCACCTGCAGTGTATTTGAACAACCCATATTTAAGAAGATTTTTTCTATTCATTACTGTACTTTCTCCTAATCATTTTGGAAGCAGATATACCTGCTTCCAAAATGTAAGCATCTCCTCAAAATCCTGCTCCATCTGATCCACATCAAGCTCTGCTCCCTGGACTTTTTCCCACAGATAGCCTTCCGAAGCCCAGTACATCTGGCGGTACATCTGCTCAATATCGATACCTGGGATAAAGTCCTCCGGATTTACATTTTTCAGGGTTTTGGCGGCCTTAAAATCCAGCAACTTCTGAAAGCTTTTCTGTACAGCAGGACGTACCTCCGGGTCCTTTTCAAAATATGCTTTGATGATGAATGTTCCCAGCCGCGGATATTTTCTTATCAGTGTAAGTTTTGCTTTCATTCCCCTGTGCATCATTTCAAACAGATCCGTCTGTTCATAGCAGCCGGACCTGGTCAGATGATCTATGGTTACCTCTGCACACTTATCCCAGAGATACATATAGAGTTCCTTTTTGTTCTGGAAACAATGAAACAGCAGGGACTTGCTGATACCAGCCTCTGCTGCGATTTCACGGGTTGGACTCTTCTTATAGGAGTTCTCGGAAAAGACTCGAAAACCTGCATTTATAATATCCTGCTGCTTATCTTCCGGCAGGGAAAAAAATTTTTCGTTCATACATCCCCCTTGCTGACCGCTTCGGTCAATATATATTTAAGGATACCCCTATTGACCGATTTTGAGAAGACCCTGCCACATAAAAAACCGGAAATCCTCCTCAGAGTCTTCCTGTTTTATCCTGAATCAGTTTTTCCATATGCACCACGTCATACCAGCGTCCAAATTTAAAGCCGCACTGATGGAGGCGGCCTGCTTTCGCAAAGCCCATCCGAGCATGGAACTTCTGGCTGTCCAGGCTGGAATATGGGTCTTCCTCTGTCTGCGGTGCTGTAATTACGGCAATCATGCTGTGATAGCCATCCGCCTTCAGTCTGCGTTCCAGTTCCTCATAGAGCATCCGCCCGATGCCGCCCCGACGCTCGTCACGCTCCACATAAACAGAAAGTTCAGCAGTCAGGTTATAGGCTTCCCGCTCTCCGAATTCATGAGCGTAGGCGTAGCCAACAATCCGTCCGTCAGCCTCTGCAGCCAGATATGGGTATTTTGCAGAGATGGTACGGATTCGTTTCTCAAACTCTTCGGGTGATGGTGCTGCGCATTCAAAAGAAATCGCCGTCTGTTCCACATATGGTTTATATATCGCAAGGAGTGCCGCCGCATCTTCCGGCAAAGCATCCCTCAGAATAATTTTGCTCATAAAATTCTCCTAGAATTTGATTTCTACCGGCGGTTCGGTAAAGGAACAGATCTGCGCCACAGCATTCTTCAGATAATATACTTCTGTGTTGCCGTCGCCCGGCTGGTACATGGCCTGCAGATTCGGATAAGCATCCAGCATGTGCTTCTGTGCTTCGATATTTTCATCCAGCACCGTTTCTGCCGCGATACGGATCCACTTGTGGTCAGCGGTCATGGCTGAAATTTCAACCTTTGGATTGGCCTTCATCTGGTGTGCACATGGCTTCACCTTGCCTGTCTGAATGTACAGCTTGTCCTCAAACAGGTCAATGGTACCGAATGGACGTACTCTCGGCTGGTCACCTTCCACTGTAGCCAGATAATAAACACCTGCGTTCTTTAAAAATTCATATACTTCGTTCATGTTCAGTCCTCCATTTCGTATAACATTGTACATATTTTATGCCTGTCCATTGGCAATGTCAACTAATTCATGGTATGATTTATCTTCAGGTTACGTATCGCCATGTCATAGCGGTACATCTTTCCGGCATGAAAAAACCCCGAATACATCTGTATCCGAGGTTTATCGTCTCTTTGGTCATATTTATTTATGGTATCATTCAATCATATCGAAATGTTGTTTTCAGCACAATTCGAAAAACATTTCCAACGTTTTATGAAACGGCACTCACGCGCGGCATTGCAATGGCTGCGATATTCTCTGTGGTCAGCGGCTGGAACGGAATTTCCACTTCATGAGCCCTGCCAAAGTTCATTTCACGCCATTTTCTGTATTCTTCCGCGCTGACCAGATCAGACGCATCGTAGTTGCTGTTCTGCTGCATAATCCAGTACACCAGTCCCTCACCATTATCCAGCTCTGCAGGCCAGTCTTCGCCGCCGGGACCAGTCTCAGTCAGTTCCTTATCCCAGGCATCCACGCTGGCCATATTTTCATAGGTATCCAGGGCGTGATTGTACTGGTACACCGTATATGGCCAGAAATCATCCCGGTTTCCTGCCCGGCCCTGGTTGTGGGACCAGCCCATCTCAATGGTCAGGTTATCATAATACGTAAGTTTCGGGAAGCCGGAGAATTCCGCCCGCAAAGCATCCTGATCCTGGTTATAATCATAAATCACCGTGGTTTTTGCCGCCATAATGTCGAAGTTGTAATTGATAATCAGCTCTTCCGAACCATCCGCATCCACGTCGCACACTGCGAACGTAACGGCATCTGTCTGAGAAGTAAGTTCCGGTGCCATAACTGAACTGTCCGGAAAGATTCCATCCTTCAGAATCCCATCCAGCGCACAGATGTAGGCCATATTCTGTGCCTCGTTTGGCGGCAGCGGGCTGCTCTCGTTGGCGATGGCATCTGCGGCCAGCTCTTCATCCACATCCATCACAGCAGAAAGCGGAAACTCCCCTTCTTTAAACCGCACGATGGCGAATGCCTCCGAGCTCATATGCTCTTCACTGACCGCATCATGCTCTATAATCTCAAACTCCAGGTCATCCCCTTTCGCCTTTGCCTGGATTTCGAACCAGGAGTAGTGGTCGGTGCCGTGATGGTAGTAGACCAGATAGCCATCTTCCTTTGGCCCCACGTAATCATCCTCCAGCGGATAGGTGTGAATCACACCCGCTTCGTGCCTGCACTGCTCGTACCACAGCTCGATGCTGCCCTTGATGGCGCTGTCCCCCAGGTCATCCAGACTGTCCAGATGACCAATCTGCACCCGGCTGTCCACACGATTTGCCATTAGCCCCACACCCAGCAAAATACATACAGCCAGCGCTGCCGCCACTGCCCAGGTCTTGGGTTTGCGGAAGTTCAGTACATTCTGCACCCGCTTCTTCACATCACCCTCGCCGAAAGCAAGCGGTGTTCCAGTCATAATGCGGCGGCCTGCTGCCAGGTTCAGAAGAGAAGCCGAGTAGGCTTTCTTCATGTCTTTATTATCTCCCAGTTCAGCCATAACTGCCTCATCACAGGCCATTTCCATGTCCCTGGAAACCAGCGTAAACATGATCCAAACCAGCGGATTGAACCAGTGCACCACCACAGCAAGGAAGGCAATAGCCTTCAGCCAGTGATCCATCCTGCGGATATGAATCTCCTCATGACGCAGAATGTAGGCAGACTCAGACGGGCCAAGACCTAATGGCAGATAAATTTTGGGACGCAGAAGACCAACTACGAAGGCGGTCTCCAGACCCCTGCACCAGTAGATATTCCGGTCAGCCGGAACCGCTTCTGCCAGCCGGCCATAAAGCCTCCACAGGGAAACCAGGCTGTACACAGCCAGCACAACGATTCCGATTACCCAGATCCAGGCACCGATAAACTGGTAAATCTGCAGCGGATTGGCGCTGGTCACTTCATCCGGTGTGAAGGTCGGTGTGGCCAGCACATTGTTCACTACCGTGTCCACCATGAAGGAACCGCTGTCGATTTCCGGTGCCCGCTGCATGGCAATATTTTCCGGAATGGGCTGGGATTTCACCGGCACCAGACTCAGCACACTTTCGAAGGTTACCGGACAGAGCAGCCGGAACACCGGTACACACCAGAGCAGACACAGAATCCACCTTGGCACGCTCTTCAGAATCAGCCGCGCTGCCATCACAATCAGAATGACCCAGCTGGCTGTAAAACTCATATTTAATACATCCAAAAATACTGCTTCCATACTATTCCCCTATTCATAATCTTCAATCATCTTCTGAATCTCTGCAATCTGCTCCTCGCTCAGCTTCTTTTTCCCCATGAACGCTGCCAGAAACTTTGGCAGAGATCCCCCGAAGGACTCCTCCACGAACTCCCGGCTCTTGTGGCTGTAAAATTCCTCCCGACTGATTGCGGAAGTCACCGTCGAATTTTCATTTCGGAACAGCCCCCGGTCACAGAGCCGCCGCAGCACCGTATAACTGGTAGTGCTCTTCCAGTCCAGTTCCCTTGCCGCCATCTTCACCAGCTCACCGGAAGCCACCGGTTCATGCTCCCAGATCAGTTCCGCAAACCGGGATTCCGCTTCTGCAAGTTTGTATTCTATCATGAGATACCCCTCCTTCTCTTTAGCTCTACTCGTTGTAGAGCTGCTCTTCATTTTACTCTACAGCAAGTAGATTAAAAAGTCAAGCAGTTTCTGCTTTTTTTTCCGGTTGTTTCTTACGGTCTAAATGGTGTAAAATAGAGTTAAGATACTATAAGAACTAAAGGAGGTTTCCCATGTACTGTACGAAAAAAATATTGGATGACCTGATCTGGGTCGGCGCCAACGACCGCCGGCTTGCCATGTTTGAAGGTGTATATTCCGTTCCTGATGGTGTTTCCTATAATTCCTATCTTCTGCTGGATGACATGACCGTGCTTTTTGACACAGTCGACAAGGCTGTCGGTGATAAATTCTTTGACAACCTGGAATATGCACTGAATGGACGCAATCTTGATTTTGTTGTCATTCAGCATATGGAACCGGACCACTCTGCTACTCTTAAAGAGCTTCTGCTCCGTTATCCTGATACAACCGTAGTCTGCAATCAGATGACCGTAAACATGATCAGCCAGTTCTTCCATCTGGATGTAAGCCAGAAAGCATTCGTTGTGAAAGAAGGCTCCTCTATGAATACCGGGCATCATGAGCTCCGGTTCATGATGGCACCGATGGTTCACTGGCCGGAAGTTATGATAACCTATGATGCCACCAGCAGGGTTCTCTTTTCCGCTGATGCCTTCGGTACCTTCGGCGCACTGAACGGTGCAATTTTTGCGGATGAAGTGGATTTTGAACGTGAATATATGGATGAAGCACGCCGCTACTATGCCAATATCGTTGGAAAATATGGAAACCAGGTTCAGGCCATGATGAAAAAGATACATCCTCTGGACATCAAGATGATCTGCCCTCTTCACGGCTTTGTATGGCGCCAGGGCCTAGAAGACTATATCGATAAATATATAAAATGGGCTACCTATACTCCGGAGGAAAACGGTGTCATGATTGCCTATGCATCAGTCTACGGCAATACGGAAAATACAGCCGAAATTATTTCCAGCCGCCTCCGTGACCGGGGTATCCGCACTGTTATGTATGACGTTTCTGTAACGCCAACCAGTGATATCGTGGCAGCCGCCTTCAAATGGAGTCACCTTGTCTTTGCCTCCACCACATATAATGCCGGAATCTTTATTTCCATGGAAGAACTGCTCCATGATCTGGCATCTCACAATATTCAGAACAGAACCGTTGCCCTGGTTGAAAACGGATCCTGGGCCCCGACCAGCGGTAAACTGATGAGAGAAATTCTTTCAGGGTGCAAGGATATGAACATTCTGGACAATCTGATCACACTGAAATCGTCTCTCAGGGAAGACCAGCTTGCGGAAATTGATGCACTGGTAAGTGCACTGGCAGTAAACATTCCTGTCTTCCAGCGTCCTGCGGCTGCTTCTGCTGGAGTTACCGGTGCTGAAGTTGCAGGCGGCGAAATCCAGGCCGAAGCCATGTTCAAGTTCTCCTACGGCCTCTTTGTTCTCACTGCAAAGGATGGCAAAAAGGACAACGGCTGTATTATCAATACCGCTGCCCAGCTGACAGATACGCCAAAACGCATTAACATCGCAGTAAACAAGGCCAACTACACTCACGACATGATCATGAATACTGGCGTCTTCAACCTTTCTGTTCTGTCAGAAAAGGCAGATTTCGACACATTCAAGCGGTTTGGTTTTGCAAGCGGCCGTGATACCGACAAGTTTGACGGCTTTGAAGCTTCCTGCCAGCGCAGTGCCAACGGTCTGTATTACGTAACGGAAGGTGTAAATTCCTTTATTTCTGCCAAGGTTATCGATACTCACGATTATGGTACCCATACCCTCTTCGTTGCAGAAGTAACGGAAGCGCAGGTAATCTCACCGGATCCATCCGTTACATACGCTTACTATTTCGCTCACATCAAACCAAAGCCACAGCCAAAGATCGAAGAAAAGAAGGTCGGCTGGATCTGCAAAATCTGCGGATATGTTTACGAAGGCGATCCGATTCCGGAAGACTTCATCTGCCCGCTGTGTAAACATCCTGCATCAGATTTTGAAAAAATCGAATAATAACTGCATATCAAAAGCCCCGGTTCAGTTTATCACTGCCGGGGCTTTCTGTGTTTCATATTTACTTTATTCTTCAGTTTCTGCTTCTGCCATCTGTGCGGCTGCCGCATCTGCTACAGCTTCCAGGAATTTCTGCATGGTTTCGTCGTCAGCTGCTGCCAGGCTTCCCCATGCACGGCCTTCGATGTCCTTAGCCGGATTCAGAATGCTGCGGATCTTCAGTTCATCGAACTTTTCAGGCAGCGGGCGGAGGATAATCAGTGCATGAAGCATCGGGTCATCATTAATCACTTCCAGAACATCCATTACATCCGTTTCATCGGATATTTCCGGGAAGATAAACTTTTCGATTGCTACTGCAAAAGCATTTCCTGCCACCTGCGCACGTTCTTCAAAAGCCTTCGCTTCTTCAGCCTCTCCGATTCTAACGATTGCAACGGTCGGTGCCACACCGGTTTCCAGAATGGCATCTATTTTTTTCTGTAAATCCATTTGTCAGTCTCCTTTAAAAAAATGCTACAGCCATTCTACCACATTTTACGGAATTCGCCAACAGGTTATTTCTGATCCATCTCAGCCAGGAAAGATACAATCTGCCGTGTCAGCTGCATTCTGGTTGCAGGATAATCGTGACCATCATCAAATTCCACATAGGAAACATTGGCGCCACGTGCTTTCATCTTTTCCATCAGAGGGAAAATATGTCCGTCAGCCGGTGTCAGCCCGTCTCTGGTGCCGCCGATGAAAGCATACGGAATGTCAGTTTTAAGATGGTCAGCCGCATTGACAAAGAGCCATTCGTCCGCATTGGCTGCCAGATTTTCCACAATATAAGTATCATGAGGAATATTAAAGTAGCCTTTGGTCTGACTTTCCATCAGATTATCGCACTCTTCCGGACGATGAAGATATTTGAACGCCATGTCACACGGCGACAGGAGAACCGCACCTGCAGCAGGCAGCCCTTTCGCCATAGAATTTACTGCCGCAAAACCTCCCACGCTGTGGCCGAAAAGATATAATCTTTTGGGGTCAATCCGGTATTCCGCAGCACATTCTATGATACAATCTGCTACTGCAAGGGTGTCTTCAATAATATGTGTAAAGGAGTAATAACCATGTGCCCCCCAGACACCTCTGTAAGAGAACTGCACCACTGCCATCCCTGCCATGCGCAGAGACTGAGCGATATCAAAGTTTCTCTCATTTCCCGGATATCCATGCAGCATGAGAACTACAGGACAGGTGCTTTCCATATCATCAAATGCAGGTATATGAAGCCGCAGGAACAGCTTGCTTCCGTGACTTTCCATAATTATGGTGTCGTTATACGGACGAACCAGAACATCCTGCTGCGGGTCTTTGAAGAGTTTTTCAGGGTAAATCATAGTGATACGCTCCTTCTTTTCATTATAAGAATACAAAAAGTTTAACACAGGAAATATCTCTTGTAAACTCCATTCACCATTCATTTTTCTGTCCGCATACAATCAGTCTTCCAGTGCATTCTTTCTGCTGACTTCCACCTTTTCATCGTAGCATCCGAAGATTTCATCCATGATTGTGCAATTCGGCTTTGGCGTAATTATACTTACTGCAGGAACAATGATGAGGGAAAGAAGCATGGCCGCCGCACCGCAGTTAATTGGACTTTCAAAAATAGCCTTTCCCGCCATTCCCAAAATCATATTGCCTGTTGTGAGTCCCACACCACATGCAAAACTTGCCCAAACGGCTGTACGTGTCACTCTCTTCCAGTATAAGCTGTACAGGAACGGCCCCAGAAAAGCTCCTGCCAGAGCACCCCAGGAAATACCCATCAGCTGCGCGATAAAGGTTACGGAAGACTTGTATTGAATCAGGGCGATTACTGCAGACAACATGATAAATACAATTACGAAGCCCCTCATCGTGAGAACCGTTTTCTTTTCATCCATCTTTTCCTTCGCAGTTTCATTTACCAGATCCAGTGCCAGTACAGAGCTGGATGTAAGTACAAGAGAGGACAGCGTAGACATGGATGCAGAAAGTACCAGCATTACTACAACAGCGATGAGCACATCCGGCAGTACGGAAAGCATGGACGGAACGATAGAATCATATATTGGGATGCCGTTTGCAGGATTGTATTCAATCACTTCACTGAACAGTCTTCCGAATCCACCCAGGAAATAGCACCCACCTGCTACAACCAGTGCAAACACGGTCGATACGATTGTACCAATGTTAATATCCTTTTCACTTTTGATCGCATAAAATTTTCCGACCATCTGCGGAAGTCCCCAGGTGCCAAGGGATGTCAGAATTACAACACCGAGCAGATTCAGAGGATCCGGACCGAAGAAAGATGCAAATATTCCCGGAATCTGTTCCGCTGAAGAAGTTCCGCTTACATTTGCCATTGCTTCCAGAGAACCGAGAAAACCGCCATTAATATCCAGCACGGCCACAACTACAACAGCTATACCAACCAGCATGATGCATCCCTGAATGAAGTCATTAATTGCAGTTGCCATGTACCCGCCCATGGTCACGTATACAGCAGTGAGAACAGACATAATAATCACGCACCAGGAGTAATCAATGTTGAATGCCATACCGAAAAGTCTGGACAGGCCGTTGTACACAGATGCTGTGTATGGAATGAGAAAGGTAAAGATAATTGCCGCCGATACAATCTTAAGACCCCTGGATTGAAAACGTTTTGCGAAGAAATCAGGCATGGTGGAAGCATCAAGGTGCTGCGTCATAATTCTTGTTCGTCTTCCCAAAACTGCCCAGGCCATCAGACTGCCAATGAGCGCATTTCCAAGGCCAATCCAGGTTGCCGCAACCCCATACTTCCATCCGAACTGACCTGCATAACCAATAAAAATAACTGCAGAGAAATAAGATGTGCCATAAGCGAAAGCGGTCAGCCATGGACCTACAGAACGTCCGCCAAGAACAAATCCGCGTACGTCTGCAGCACTTCTTCTGCAGTGAATACCAATTGCGATTGTGGTTCCGAAGAACAGGATGAGCATTGCGAGTTTGATAATCATGATAATTCTGCCTTTCTAAAACTAGTAATATATTTTATGGACGTATTATAGCACCATACATTTTGATTGTAAAGTAAATTTTCAGAAAATTCTTAAAATTTAAAAATATCAATAAAAAACCTTCCAGCTCAGGCTTTGCCTTGCTGAAAGGTTATATTTTTTATAATAAATTTGTTTTCCAGGCCCGGTACGCATTCATAATCGTATGAATAATCAGAATTCCAGCAGATATCAGAATTGCATATCCCAGTGTCCGCAGTCCCTGCGCTGCGAAAGAGCTCCACTCTTCATCCATGGCAAACCGCATAGTGTTATACAGGGAGCCCCCCGGAATCAGAGGTATGGTTGCAGTGGCAATAAATACGGTTGATGGACAGAACTGGATTCTTGCCAAAATCTCTGAATATACGGTCAGAATCAGTGCCCCTGCCAGGTATCCGGCAATTTCGGTTCCGCCGAAATGCTGCACCAGAAGTACAACTCCCCAGGCTACTCCGCCTCCCACAGCACACCATATGAGACGCTTTGGAATGCGTACATTAAAGAGCAGGCTAAAGCCCAGCGAACCCACAATCCCAGCCGCAAGCTGCAGCCATGGATTTACACTGAAGGTCTGAGAACCCGGAGAAGCAAGCATAGCGAATCCCCAGGCGATTGCCACACTGAGTACCAGTGCTTCGATAAATCGAAGAAGACCTGATATGGTATCTCCGCTGAACATATCCCGAATAGCCGTGGTCAATGTAATTCCCGGGATCAGCAGCATGATAATCCCGATATTGATCATGGATGGATGAATTTCCACATGCCCCTGATATACTTCAAATGCCATATTGGACAGAAAACCGCCCAGCAGGCTGCACAGAACTGTAGAAAAGTAGCTGTTCATGCGAAGCTTGGTAAGAAAGCTCTGCGCAAAGAACAAAACAGCCGCAATACATCCGGAAAGAAAGGCATCAAAACCGTTTCCTCCAAAGAATATGGAGAAGCTGGCGGCAATCATGGCCCAGATTCCGCAGGTCTGCATATAAGAATACTTCGGCAGCCGGCTGACCTGCTTCAGTTCTCTGCGGAGCTGTTCCGGCTCCATTCTGGATGTGCAGGCACGGCGCGAAATGTCATTCAATGCTTCCAGTGCGGTAAGATTAAACTTGGTACCGGAAATTCTGCGGGTATGTGTAATACTTCCGTTCTCTCCAAAATCCACGGTAACTATAACGGTAGATGTAATGGTAAAAACATCGACGCTCTCAGCGCCATAGGCCAGGCATACACGTCGGATGGTATCTTCCACTCTTGCGACTTCTGCACCGCTGATCAGCAGCTCTTCCCCCAGGTCCAATGCTCCGGAAACCAGCTTTCGCAGTTCCCGGCGGTCTTCAAGTACAGGTATTCTATTTTCAATTGGATTCAAAATACTCATATTTAATCTCTCCTGTTTTCTGAGACAAGTATACCACATTCCTGCCGCTTCAGGCAATAAAAGAAAACAGCTGTATGCACAGCTGTTTTCTGAATAACCCCTTATCAATTTTATTACATTGGAAGAGCGTATTTTGCTCTGTACTTGGCCATCTTTTCTTCGAAACCGTCAGCGTCGAATTTCTTCACATCGCTCAGATAGTGGTGCATATCGAACTGACCTCTTGCCTGTTCAATAACACCTACAGCCAGGTTGGAACAGTGGTCTGCAACTCTTTCCAGGTTGGTGCCCAGATCGTTGAGGATGAAGCCCTGTTCGATAGTGCAGATACCTTCCTGCAGACGCTGAACGTGACGTCCCTTAACACCAGAGTGAATCATATCGATAACATCTTCCAGCGGTTCTACTTCAGCAGCCATAGCCACATCTTCCTGTTCGAAGGAATTTACAGCCAGATCTACGATTTCTCTTACTGCATCCATGAATACTGCGATTTCAGCCTTGGCACTTGGGGAGAATTCCAGTCCCTTAGTGTTCAGTTCTTCTGCAGTTTCTGCAATGTTCTTCGCATGGTCGGAGATTCTTTCCAGGTCTCCAATATTATGCAGAATCATGGACAGCATCTTGTTTTCTTCCTGACCGATATCCAGTCTGGACAGTTTTACGATGTAAGCACCCAGTGCGTCTTCGTAACGGTCAATCTTATCTTCCAGCAGATATACATAGTCGCATTTATCTCTGTCAAATTTATCAATCAGGTTCATTGCTGCATTGATAGCATCTCTGGTCAGGTTAGCCATCTTAACTACTACAGTTCTGCACTGGGAAGCAGCGAAGTCCGGGCTTTCCAGGAATCTGTCTTCCAGAAGGTTCAGAGTAGTGTCTCTGGACTTTTCTTCTTCAGTTTCTTTTACAACCTTGCATGCCAGTTTTTCCAGTGCCTTTGTAAATGGCAGCAGAACCAGGGTAACACCAATATTGAACATACTGTGGATTACAGAAATATCCCATGGTTCCATAGCATCATTCATGAAATCAAACTTCACGATAGCGTTGGCAATATAGAAGGCAGCCAGGAACAGCACAGTACCAATCATGTTAAAGGACAGATGTACCGCAGCTACACGCTTTGCACCCTTATTTGCACCGATGGAAGACAGGATTGCAGTGATACAGGTACCGATATTCTGACCCATGATGATTGGAATCGCAGATCCGTAAGTGATAGCGCCTGTTGCACACAGAGTCTGCAGAATACCTACAGAAGCAGAGGAACTCTGGATTGCTGCAGTAAACAGAGCACCTGCTACTACACCCAGAACAGGGTTGCTGAACATGGTCAGAATGCTTACAAATTCAGGAACATCCTTCAGAGGTTCTACCGCATCACCCATGATATCCATACCATACATCAGCACAGCAAAACCAATGAGAACCATACCAATATTATATTTCTTTTCACTCTTCAGGAACATCATGAAGACAATTGCAATTGCCGCCAGAATCGGTGAGAAGGACATAGGCTTCATCATCTGCATGAAGAAGTTGCCGCCATCCAGGCCTGCCAGAGATAAAATCCAGGCAGTCGCAGTGGTACCGATATTCGCACCCATGATAACAGGAATAACCTGACGCAGCTGCATGATGCCGGAATTTACGAAACCTACCATCATAACAGTTGTAGCGGAGGAACTCTGAATAACTGCAGTTACGGCAGCACCCAGCAGAACGCCTCTAGGCACACTGGATGTCAGATTTCCCAGGATTGATTCCAGCTTGCTGCCGGAAGCTCTTTTCAGGCCATCGCCCATGGTTTCCATACCAAACAGGAACAGGCAGAGCCCGCCAACCATTTGTAATACTCCAAAAATGTCCATGTTGATTATATTTCTCCTTTTTTACATTAAAACCAGATCTGCCTTTCAGTTCCGCAGATCCGGATGTCGAACTTATACTCTTATTGTAACTTCTTTAGTGCAGAAATAAAAGTTAAAAGTATGTTAAATATAGTTAAATTTCATCAGATATATCCGTAAATCCCCGGCCCTCTCCCCACACCGTATTCACCTGCATAACTGCCACGAATGCCGTCGGGTCCGTTCCCATCAGGTATTTCTTTATAACCATACTTTCCCTCGGGGAACAGAAGACAAGCAGCTGTTTCCGATGCTTTCCGGTGTACTCTCCCACGATATCACAGCTGGAAACACCACGGTGCATATCGTTCATGATATAGCCGGCGACTGCTTCAGTCTGGGCTGTAATAATTTGCATCTGCACGATTCTGGTTTCAAAACCGTACAGGATGTAATCAACCATCTTGCTGCTGATAAACTGTGTTATCAGAGCATAGAGGGCAATATTCCGTCCGAAAATAAAACCCGAAAGTATGATAATCGCACAGTCCAGGGCAAGAAGGATTTTGCTGATGGCCACATGGGGCAGCAGTTTCTTTTTCAGGATTTTTGCCACGGACTCCGTACCGCAGAAAGCATATCCACGCCAGAATACCAGCCCGCTGCATACACCGGAAAACAGGCCGCAGAAGATGGCTGCCAATATGATGTCCTTTTCTTCCAGCAGCTGAAAATCAAGTTTTTCAAATATGATCAGAACTGCAGGATACATCAGCGTAACAATCAGTACTTTCCGTCCTTCTTTCATGCCCAGCATCAGTACCACCACTATCCAGATGACAATGGCCAGCGCATAATACATGACAGAAAAATAAAGAGGTATGAAAGTCTGCAGAATACGGACAATACCGGTCAGGCCGCCGCTGGTCAGCCCATTGGGAATCATAACGGCTGTTGTAGCAAAGGCTCCTGTACAGCAGGCAGTCAGCAGAACAAACAGGTCCGTAAAAAAACGCCTGCCCTTTTTTCCATCGTTCTTCATCCGGTCTCCTCCGTTTCTGCTGCACAGCCGGAACATATTCGATATTATAATTCAATCACAGTCTGATAACGTCCGCCCAGCATATCATAAGCAGCAATGCTGCAGCACTTTATGTCCTTATCTTCAGGGAGCTGCACGCTTAAGTCAAGCTTTCCCTTTTTTCGGAAGTTTATAATATTCGGACGGTGAATTTCTCCATCAAAATCCCAGTCCACGCTCCAGCTGTCAATCAGCAGCAGCGGGTTTTCTTCTGCTGCTGCTTTCAGTTCCGGAAGATCTTTACCCTCCAGAACAGAATAATCAGGCTGAATATCACATTCCCTGAGTGTAATCATACCATCTTTCAATTCAGCCGAAAGATTTCCGGTACCGCAGTCTTCTGCAAGAATGCAGTATCCCTGCCCATTCACATCATCCATATCTGCTGCACGGCGGTATGTAGTAGAAACGGCAAGTTTTCCCTGGTCACAACAAATCCAGCGGCGGTTCATCCGCTGTGCTGCCGCGGCAAGTGTTCCGGAACCGCAGAAGAAGTCAGCACAGATGTCCCCTTCACGGGTGCAGCTTTCCATAATCCGTTCCAGAATCGCCTCAGGCTTCTGTGTCGCATAGCCGGTTCTCTCATGGGAAGTTCTTCCTACCATGTCGATCTGCCATACATCCTTCATGTTTACCATGGTGTACCATCCCAGCTCATCCTGGAACTCTTCCACACCCTTGAAATGGTATGGTTTGTATCCGCGGTTGTAGGACTTTTCCTTCAGCGGCTGGAAATAGTACTTTTTAGACTTGCTGTAAACCAGTATGGTATCATGTTTTCTCGCAAAATGTTTCTTGCTGGCACCGCCGGACTTATAGGTCCATACGATTTCATTGACGAAATGATCGGCACCGAAAATCTCGTCCATCAGCAGGCGCACATAGTGAACCGCATGCCAGTCCAGATGTACCCATACTGTACCCTGATCCGTAAGCAGGTCACGAATCAGATAGAGACGTGAGGCCAGCATGGAAAGGTACTGACCAATTCCTCTGCTCCAGTGATCGTCATAAGCCAGATGTTTTGCGGACAGAGTGCCTTTTTCTTCACCGGGACGGTTCACATGAATCACTGCTTCGTGGTTTGCCTTGGTGAAAAACGGCGGGTCGATGTATACCATCTGAATTTTTCCTGCCATGTCCTCTTTTTCAATGAGGTTCTTCATGAAAGGTCCGTTGTCCGCACATGCTATTATATTCTTCCAGCCGTTTCTGCAGTCCCCGAGTTCCTCTGTCCTGCAGTATGTTCCGGCTTTCATTTCTTCATATTCTTTTCTGCCAGCTTCCAGAATTCCCGGAAGTTCCATAATAAGACTCATGTATTAATTCCTCTTTTTTCTTTTCTGTGTATTCTGCTGCTTCTGTCCCTGACGGCGGTAAGGCAGCAGCACCGGAATCAGGTCTTCCCGTCCTGCCTTGTTCAGTGCCGCAATAACCGCATTTCTGTTTTCCGGCTTATTATAATGAATCAGCGCACGCTGCATCTTCTTTTCTTCCATGTCTTTGGCCACGTATACGGACTCGCCGGTAAACGGATCCAGTTCGGTATAGAACATGCATGTAGCCAGGGTTCCCGGTGTCGGATAGAAGTCCTGTACCTGGTCCGGGATGAAACCGAATTCCTTCAGGAACAAAGCCAGTTCGATGGCATCTTCCAGGCGGCTTCCCGGATGGCTGGAAATAAGATATGGAATCAGGTACTGTTTCAGCCCAAGTTTTTCATTGGTACGCTTATATTCTTCACAGAAGCGGAGGAAAACATCCTTTCCCGGCTTTCTCATATAATACAGTACTCGCTCTGAAATGTGCTCCGGTGCCACCTTCAGTGTACCGCTGACGTGATACTGACAAAGCTCATTCATGAATTCCTTACGGTTCTTATCAGCCATCAGATAGTCGTAGCGGATGCCGGAACGGATAAATACCTTCTTCACGCCAGGCAGCCCACGAACTGCACGCAGCACTTTCAGGTAATCGCTGTGATCCACATCCATATTTTTGCACACGCCCGGATACAGGCAGTCCTTGTTTCGGCAGACGCCGGCTTTCAGCTGTTTCTGACAGGCTGGATCACGGAAGTTGGCAGTCGGTCCGCCGATATCATGGATGTATCCCTTGAAGTCCTTTTTCTTTATCAGTTCCTTTGCTTCTTTTACGATGGCTTCACAGCTACGGCTTCTCACCTGACGACCCTGATGGTAAGTCAGAGCACAGAAGCTGCATCCTCCGAAGCATCCTCTGGAGCTTACGATACTGAACTTCACTTCACTGAAGGCAGGAATTCCGCCTGCAGCATCGTAAGATGGATGCCATTCATTTTCGAACGGCAGTGCATACACCTGATCCAGTTCTTCACGGCTGAGTGGCTCCTGCGGCGGATTCTGCACTACGCAGGCAGTTTCTGTATATTTCTCTATTAAGGTTTTGCCGATAATGTCGTCATTATTCCTGTACTGCATGGCAAAGCTCTTCGCATAGCTTTCCTTCGAATTCTGAATCTCATCAAAATCCGGCAGAACCACAGGCATGTCATCGTCCCCTGCGGACGCGAGTGCCGTGAGGTCAAGTTTTGCCGGGTTGGCACGATAGCAGGTTCCTTTGATCCAGGTGATATCTTTTACATCAATGCCGGAATCCAGTGCATCGGCAATTTCCACAATCGCACGCTCGCCCATACCGTAAATCAGCAGGTCTGCTTTGCTGTCCAGCAAAATAGATTTGCGCACTTTGTCTTCCCAATAATCGTAGTGGCCCAGCCGGCGAAGGCTGGCTTCCAGACCGCCGATGATAACCGGAACACCTTTATAGGCTTCCCTTGCTCTTCCCGCATATACAATCACTGCACGGTCAGGACGACCCCCTGCCTCACCGCCGGGAGCATATTCATCCACTTTACGTCTGTGACGGAATACGGAATAATTGTTTACCATGGAGTCAACCACGCCGCTGTTAATCAGAAATCCCAGGCGAGGACGTCCGAAACGTCGGAAGTCTTCTGCGGATTTATAATTTGGGCGCGGCAGAACTGCCACCTTATACCCCTTGCTTTCCAGCAGACGGCCAATAATGGCTGTGCCAAAGGAATGATGATCCACATAGGCATCCCCTGTCACCAGAACGAAGTCCACTTCGTCCCAGCCTCTTGCATTCATTTCTTCTTTCGTAATCGGTAAAAACATATTCTCTCCTGAAATTCTATTTTTTAAAAACAGGGTGTGGAACAGCTCCCACACCCTTTCATTTTTATAATTATCTCTTACCCTTATCGTAAGGAATACCTTCTGCCTTCGGTACTCTGGAATTCTTGGAAGTGAATGCCAGAATAATCAGTGTAATCAGGTAAGGCAGCATTCTGTACACATACGGGCTGATGCCGATTTCTGCCAGCAGGTAAACACCGTCACCATTGATATCCAGTGTCTGGTAAGTAGCTGCAATACACTTGAACAGGCCGAAGAGCAGACCGCCCGCAGCAATGTTCAGAGGTGTCCAGTTACCGAAGATCATAACTGCCAGTGCCAGGAAGCCGTAACCTGCTACTTCACCAGAAGCAGTACAGTTAGCTGTAGTCAGGGCATAAGTAAAGCCACCCATACCTGCCAGCATACCGGACAGAATTACACCCAGATAACGCATCTTGTAAACATTGATACCCAGAGAGTCTGCCGCCTGTGGATTTTCACCGCAGGATCTGAGACGCAGGCCCAGCTTTGTCTTATACAGGAAGATGGATACAATAACAAACACTGCCAGACAAATGTATGTGGACAGATATACCTTGTTAATGAATACATCAATAAACGGACCCCAGCTGTGGTCTTTCGGCAGTCCGAAAGTGGACGGACGGATCATGAACCAGCTTCCTGCGCCGCCTGTCGCCATACCCATGGTAGTCTGCTGAGAAATCAGAATGATGAAGAACAGTACCAGTGCCGGTGACAGCATGTTCAGTGCAGTACCGCCGATCGTCTGGTCTGCCTTCAGATTAATCGCAGAAAACGCCAGAAGCAGGGAGAAAAGACCGCCGCAGATAGCTGCTACAACCATGGTCAGAAGCAGGAGAATCTGTGCCTGTTCTTTTGCAAAAATATCATTTTCCTGCATGATGCGGATAAAGAGTACGCCCACAAAGGCACCGAAGATCATAATACCTTCCAGAGCCAGGTTAATTACACCGGAACGTTCTGCACAGACACCAGCCAGTGCAACAATCATCAGAGGAACTGCAAATAATAAGGTCTGCTGAATTAAGAATACCATTATTTCTTTCCTCCTTTCTTCTTTTCTGCGCCGTTCAGCAATGTCTTGATAAACATGGAGAAGGCACTCAGATATACGATAACAGCGATAATAATATCTGCAATATATTCGTTATAAGCAGTTAAGGACTTTAACTGGGTACCGCAGATGTTCAGCATGGACATGAATAATCCGGAGAAGATTACTGCAACCGGATGGTTGGATGCCAGCAGAGCTACAGGGATACCGTTGAAACCTTCTGCAGGTAAGCTTAAGTATGTGGACCAGAAGAACTCGGTATTGCCTGCCAGATAATACAGGGAAGCACCTGCTGCAGACAGTGCGCCGGCAATCATCATGGAGAAGATAATGTTCTTCTTGTCATTAATACCTGCATACTTTGCCGCATGACGGTTGGAACCGCAGGCACGCAGTTCATAGCCGAAGGTAGTCTTGGTCATCATGATATACATAGCTACAGCAATCAGACATGCAATCCAGAAGCCGCCGTTGGCCTGGGATCCAGGGAACAGCACGTCCATTCCCATCTTAGGGGTAACTACACCTACGTTCTTCAGCGGAATGATGTAACCAATCTTACCGCCTTCCATGGAGTTCTTAAATACTTCATGGGTATCAAACCACCAGGTAACCAGATTTGCAGAAATCCAGTTGGTCATGATACAGGTAATTACTTCGTTAATATTCAGGTATGCTTTAAAGATACCAGGGATTGCACCCCACAGTGCACCCAGCAGCATGCCGCCCAGGAATGCTGCCAGCCATGCGATGAATACAGGACAGCCGTTACTTCCAAGGGTTAATGCGATGGACAGTGTACCTGCAATACCCATCAGGTACTGACCGGGAGCACCGATGTTAAACAGACCAGTCTTGAATGCAACTGCAACGGACAGACCTGTCATAATCAGCGGAGTCGCACGGAACAGCATATTTCCCAGGTTTACCGGGTTAAAACCAAAGGTCAGCGCACCGCCATCACGTCCGGTACTGAGAATACCCAGGAATACCAGGCGGATACCTTCCCAGATACCGTTTCCTGTAATTTCAGCCTTGCTAAGGCCAACGATAACTACCAGCAGTGCACCGGCAGTCATACCAATCAGGATGGAAATGAGTGCGGAAAGAACAGACTTGGCGCCATCAGTGCTGTACCACTTCTGCTTTCCTGTCTTAGGATCAATTCTAAGCATTTACACTTCCTCCTTTCCCTGACGCTTCGCACCGGACATATAAAGACCCAGCTCATTGGCATCAGTCTTCTTAGGATCCAGTTCGCCTACAATTTCACCTTCATACATAACGAGAATGCGGTCAGACAGACTCATTACTTCGTCCAGTTCCAGAGAAACCAGAAGAACTCCCTTACCTTTATCACGTTCTGCAACCAGCTGTCCATGGATGTATTCAATAGCACCTACGTCCAGACCTCTGGTTGGCTGCACCGCAATGAGCAGCGGCTTGTCACGGTCAATTTCACGGGCAATAATTGCCTTCTGCTGATTACCACCGGACATACTTCTGGAAACAGTAATCGGCCCCTGACCGGATCGTACATCATATGCATCAATCAGAGTTTCAGCATATTTTCTTACTTCATCAAAACGGATAAAGCCGTACTTCTGGAACTGCGGTTCATGGTACTTCTGCAGTACCATATTCTGTTCCAGGGTGTTGTCCAGAATCAGACCATGCTTATGACGGTCTTCCGGAATATGGCTCATACCGGCTTCGCTCTTCTTCTTAATGCTGGCAGATGTGATATCCTGTCCGCAAAGCACAATCTTTCCGCTGCTCGCCTTTTCCAGACCAGTCAGACCGTAAACCAGCTCGGACTGTCCGTTGCCGTCGATGCCGGCAATACATACGATTTCTCCCTGCTTTACGTCGAAAGATACATTCTTTACAGCATCATTTTTATGAAGCTTGGAAGGTATGGTCAGATTTTCTACAGACAGAACGGTTTCACCAACCTTCGCTTCGTCCTTCTTAACTTCCAGCTGAACAGGACGTCCTACCATCATGGTAGACAAATCCTGCTTGGTTACATCGCAGGTATTTACGGTACCTACATACTTACCTTTGTGAAGTACGGTTACACGGTCTGCTACGGCCATGATTTCATTCAGTTTATGTGTAATGAACAGGATGGATTTTCCTTCACGGGCAAATCCCTTCATGATTGCCATCAGTTCATCAATTTCCTGTGGAGTCAGTACGGCAGTCGGTTCGTCGAAAATCAGAATATCGTTATCACGATAAAGCATCTTAAGAATTTCCACTCTCTGCTGCATACCTACCGTAATGTTTTCAACCTTTGCATCCACGTCAACTTTCAGACCATACCGTTCAGAAAGTTCCTGAACTTTTTTTCTGGCCTCCTTCTTCTGGATAAAACCAAACTTCGTTGTTTCTGCACCCAGAATAATATTATCCATAACAGTGAACACATCAACCAGCTTGAAATGCTGGTGAACCATACCGATGCCTAACGCAGTTGCATCGTTAGGATTATTAATTTTAACTTCTTTTCCGTCCTTTTTAATGGTTCCGGCTTCCGGCTGATACAGACCGAACAGAACACTCATCAGTGTGGACTTGCCCGCACCGTTCTCACCTAAGAGAGCATGAATTTCGCCCTTTTTCAGCTGCAGTGTAATGTCATCATTAGCCACAATGCCCGGGAACTCTTTACGGATGTTAAGCATCTCAATTACATATTCCGATGTCATACGAATCCCTTGCCTTTACTTTTTATTTCTATGCATATCCGGGAGGAGCTGCCGAATATACAGGATATACATAAATTTGAAAAAAGGGGGAACCGAGATTCCCCCTTCATGCGGATTAAAAAATCCAGTTAGTTCTTTTCGTAGGATTTAGACTACTTGAATTCTACGTTTGCCAGACCGAAATCTGCAGGATCAGCAATAGCAGTGTTGTCGATTGCAACTTCGCCAGCCTTGATGGAAGCGAATAATGCTTCGTATTCTTCTACAGACCAGTTTTCCAGAGACCAGGAGTCTACAGGCAGACCAACTGCATCATCAGCAGCGCCCAGTACGGACTGGCCCTTAATCATGCCGTTAGCATAGAAGTCAGTCAGAGTCTTAATTACGGAAGCATCCAGACCCTTCAGAGCGGAAGTTACTACAGTATCAGACAGAGGGCTCTGGTCTACGTCAACACCGATGATGTAAGTTTCTGCAGCTTCTGCAGCAGCAGTACCGGAGTTGAACATGGAACCGCCGCACATGAAGATAACTTCAGTGCCTGCTTCATACCAGCCGCCTAACATAGCCTGCAGGTCCTGAGAAGCGGAGAATGTTTCACCATAATCCCAGGAATATCTCATTTCTACGGTAACACCCTTTTCAGCTGCTGCAGCATCTGCACCCTGTGCATAGCCGTAGCCGTATCTGATACATGCAGGGTTAGCACCGCCGCCGCCACCGGAGAAGCCCAGCTTAGTGAAGCCTTCCATTACTGCAGCATAGCCAGCCAGGTAACCAGCCTGTTCTTCCTGATAGGATACGCCAACCAGGTTGTCATAACCCATGTCCCAACCGTCGATGAATACGAACTGTACATCTGGGTAGTTAGGAACTACAGCCTTCAGAGCAGTTTCCTGCAGGAAACCAGGAGTAACCAGAACTTCAGCACCTGCTTCGCAAGCGTCAGTCATAGCCTTGATTCTGTCATCGTCAGTTGCCGCATTTCCGTTTGCTGGCTGATAGTACTTGTAGGACAGACCATTGTCGGATGCATACTTCTTGCAGCCGTTCCAGGTGAATTCGTTGAAGGAACCATCCTTCAGCTGACCTACGTCAGTAACCATTGCGATCTGGTAAGTACCATCTGCGGATTCCATAGTATCCGCGATGTCGTCGTAACCAACTACTGCATCACCGCCGTCATCGCCAGCAGGAGCATCGCCGCCGTTTCCGCATGCTGCCATGCAGAATACCATTGCTAAAATCAGCATCATAGAAAGTAATTTCTTCATTTTTTTCCTCCTCAAAGAAATACTTGATATCTTATGTATATTTAAGAATATCAGCTTTATTATAATACAATTCTGTAAAAAGGAAAAGTAAAATTTTCGCAATTTCTTCCAAAATTAAATCACTGCGGCAAAGTGAAAAAGGATTTACACTCGCCGCAGCAATAAGACATTACTTATAATATTGGCTCAGTTCATCAGCCTGCAAAGATCTGCACCCAGTAAGGTGTTCCCTTTGCATTGACTGCATAACCCACACCAATTTTTGTGTATCCGGTACCAAGAATATTTGCTCTGTGTCCGGAAGAATTCATCCAGCCATTCATTACTGTTTCAGCAGTTTTCTGCCCCATTGCGATGTTTTCGCCTGCAGTGCGGTAAGAATATCCTGCCTTTTTCAGCATATCAAAGGCAGAACCGTAAGTCGGTGATGTATGTGAGAAATACCCCTTTGCAGCCATATCTTCAGCCTTCAGCTGAGCAAGCCTCATCAGCTCACTGTCAGATTTCAGTCCGGAAAGGCCTGTTTTCTGACGTTGCTGGTTCACCAGATTTACAACCCGGGATGCTTTTGTTCCGGAATGGTCAGGCTTTTCAGGAAATTCAGGCTTTACAGTACCCTCCGGCTTTTCCGGAACGCTCTGCTCAAAATATTTTGACAGGTACTGCTGCAGCAGATTCTGCAGATTGCCGGACAGCGCCGGATTCAGGCTGCATCCGTTTTTCTCTGCAGCTGCAGCACCTCCCACAGTACCGAAAACCAGTACCCCACTCAGCAATAACGTAAGTAACTTCTTTTTCATAAACAGTCTCCTCTCTGCAGAAAACCCTTTGCGCGCATTGCCTTCTGCTTCAGGTGGCATGCCATGTATCTACCTTAACACCCTTTCCCCTTTTCCGCTACCCATCAAAATATGGTCTCCCTGCCATCATTTCTATCCGTTGACAATTCCCACCGGTTTCTATAGAATAAAACCATCTGAAAAATACAAAAGCAATGTGAGGTAACTGAAATCATGAAAGGCTTACTGAAAAAAGCAGGCCCTGTGCTCCTGCTCATACTTCTTCTGGCTGTTTATCTTATAGGCAATGCACCGGATGATATTTCTTCCACAACAGTCATTTCCGGTCTGGATGAAAACGGCATTTACACAACTGCGGAAGACGTATCCGCATATCTTGCTGCTTTCGGTCATCTTCCGGATAACTTCATCACAAAATCCGAAGCCAAAACCCTTGGCTGGGACGGCGGAGGTCTGGAATCTTACGCTCCCGGAAAATGCATCGGTGGGGATAATTTCGGCAATTACGAAGGTCTTCTTCCTGAGAAAAACGGCCGTCAGTATTATGAGTGTGACATCAATACCCTTGGAAAAAGCAGCCGCGGTGCAGAACGTCTTGTATATTCCAACGACGGACTGATTTACTATACGGCAGATCATTATGATTCCTTTGAACTGCTCTACGGGGAGGAATAGTTTATGAACAGAATTGTTATAGACGGGAACACGATTGATTCCAGAGAAGCCCTTTTCCATGCACTGCGCAGTCAGCTTGGAGAAGACCGACTGGCAGGAAACAATCTTGACGCACTTCATGACGCACTGGCATCCATCACCGTTCATACAGTAATTGAAGTCAAAAGCCAGGCAAAACTTTCAGAAACCCTGGGTGACTACTGGAAGCGGATGTTTTGGATGCTCAATGACTCTCTGGATGAAAACAGAGATCTGAAACTTGAATTAACAGAATAAAAAAATGCCGGGCTTCCTTTGGAATCCGGCATTTTTCATGCTCTTCGTTATTCAGTTCGTTTACTGCTGCTCAGCATACTTCACTGCCAGCTGTGCGCAGTATCCGATGATTTCCATACAGTTGCGCATTCTCGGCTTGGAGTCAAAATCGCCGAAAGGCTGAGACATTTCGCGGCAGATCAGTGTGCCGTATTTTGCCTCGATTTCTTCCACCATTTCGCCGAATACAGGGTAAATTTCCTGCTGCAGGTGTTTGATTCTGTCGCCCATTTCCTCCTTCGGTCCGAATGGATTGCGGCGTCCTTTCAGCAGTCCCAGTGCCATAACTGCACCGGTAATGGCACCGCAGGTATTCTTGGTATGTCCCATACCGCCTCCGAAACCGGTAGCCATACAGATGATTTCATCCGGAAACTCCACTTCATAAATATCCATGAAGGTGCGAAGTACACATTCTGTGCAGTTGAGTCCCTGGCGGAAGTATCCCCGTCCCAGTTCGTCAGCCAGCGTCATTAATTCTTCCGCGGTCTTATTCGCAGCAAGCTCTCTTTTATTCATGTTTCTGCTCCTTTGCTTCTTCCAGTTTTTCCACAAGCCACATGGTAATCCGGGCTGTCAGACCCCAGATGATCTGCCGCTTGCTTCCCTCTCCATAGTGAAAAATCGGTGCGGAGTTCTTCCCTACACGCCAGCGGTAATCCTTCCGGATTCCGGCTGCTTCATAAGGAAAATCATCCACTTTCTGTACCACTTCATATTCATAGCGGATTGGCTCCGTTTCCAGGAAGAATCGGTACGGCACTGTAAATACAGTTTCCACCTCTTTCGGATTCAGTTTCAGCAAAGCCAGGTCATCTTCTTCTATGACGCCAATAACCGTGTTCATGGTCAGATGAGAAACCTCATAAATAGAGTCAAACTGCCCTAAAACACGGATTTTTTCCGCAGGAATTCCGATTTCTTCTTCCGTTTCCCGCAGTGCACATTCTGCCGGTGTTTCACCCGGTTCCATCCGTCCTCCAGGGAAACAGACATCGCCCGGCTGGGTCTTCATTTCAGTTGACCTCTGCTCGTAAAGAATGTGCAGTCCGTCCTCCCGTTCCACCAGAGGAATCAGCACAGCACAGTCCTTCCTCTGACCGATGGCTCCCGGTTTTCTTCCTTCCATGAATTTTTCTACATTGGCAATGTTCATTATTTTTCACCCCAAAAAGCAATACAGGCGATGGCCTGGGCCATCGCCATATAAAGCAGTTTTAATCAGTCAGAAGATTAGTTCAGGATTTCGCATCCTTCGAAGTCTACGCCAATCATTTCTTCCTTTTCAGCAGATACGCTTACTACGAAGTCCATGCCATAGTTCTTGGAGATGTCCTTCAGTCTGTCGATGAATTCAGGCAGATCGCTCATCTTGAAGTCAGCGTGCTTTAAGATGCTGTCGATGAAGATAGTTTCGATGTCGTGGTCGGAGCTGATGATGCCATACAGGAAACCGATGTATTCGTCGCTGTTTGTTACGTGTTCAAAGTCTTCCATGCAGATAACTCTGATTCTGTACTTCAGATCGTACATCAGTCTCTGGTTCTTATTGATAAAAATAGTGCTGCCCTTGCTGTTTTCAACCATTTCGTTAGCCAGGTCAATCATCTGCTTAGTCTTTCCGCTTCCTTTATGTCCTACTAATAATTTCACCATAGTAAATCGCCTCCTAAAAATGTTTGCCCCTGTTTTATGGAGCATTTTTTTCATTATATAATAAATTCCTGCCGAATTCAACGGGAATTTAACACGAAATGTACAAAATCTTTTCTATTTTCGACGGTTTGTCAGTCTCAGCTGTCCGCATGCCCCGTCGATGTCATCCCCCAGCTCGCGGCGGATGGTTGCCGGAATGCCTTTTGACTCCAGAAGTGCCTGGAATGCCTGTGCATCTTTCTTAGCCGTGGTATCGAATCCGCTTTCCTTAACAGTGTTCAGCGGAATCAGATTCACATGGCAAAGCATGCCTCTCAGGCGCTGTACCAGTTCCTCTGCGTGTTCCTTCTGATCGTTTACGCCCTTAATCAGGGTGTATTCGAAGGTAACACGGCGGCCGGTCTTTTCTGCATACTCTCTGCAGGCAGCCAGAAGCTCCGGCATCGGATATGCTTTACTCACCGGCATGGTTCGGCACCGAATCTCATCATTTGGAGCATGAAGAGAAATGGCCAGATTCACCTGAGGAAAATCTTCAGCAAACTTCTTAATGCCCGGTACCAGTCCGCAGGTGGATACTGTAATATTCCGCAGGCTCAGATTGAGTCCGTTCGGATCGTGAAGCAGACGGAGGAAACCAGCCAGGCTGTCATAGTTATCGAAAGGTTCTCCCGTGCCCATAACAACCACATGATTGATTCTCTCACCGGTATCCTTTTCCGCTGCCAGAATCTGCCCGATAATTTCACCGGGAGTCAGATCTCGAACCAGTCCATCCATACCGGATGCACAGAATTTACAGCCCATACGGCACCCCGCCTGCGAAGAAACGCAGATGGAGTTGCCGTACTTATATTTCATGAATACGGATTCGATGGCGTTGCCGTCCTGAAGCTCGAAGAGGTACTTTCTGGTACCGTCCAGTTTGGACTTCTGCACCTGCAGCATCTTCAGAATCCCCAGATCGGCTTCTTCAGCCAGTTTTTCCCGCAGTGCCTTTGGCACATTGGTCATCTGATCCCAGTCAGTCACGCCGCCGTCCTTATACAGCCACTGAAATACCTGCTTTGCACGGAATTTAGGCTGTCCCAGCTCTTTTATGAAATTTTCCAGTTCTGCAAGCTGCAGATCTTTTAAATTCATCATGGGTTATTTATACTCTTTCTACTGCAATACCAGTCTTGTGACCGTTCAGGTCGAACTTTTCAGCAACTTCTGCTTCAGCAATCGCTACTGCCAGAGTTTCCTTCTGAATGTATTCAGCATGCTTTGCTACTGCAGCCTTAACTGCATCGTCAGCTTCGATGGTGATGGTGATGTTGTCCATCATTTCGAAGTCTTTCTGCTTACGCATCTGCTGAACCTTGGAAATCAGTTCTCTTGCCAGACCTTCGTCAATCAGTTCATCAGTCAGAGTTGTGTCAACGATAGTAAAGATGTTGTTTTCCATTGCCACTGCAAAACCTTCCTTTGCAGCGATTCTGATGTCTACCAGTTCTCTGGTAACTTCGAATGTTTCGCCGTCCAGGTCGATTGCAACCTTGCCTTCTGCTTCCATCTGTGCTACGAATTCAGCTGCGTTAACCTTAGCCATAGCACCGCCGAATGCCTTCACCTTGCTGCCGAACACAGGACCTGCAGCTCTGAAGTTTGGCTTCAGGGAGAAGTTCATGTACTTATCCAGTTCCTTTTCGAAAACAACTTCCTTAACGTTCAGTTCTTCCTTGATCAGGTCAGTCAGGTCGCTGATGATTGCTTCATACTTACCATCAACCAGTACGCTGCCCAGAGGCTGTCTAACCTTGATCTTTTCCTTTTCTCTGGTTCCGCGTCCCAGGGTTACCAGTGCACGTACCAGGTCCATTCTTTCTTCTACGCCCTTATCGATCAGAGCTTCGTCTGCCTTAGGGAAGTATGCAACATGAACGGTTTCTTCACCGGTCAGGTTGGTGTAGATTTCATCGGACAGGAATGGTGCAAACGGAGCAATCAGCTTCGCTACGCCAACCAGTACTTCGTAAGTGGTTGCGTATGCACTCTTCTTGTCGTCAGTCAGTTCTTCCGCAAAGAATCTTCTTCTTGCTCTTCTGATGTACCAGTTGGACAGGTCTTCTGCCACGAAGTCAGTCATGGCACGAACGGACTTCATGTGGTCATAGGAATCCATGTATTCGGTAACATCCTTAACCAGCTGGTTGTACTTGGACAGAATCCAGCGGTCCAGTTCAGGACGGTCTGCATAAGGAACTTCCAGCGCAGCCGGATCCATGTCATCCTG
>JAZNKW010000041.1:0-15710 GCA_045578745.1 Anaerovoracaceae bacterium
CAGAATGCAGGGTGCCATGGCAGCTCCTTCGATCAGGGTCAGCAGACCGACGACCTTAATCATGACAGAATAATTCAGATGCATGAAGTACTCCTTTAATCAGCAGCGGTTAATAACATTTGTTCGGATTCCAGAAATGACGGGAAAAGAGCACCAGCATGGTAAACAGTTCCAGTCTGCCAATCAGCATTAGGAAGGAACAGATCAGCTTGGAAAATCCGGACATGATGGAAAAGTTCATGGTTGGACCAAACAGGTTAAATCCGGGACCGACATTGCCCAGACAGGTAGCTGAAGCTGAAAGACTTGAAATGAAATCGAAGCCGTTCAGAGAAATCAGCAGGAAGCCGCAGCCCAGAACCAGAATATACGTAAAGATAAAGTTTGTAATATTGATAACCACATCATTGCTCAGTTCACGGCGGTTAACCGTTACACTGGCAATCCGGTGCGGATGAAGCTTCAGGGAAATCCCACGGCTTACCAGCTTGACTGCTACGAGAATTCTGATACATTTCACGCCTCCGCCGGTGGAAGAAGAGCATCCTCCGAAACAGAACAGAGTGAGAATCATCATCTTGGCGAAGGTTGGCCATGCATCGTAATCATCGGTCATATAGCCGGTCGTTGTAATGATTGTAACTACCTGGAAAATCGTGTCACGGAAGATATCTCCAAGTGCCTGAAATCCTGCAAATCCGCCAGTAAAACTGCGGCAGAGGAAAATCATACCGCTGAAAAGGGCGATAATCCAGGAATAGAAACGGAATTCATCGTCCTTTGCCAGAACACGAAGACCACTGCGTCCGGTGAGATAGTACAGATTGAAGTTTACACCGGAAAGAAACATGAATACGATAATGATCCATTCTGCAGCTACATTATTGAAGTGACCCACGCTGTCATTATAGTTGGAAAAGCCGCCTGTTCCAACAGATCCGAATGTGTGAATCAGAGCATCAAACCAGGAAAGGCCGCTGATTACCAGCAGGACGGTTTCAAGGATGGTCATGCCGATATAAATCAGATAAAGATCTCGGGCTGTTTCAGAGAAACGTGCAGTGACTTTGTCTTTGGTAGGGCCTGGTGTTTCCGAATTGGCAATATTCTGGCCGCTGATGCCCAGTGAAGGCAGAAGCGCCATTACAAGAACCAGTATTCCCATACCCCCCAGCCAGTGGGTAAAGGACCTCCAGAACAGAATGGAATCGGGCAGAGCTTCAATGTCTGTCAGAATGGAAGAACCTGTGGTAGTAAAGCCGGAACAGGATTCGAAGAAGGCATCAATAAAATGCGGAATGGCCCCAGATGCATAAAACGGAACGGATCCGGCTAAAGATGCCACCAGCCAGCTTACAGACACAACAAGATACCCATCTCTGGATTTTACTCGGACGGGGGAAGGTTTCCAGTATTTCACGATACTTACACCGCAGATGATACATCCAACTATGGTGAGGATGAATGCGGATGCGGCATGCTCCTCGTTTTTGCTGAATGCAATACAGCAGGGAACTGTCATGGCAGCAGCCATAACCAGGAGAATGTATCCCTGAATCAGTATTGTGTCCCGAAGACGATGGCTCATGGGAAATCCTTTCTATAAAAAGTGACGTTTCTTACGTAAGAGTTTTTCAAGTTCGGCAATATCAGAAAGAAGACAGAAGATAATAACCTTATCGTCTTCCAGAATCTTTGTATCCCCGTTTGGAATAATAACCTCCTGACCGCGGTGAATGCCGGCAATCAGTACACCGTCAGGAAGCTGCAGCTCTTTTAAGGTGATATTCGCCAGCTTCATATCGTTGGTAGCGATGATTTCCATGATTTCCGCCTGACCCTGAATCAGCAGGGAAGAAATGATTTTCTTTTCGCCCTGAATATAGCGGAGAATGGTGCTGGCTGCAATGTTCAGCGGATTTAAGGCCATGTCGATACCGATTTTTTCAATCAGTTCCCGGTAACCTTCACGGCTGAATTTGGAGATTACGTCTTCGATACCTCGCTGCTTGGCCATCAGTGCCAGCATCAGGTTTTCTTCGTCAAAACCGGTGCAGGTAACGAAAGCATCCATCTCATCGATATTTTCTTCTTCCAGCAGGGAAGTGTCCATGGCGTCCCCGTGGAGAACCATTACGTTATCAAGATGGGTGGACAGGTAATAGCAGCGCTCTTTATTAACTTCAATAACTTTCACTGCGATACCGAATTCGGAAAGTTTATCTGCAAGGTAGAACCCGGTCTTACCGCCGCCTACAATCATAACCTTCTGCAGGTTGGTGTACTTTCCTTTTTCGTGAACTTTTTTATGAAGTTCGTGAATTTCACTCTTCTCACCAATCAGGTAGAGGTAATCTGTGGGTTCAATTACAGTCTGGCCGTGAGGAATGATAATCTTCCCATTTCTGGAGATGGCTACAACCAGCATGTTTGGCAGAAGTTCCTTAACACCGATCATGGAAAGACCGATGAGCTGTTTATAACGGTTTACCTTGAACTGAATCAGGGAAACCTTGCCGGTGGTGAAAATACCATTGGACAGGGTATACTTTTCCACCAGATATTTATAGATTTCATTGGTAATGGCCATATCCGGATTGACGATATGGTCAATGTTCATGGTGTCCTTGATGAAGTCGAACTGATTCATGTGTTCCGGATCGCGGACTCTGGCGATAACCTTGCTGCAGCCCAGCTTCCTTGCAAAACTTGCGATGACCATATTTTCTTCATCGCTTCCGGTCGATGACAGCAGAAAGTCAAAATGTCCAATATTGGCATCCTTCAGTACGCTCAGCTGTTTCCCGTTGCCATGGATGGTAAGAACGTCCAGCTGCTGGGAAATCTTATTCAGCGTATTTTCATTGGTATCTATAATTGTAATGGCGTGATCGCCGCCTGAAAGGGCATTTGCTACTTTAATACCCAGTTTGCCGGCGCCAACAATCGCAATTTTCATGTATTTACCTCCTGAATTTATAGGAAAATAGACATATCTTAACACCTTATTCTATCATAAATAAATTAATTTGCAAGTGTTCCAAAGATAATGTAAAATAGACATATAATATGAAAAGTAACAGGAGGAAGACTGTTTTGAAAATAAAGAGATTTGTAGGCGGTACCCTGGAAAGCAACTGCTATATTATAAGAACGGCTAATGGCGGAAGCTGTTTTATCATCGATCCGGGATATGAACCGCAGCGAATTGCGGATTTTGTGAAGAAAGAAGGACTGAAGCCGGAGGGAATTCTGCTGACTCATCATCATCACGATCATGTGGGTGCAGCAGCAAGAGTTTCTGATATGCTGGAATGTCCTGTTATGATTCACGAAACAGACGCATATTATTACAAAGGAAAAATCGACCGACAGCTTCGTGATGGAGATGAACTGAATCTGGATGGGGAAATTTTGCAGATCATTCATACGCCGGGTCATACAGGAGGCTCTGTATGTTTCCTGTCTGAAAAGAGCAAGGTTGTGTTCAGCGGCGATACTATTTTTGATACAGATCTTGGCAGAACCGACCTGGAGGACGGATCTCCTGCAGAAATGATCCGCAGCTGCCGTGATGTAATCAATCTCTGGTCCAATGAATATACCGTATATCCCGGTCATGACACCCATGCTACCATGAAGCAGATCCGCGTATATAATCAGGAGTTTCTGGCATGTCTGGAGGTAAGATAATGAGCGATATCCGCATGATTGCACTGGATCTGGACGGGACTACTCTGACAAGAGGACATATCTCGCCACGTACCCGCCGTGTACTGGAAGCGGCAATTGAAAAGGGTGTACATGTGGTGATTGCCACCGGGCGTGTCTTTTCAGCGCTTCCCGATGATATTTTTCAGATTAAAGGTCTGGAGTATGTAATTACCTCTAATGGTGCTGTGATTACGGATCTGAACCGCTATGATACTGTGTATGAAAACTGCATCGGCAGGGAAGAAATCGCTGCTGTTGAAGCTTTGCTTCGGAAAAATCCTCAGTTTCCGGTGGAAGTTTTTACCGGAGGGCAGGCCTATATCGGAGCCGATGTGTATGAAGAACTGAAGTCATACGGACCTGCCAGCGGATACATGAGCCGTGCCTATACCATGCGTACAAGAACTCCGGTGGATAATATTCTCGGTTTCCTGGAGCAGCACTGTGAACATATTGAAAATATCAATATTCAGTTTGGCGACCAGAATGAAAAGGTACGTATGCGCAGAGAACTGCAGCAGATTCCGAAAATCACTCTGACTTCGTCCATGGCCAACAATATTGAAATCGGCGGTGCTACCACAAGCAAGGCCAGTGGACTGGCTGCTTTGTGCGAACTGCTGGATGTTGGATTGGGGGAAATTATGGCCTGCGGCGACAGCCATAACGATATGGCCATGCTGGCGGAAGCCGGATTCAGTGTGGCCATGGGAAATGGTGCCGATGAAGTGAAAGAACTGGCTGATTACGTGGCACCTTCCAATGAAGAGGAAGGGGTTGCGGATGCTGTGGAACGGTTTGTTCTGGATATGAATCGTCCGGAATGGCAGGTAAATACCCTGAGTGTAAAGAACCGGATTCTCAGCAAAGCTCGCCGCATCGCACGCAGACTGCTGCGCCGCGGGAGCAGATAATAAAAGTATATAATGTGAAATTGCCGGACTTGATGGAAAAGACCGGCATTTTTGTTGACAAGAAATGTAATATAATGTAAATTCAGTAATGAAGTGGGTTGTCTTTTCGCCGTAGCTGAAAGGAGAACCAGATGAATGAAAAAAATGAATTAAGGGACAGCCGTAAAAAAGAAGCCGGAAGGCTGGGCGAAGAACTGGCTGCACTCATGCTGGAGGAAAGAGGTTATGAAATCCTCGAAAAAAATTACAGGTGCCGGTTTGGGGAAATCGACATTATTGCTCTGCGGCGGGATATCCTTACCTTCGTGGAAGTGAAAACACGAAGTGGAGAACACTACGGAACGGCGGCAGAGGCTGTTACATGGAGTAAGCAGCAGAAAATCCGTCAGACTGCTCTGCAGTATCTGAACGAATACCGGAAACCTTTTGCGGGTGTGGAGTTTCAGGTAGTGGAAGTGCTGCTCCGCCAGCATGACGGGCTGGATTTTCAGGGGGTGTAATCATGCTTTCGAAAGTACAGACCGCGTCCGTCAGCGGAATTGAAGGGAAAATGGTAGCGGTGGAAGTGGATATAACCAGAGGACTTCCCGGCTTTTATGTGGTAGGTCTTGGGGATACCTCCATAAAGGAAGCGGGGCAGCGTGTGAAGAGTGCAGTGAGGAACAGCGGTTTTGATTTTCCGGTGAGCCGGATTGTGGTTAACCTGGTACCAGCCTACCTGCATAAAAAAGGCAGTCATTATGACCTTGCTATTGCAGTGGGAATTCTGCTTTCTTCCGGAGCAGTCCGGGGACGCCAGGCCAGAGAGCTGATTTCTTCCAGTGGATTTCTGGGGGAACTGTGCCTGGACGGAAGCATTTCTCCGGTCAAAGGTGTGCTGCCCATGGTTCGTGCGCTGGCTGAAGATCCGGCAGTGAGCCACGTGTTTCTTCCCAAAGGAAATTACGAAGAGGGACTTTTAGCTGCCCGGGCCTGCGGGCTTCATCTCATTCCGGTGGAACATCTTCGTGAAGCTGCTGACTATATCTGCGGGCTGGAGTCTTTGCCGCAGACCGCAATGCATCTTACCAGCCTGGCAAAATCTCCGGTACCGGACGGCCTGGATTTTTCTCAGGTTAAAGGCCACTGGGAGGTGAAGGAAGCACTGGCAGCGGCAGTCTGCGGTAATCACAGTATTTTGCTCATGGGACCTCCGGGCAGCGGAAAGACTATGCTGGCACGGCGGATTCCTACAATTCTTCCGGAAATGACGGCAGCAGAGCAGCTGGAAACCACCATGATTTATTCTGTAGCAGGGCTTCTGGGAGAAAAGGAGCTTCTGGTAATGAACCGGCCTTTCCGCATGGCAGATTACAGAACCAGCAAGGCCGGGCTTATGGGTGGCGGCAATACGCCTTATCCCGGGGAAGTATCTCTAGCTCACAATGGAGTCCTCTTCATCGATGAATTTCTGGAGATGGAGAGGAAGCAGATTGATGCACTGAGAAAACCCATGGAAGAAGAGGAAGTCCGTATGATTCGGGGCGGTCTCCTTTACCGTTATCCGGCTAGATTTCTGTTGGCAGCGGCCTCTAACCCATGCCGCTGCGGCTATTACGGTGATGAGAATCATGTCTGTACCTGCAGCCGCGCGCAGCTGGATCAGTACAGGGGACGGCTGTCAGGACCGGTGGCAGACCGGATTGATATGTTTGTGAATGTCTATCCTGTGGATTTTAAAACTTTGAAGGAAGACGATGGGGGAAGCAGTGATCGGCTGAGAGAAAAAGTTCTGGCAGGCCGCCAGATGCAGGAAGAGCGTTTTAAAGGCAGCGGAATCCTCCTGAACAGTCAGATGGAAGAGAGTCATCTGAAAGAGTTCTGTCCACTTGGAAAGGATGAAGAAGCTTTCGTAGAGTCCATGATACAGCGGTATCATCTGAGTACCCGACGGGTTGTAAAACTGATGCGCATAGCCAGAACCATAGCCGATATTTCTCAATGCCGTGATATGAGCATGTACCATCTTGCCTCTGCCTTCCGATATATAATGGGAGAAAATCAGGATGGGGGTGAGTAAAATGTCTGGAAGCGGGAATTGTAATACTTGCCGGCAGAGCATAATAATGATAGAAAAAAGTGACAGCAGGTATCCGAAGCAGCTGCGGATGATAACAGATCCTCCGGAAAGACTGTACTGCATTGGTGACATGGGTCTTTTGAATATGCCCATGGCTGCCGTAATAGGTTCCAGAAAATGCAGTGAATACGGGAAACAGACCGCCATGGCGGTAGGCAAGTCACTGGGAATGGCCGGAGCCTGTGTGGTCAGCGGTATGGCCAAGGGGATTGACAGTTTCGGTCATCTGGGAGCTTTGAAGCATGGCGGCAAAACCATCGCCGTTCTGGGATGTGGTGTGGACATCTGCTATCCTGCTGAAAACAGGAATCTTTACAATCAAATCTGCACAGAAGGTCTCGTGATTTCAGAGTATCCTCCGGGAACTGCGCCCATGCCTTACATGTTTCCACAGAGGAACCGGATTATTGCCGGACTCTGCAGTGTGGTAACCGTCATTGAAGCGGGAAGGGACAGCGGAGCGCTCATAACTGCAACTCTTGCTGCAGAGCAGGGCCGGGAAGTCTATGCGGTGCCGGGCAACATTACCAGCATGTGGAGCCTGGGAACCAATAAGCTGATTGCAGACGGTGCCATGCCGGTGGTAACGGTGGATGATGTGAGCAGGGCCATGGGGCTTGATGCACAGCACAGTGAAGAGGAGTACAGGGACCTTTCAGAACTGGAAAGAAAAGTGGTAATGCTGGTGAAGTCTGCAGGGGAAGTGGCACTGGAATTTCTCTGCACGAAGACGGGAATGAACCCGGTGGATATGAACGGAATCGTCATGGTTCTGGAAATGAAGGGGTACCTTGCAACCAATTTCGGAAAAATTTTTGTTGCAAAATTCTGAAAAAGCTACTATTATATTTGACTATAGGAATGGAAGGGCCCGGAAAGGTGTATTTTTCAGTCTCTTCCTTTTCTCATTGTATATATTTTCAGGAGGTAGTATGTAGTATGGCAACTGCGAAAGCTACGAAGACAACCAAACAAGCCAAGACAGCAAAGAAAACACTGGTCATCGTGGAATCTCCTTCCAAGGCGAAGACCATTGGCAAATATCTGGGCTCTTCCTATAAGGTGGTAGCCTCTGTTGGTCATGTCCGCGACCTGCCGAAGAGCAAGCTGGGCATCGACATCGAAAACGATTTTGAACCTCAGTACATCGCAATCCGCGGTAAAGGGGATCTGATCAAGGAACTGAAGAAAGAAGCGAAACAGGCAGGTAAAATATACCTGGCAACTGACCCGGACCGCGAAGGGGAAGCCATTTCCTGGCACCTGGCGCATCTGCTGGGGATGGATGCCAACACACCTTGCCGTATCGTGTTTAATGAAATTACAAAGGATGCCATCAAGACTGCGGTAAAGCATCCTCGTCCGATTGACCTGAAGCTGGTAGATGCACAGCAGGCCCGCCGTGTGCTGGACCGTCTGGTAGGTTATCAGATCAGCCCTCTGCTGTGGAGAAAAATCAGAAGAGGTCTGTCTGCAGGACGTGTACAGTCTGCAGCACTGAAGATTATCTGCGACCGTGAGAAGGAAATCCAGGCATTCATTCCGAAGGAATACTGGAACATCGGTGCCATCTTTAAAAAGGATAAGAAGTTTGCAGCCAAACTTGCAGAATATAAGGGAAAGAAGCTGACCGTAGATAACGGACAGCAGGCACAGCAGATTATCGATGAACTGAAGGCAGGAAACTTTACTGTGGATTCCATCGTAAGAAAGGAACGCAGCAGAAAACCGTTCGCACCGTTCACCACCAGCAGCCTGCAGCAGGATGCATCCAACAAGCTGGGCTTCACTACCAAGAAATCCATGATGGTAGCGCAGCAGCTTTACGAAGGGGTGGAAGTAAAGGGACACGGCACAGTGGGTCTGGTAACCTATATCCGTACCGACTCCGTACGTATTTCCGATGAAGCCAAGGCTGCAGCAAGAGAGTACATTCATACGAATTTTGGTCAGAACTATGCGGCCAATAATGTATTCTCCAACAAAAAGAAGGATATTCAGGATGCTCACGAAGCCATCCGTCCAAGTAATATTGCCCTGGATCCGGAAGCAATCAGGGATTCTTTGACTACTGACCAGTATAAGCTGTATAAGCTGATCTGGACACGTTTCCTGGCCAGTCAGATGGCAGCGGCTGTATTTGACAGCATGCAGGTAAACATCGCAAACGGAGATTACACACTGAAGGCCAGCGGTTCCAAGCTGATCTTTGATGGTTTCCAGAGAGTATATAATCCGCAGATGGATGAAGATAAGGACAGCTTCCTGCCGGCACTGGAAGAAGGGGAAGTTCTGAAGGCACAGGAAATTACTTCTGAGCAGAAGTTTACAGAACCGCCTTCAAGATTTACCGAAGCCAGCCTGGTAAAGGAACTGGAAGACAAGAACATCGGCCGTCCGTCCACCTATGCTCCGATTATTGCGACTCTTTCAGAAAGAAAATATATCGAGCGCCAGAAGAAAAGCCTGCTTCCGACAGAGCTGGGCTTCCTGGTAACCGGTATGATGGAAGAGTATTTCAAGGAAATCGTAGATGTGGGCTTTACAGCCGGTATGGAAGATAAGCTGGACGATGTGGAAGTACAGGATCTGAACTGGAAAGAAATCATCCGTGATTTCTATGGTCCGTTTAAGAAAGAACTGGATGTGGCTGACAGCGCCATTGAAAAGGTAGAACTGGAAGACCGTCCTGCCGGCGAAAACTGTGAAGTCTGCGGTAAGCCGATGGTTATCAAAAGCGGCCGTTTCGGTGAGTTCATGGCATGCTCCGGCTATCCGGAATGCAAGAACACCAAGGCCATCGTTCAGTCCATCAATGTACCGTGTCCGGACTGCGGCAGCGATATCGTAGCAAAGCGTGGCCGTTCCGGCAAAATCTTCTACGGCTGCAGCAATTATCCGACCTGCAGCAAGGCGTTCTGGTACAAACCGGTAGATAAAAAGTGCCCGCAGTGCGGCCATCTTCTGCTGGAAAAGAAAACAAAAGGCTCTAACC
Organism: Anaerovoracaceae bacterium; assembly: GCA_045578745.1. Lineage (GTDB taxonomy): Bacteria > Bacillota > Clostridia > Peptostreptococcales > Anaerovoracaceae > RGIG7179. The sequence continues at coordinate 9,743 of JAZNKW010000041.1, forward strand.
TGGCATGCTCCAATGACCAGTGTAAGTATAAAGAGTAGCACAAGAGGAGGTATTATAAGATGATTCAATTTCATGCAACAACAATCTGCGCAGTAAGACGCGGTCCGAATGATGTGGCAATTGCCGGCGACGGTCAGGTGACCATGGGCGAATCTACCATCATGAAGAATGGAGCAAAGAAAGTGAGAAAGATTTTTAAGGGGACTGTACTGACCGGTTTTGCCGGATCTGTGGCAGATGCATTCTCACTGACTGAAAAGTTCGAAAAGAAGCTGGAAGAACACGGCGGCAACCTGAAGCGTGCGGCAGTGGATCTGGCTCAGCTGTGGCGTTCTGACAAGGGAATGCGCAGCCTGGAAGCTCTGATGATTGTAGTGGACAAGGACGGCATGCTGGTAATCTCCGGCAACGGGCAAGTTATCGAACCGGACCAGGACTTCGTGGCAATCGCCAGCGGGGGCAACTATGCTTATGCAGCAGCCAACGGCCTGTATAATCACACCCAGATGACTGCAGAAGAAATCGCAAGGGAATCCCTGAAGATTGCAGCATCCATCTGCGTATACACCAACGATAACATCAGCGTGGAAAAATTATAGGATTTTGAGGGGGAAACATACTATGGCAAGCAAATTATACAGCATGACGCCGAAAGAAATTGTGGCAGAGCTGGATAAATACATCATTGGTCAGAACGAAGCCAAGAAGTCTGTGGCTGTCGCTCTGAGAAACCGTTACAGAAGAAGCCTGCTCAGCGAAGAAATGCGCGAGGAAATTACACCGAAGAATATCCTGATGATGGGACCTACCGGCTGCGGTAAGACCGAAATTGCCAGACGTCTGGCCAAGCTGATGGATGCACCGTTTGTAAAAGTGGAAGCGACCAAGTTCACTGAAGTAGGTTACGTTGGCCGTGACGTGGACTCCATGGTCCGCGATCTGGTGGAAGCATCCATGCGTGTGACCAAGCAGTCCAAGCTGGAAGCAAAATACGAAGTGGCTGACAAAATTGTGGAAGAACGCATTGTGGAAGCAATTATTCCGGGTAAGAACAAGAAGAAGCCTGCTGGTGCTTCCAAGAATCCGTTTGATTTCATCATGAACGGCGGCGGCTACACCAGCCAGAAGCAGCAGTACCTGGAAAGCCAGGCAGCGAAAGAAGCTGCAGCAGGTCCAAGCCATGAAGACATGGAAGTGGAAATGGCCAGAGAACAGGTACGTCAGCAGCTGCGTCAGGGTCTGCTGGAAGAACAGTACATCGAAATCGAAGTGGTTGCAGCACCAAAGGGCAACCAGCTGGATATGAGCAACGAAGGCATGAGCATCGCCATCGGAAATATTTTCGGTGATATGATGCCGGAAAAGACCAAAAAGAAAAACGTAAAAGTCAAGGATGCACGTAAGATTCTGCGGGAACAGGAAGCACAGAAGCTGATTGACATGGACACCGTAACCGACGAAGCCATCGAAAACGCAGAACAGAACGGTATCATCTTCATCGACGAAATCGATAAGATTGCATCCGGCAACGGCCGCATGACTTCCGGTGCAGACGTATCCCGTGAAGGTGTGCAGCGTGACATTCTGCCGATTGTAGAAGGAAGCGTAATCAACACCAAGTACGGTCCGGTAAAGACAGATCACATCCTGTTCATCGGTGCAGGTGCATTCCATGTGTCCAAGCCAACTGATCTGATTCCGGAACTGCAGGGCCGCTTCCCAATCAGAGTGGAACTGGAAAGCCTGACCAAGGAAGACTTCGTGAAGATTCTGACCACTCCGGAAAATGCACTGATCAAGCAGCATAAGGCACTGCTGGAAACAGAAGGCTGCGAAGTGGAATTTACAGAAGGTGCCATCGATCAGATTGCAGCTCTGTCCTTCAAGATGAACGACCAGACTGAAAATATCGGTGCAAGACGTCTTCACACTGTCATGGAAAAGCTGCTGGAAGAAATCTCTTTCAATATTGCTGACATGGAAGAAGAAAAAATCACCATCGATGAAGAATATGTGAGAGAACGCTTCAAGGAAACTATCGAGGAAGAAGATTTAGACCGTTACATTCTGTAATATTTATGATATAATGAAATTTACAGAACCTGCGGATATGGGCCGCAGGAAAAGAGGTGAATGTTTATGGGCAGTCAAATTCTCAGCAAAATCCGCCGTCTCAACTGGGTTCTCAGTGAGACAACTACCGGTTCGCTTTCCTATAAGGATCTCAGTGTGATTCTCTGTGAGCTGATTAACGCCAATGTGCTGACCTTTGATGTGAAGGGCCGTGTACTTGGTTCTGCATACTGCAATATTGAGGACAAGTCCACCATCGGGGAAACCGATGAGGTGGAGAATATCGTGGAAGATCATATCGAACGTTTCCTCAGCATCAGGGAATGTACTGCCAACCTGTACGGTGAATCCATCCGTGCAGTGCTTGGAGAAGGATATGAAATGGCAGAAAAATACCATACTATTGTTCCGATTGTCTGCGGAGGAAGCCGTCTTGGTACACTTCTTCTGACACGCTGGGATACCGGTTTTGATGATGAAGAGCTGGCACTGGGAGAATACGGTGCTACGGTTGTAGGTCTCGAGATTCAGCGTCAGATTGCACTGGAGCAGGCACGCGAAGCCCAGCTGCGTATGGCAGTGGATATGGCTGTGGGTACCCTGTCTTACAGTGAAAAGGACGCGGTACATAAGATTATCGGTGGTCTGGAAGGTGATGAAGGTCTGGTGGTTGCCAGCAAAATCGCTGCGCAGTATGGCCTGACCAACTCCGTCATTGTTAATGCTCTGCGGAAACTGGAAAGTGCCCGCATCCTGGAATCCAAATCTTTGGGAATGAAGGGAACCAGAATCAAGATTCTTAATCCGTATCTGAAAGAAGCGGCGGAAAAACTGAACTAAATACTGAAACGAAATCCCCCTGACCGGCATATACTGGTAAGGGGGATTTTTTATGGGCAGATTTATCATGAGGGTACTGGTCATCGGAACGGGCCTGGTGATGGTGGCCGGAGGAATGATGATTCTTTTCAGTGACCGGTACGGAGAAAGTATAGACCAGGCAGCCAGAGCCATTGCCATCAATGCAGTGGGAACGAAAATTACCCGCTCGGTGAATGAGGGGATCTATAATGAAGAGCTGGAAGGGCAGCTGCTGGAAGTAGTGCGGAATGAGGAAGGACAGATTGAGTATGTAGAGGCCAATTCAAGGCTCATAAATAAGCTTGTGCTGGCTTTTGCCACGAAAATGGAAGAAGACTACAGCCTGGGAGATACCATGGTGATTCCGGCTAATTTCGGCATGCTCACAGGTAACCGGATTCTGTCCCAGATTCCATATACTGTGGACATTAAGGTGATGCCCCTCAGTCTGACTAAATTTCAGACGGAAACAGAATTTACTTCCGAGCCCATAAACCAAACCCGATATAAAGTATACTGTACAGTAACCAGTGACGTACAGATTGTAGCACCCTTCACCAGGGAAACAGCCCAGATTAACAGAAGAGTACTGCTGGCAGAAGCAATCATTGTTGGGAAGGTGCCGGACAGCTACGTTTTCGTACCGGAAGAGAATGTTCTGGATGTTACACCGGAATAAATGGGAAAGCCGGATGAAAATATTTTGCTAAGCGGGGCAGAATGTGGTAAAATAAACCCATGCTGAAATTTAATGAAAACAATGAAGTAATTGATCAGGAAGTATATAAGGCGATTTTAGTCGGCCTGCAGCGTGACCGCGAAGAAGACATTTCCTATTCCATGGAGGAGTTGAAAGGATTAGCAGAGGCTGCCAATGCGGAAGTCCTGGGTATGATGACACAGAACCTGGATAAACCCAACACGGCAACCTTAATCGGGAAGGGAAAAGTCGAAGAGCTGGCTGAAATGGTTAGAAATATGGAAGCGGATACTGTCATCTTCAACGATGAACTGACCGGTATGCAGCTGAGAAATCTGGAAGATGCTCTGGACGTGCGTGTAATCGACCGTACCATTCTGATTCTGGATATTTTTGCTGACCGTGCATCCTCCCGCGAGGGGAAACTGCAGGTCGAACTGGCACAGCTGAAGTACCGTATGCCGCGTTTAATCGGTTTCGGTAAGTCTCTGTCCCGTCTGGGCGGTGGTATCGGTACCAGAGGTCCGGGGGAAAAGAAGCTGGAAACAGACCGCCGTCATATCGAAAAGCGTATGCTGGACATTAAGGCGGAACTGGATCAGATTAAGAATACCAGAAGTGTGCAGCGTGCCCGCCGTGAAAAGAACGAAGTTCCGGTTGTGGCGCTGGTTGGATATACCAACTCCGGCAAATCTGCACTGATGAACCGTATTCTGTCCAAAACTGAAAAGAATGAAGAAGACCGCAAGATCGTATTCGAAAAGAATATGCTCTTTGCTACTCTGGACGTAGCGCAGAGAAGCGTGGTTCTGGACTCCAACCATCAGTTTATTCTGATTGATACAGTTGGTTTTGTCAGCAAGCTGCCGCATTCCCTGGTAAATGCCTTCAAGGCGACTCTGGAAGAGGTAACTTATGCGGACCTGCTGGTGCACGTGGTGGATTCCTCTTATGAAAATCATGACTTCCATATTAATGTAACCGATAAGGTTCTGGAAGAAATCGGTGCCGGCGGCAAGGACCGTATTTTGGCGTTCAACAAGATTGACCTGGTAGATCCGGAAACTGTGGTTCCGCGTCCTGGTACGGAGAATATGTTTATCTCTGCGAAAGAAGATATTCAGATTGACGAACTGCTGGATCTGGTTCGGACTAAAATCTTCTCTGACGAGGTTTCCTGCCGCATGATGATTCCGTATACCCGCGGGGATATCACATCTTATCTCTGTGACAAAGCAGAAGTTGCACGCATGGAATATACAGGGGAGGGGACTTATCTGGAACTGACCCTGAAGAATGCAGACTATCAGAAATACAAGGAATTCGAAACGGATGAAATTATATAGTACAGTATACGAAGCGGCGGAGGCGGAACAGATTATCGATAAGTCCCGCTTCATCGCCTACGTTTCTCCTGCAGAAACCAAGGAAGAAGCAGATGCCTTCATCGCTTCCATAAAAAAGAAACATAAAGATGCAACCCACAATGTGCCGGCCATGGTAATCGGGGACAAGTTCCAGATTCAGTGGGCAAGTGATGACGGGGAGCCTCAGGGAACTTCCGGCGCACCTATGGTGCAGATGCTGGTAAAAGAGGGGATTACTAATGTAGTGGTGGTAGTGACCCGTTATTTTGGCGGAATCAAGCTGGGAACCGGAGGACTGGTTCGTGCTTACACCAGCAGTGCCAAGCTGGGACTGGAGGCAGCAGGAATCTGTGACATCGAAGAAATGTGCGTTCAGACCTGGGATGTGGACTATACCCATCTGGCAAAGATTCAGAATCTTGCGGGGACTCCGGGTGTAGACGGCGGATTCAGTATTGAAGAAATCCGTTATACAGATGTAGTATCCATGGATTTATGCTGTATTCCGGAAGATGCGGAAGGACTGACCGGACAGATTACAAATTTGACCGCAGGCCGCGGAGTATTGAAAAATCAGGAATACCGGCTTGTGAAGTGTCTGGTTTAGAAAAAGATTGAAAAAAGTAGAAAAAAATTGAAAAATATGCTTGACTTCAAAAGCATTTGGTGGTATTATGAACAAGCTGTCGCGTGAGAGTGAACAAACGGCTACAAGATGTAGTGGTTGCCCTCGAAAAAGACAGCAAAAATAAATAAAAAAAGTGCTTGACAAACGACATAAGCTAGTATATAATAACTAACTGTGTCGAGCAGTTAAGATACGAACACCAGGGCGCATAGCTCAGCTGGGAGAGCATCTGCCTTACAAGCAGAGGGTCATAGGTTCGAGCCCTATTGCGCCCACCATTTTAAAAATTGATGGGGCCTGGTAGTTCAGTTGGTTAGAATGCCAGCCTGTCACGCTGGA
>JAZNKW010000042.1:0-47206 GCA_045578745.1 Anaerovoracaceae bacterium
CAAAAAGCAAGTGCCGCATTCGACACTCGCTTTTATTTATGTTCTATTTAATTAGATTACAGAATTATTCTTCATTTGACAGAGCTCTGTCATACAGTTCTGTGATTTCTTCAGAAGGTTCTTTATCTGTCAGTGTTCCGATCACTGCAAATACGAAACCTGCAATGAATCCAGGGAACAGTTCGTAAACGCCTGTGGAAGCAGATAAGAAAATCAGCCACAGGATATCAACGATAGCACCACCTAATACGCCGGCGATCGCTCCTTTGTATGTAAATCTTCTCCAGAACAGGGACAGTAAGATTACAGGTCCGAATGCGGATCCGAATGTAGCCCATGCGTTTTCTACCAGGTTCATGATAGCCTGTGCACCTTCTGCTTTGGAGGATGCGATGAAGTAACCGATAATGGATACAATCAGCACTACGATACGGCCAACCCACAGAATTTCCTTTTCGGAAGCATCCTTACGGAAGATTGGCTGATAGATATCGGAAGTGAAGGAACTGGAAGCAACCAGCAGCTGGGAGTCCGCAGTGGACATGGATGCTGCGATGATGGCTGCCATCAGTACCCCTGCGATAAATGCAGGGAACAGCTTTCTTGCAAATACGATAAACACGGTCTTCTGTGCACCGATAACCAGCAGTTCTTCTGCCAGCAGCATTCTGCCGAAGTATGCAATCAGGCAGGTTGCACCCAGAGACAGGATAACCCAGATGATTGCTACAGTTGCACTCTTCTTCACCATGGAAGGCTTTTCGATGGACATGAATCTTACCAGAATGTGCGGCATACCGAAGTAACCGAGACCCCAGCCCAGACCGCTTACGATATCCTTCCAGCTGGAAGTGAATAAACCGGTACCAAATACACATTCGGTCACCTGACCGCTTGCACCATCGGTGTAGCTGTATACAGTCTCCAGTGCGGATGTATCCAGATTCTGTGTAGCTACTACGATGATTGGAACAGCCAGAACTGCAACCAGCATCAGGATGCCCTGGAAGAAGTCAGTCCAGCATACGGCCTTGAATCCGCCGAAGAAGGTACATGCCAGCATAGCTACTGCGAAGATAATCATGGCAGTGGATGTGCTCAGATCAGGGAATACGGTGGTGAATACGGATGCACCAGCCACGAAGCCGGATGCTACATATACGGTGAAGCAGGCAAAGAAGATAATCGCACAGATAATCTGCAGAGTATGGCTCTTTGTCGCAAAACGGTTGCTTAAGTACTGAGGCACGGTAATGGCGTCGCCTGCTGCCTTACTGAACTTACGAAGGCGGGTTGCCACGAAGATCCAGTTTGCTGCAGTACCCAGTGCCAGACCGATACCAATCCACATCTGACCAAAACCGAAGGCCATGATGCTGCCAGGCAGGCCCATCAGCAGCCATGCGGACATATCAGATGCCTGTGCGGACATGGCGGTTACCCATGGTCCCATGGCTCTGCCGCCGATAAAATAGTCATCAGAATCGCCGTGCTTGCGGTCCTTCAGGAAGAAGTAGAAACCTACTCCGATAATCAGGGCGAAATACAGCCCGAACGCAATAATTTCTCCATTTAACATAATGAATTCTCCTTATAAACTATAACCCTGCTACAGATCCAGTCCTCTTGCCAGGTTTCTCATGAAGTCCTGTACGTTGGAAATGATACCCTTGGCAGCCAGGCTTCCTCTGTCACCCAGCTTGTTTGCTGCGAATTCGGAAGTGTCCACGATGTAGAAGTGGATTGGACGAATGGTGCCGTCTTCCAGTACTCTGTAGGTTGGTGTCATGTTGCCGGCTGCGATGGTATGCAGTACAGTTGCCATACCAATTACAGTTGTCGCCTTTCTCACATGGGAGCGGATGGTATCCTGACCTACATAAGTGTGTTCGTATACTTCCGGCAGAGGGCCGTCATCACGGATGGAACCGTTTAATACGAACGGCACGTTATTCTTAACGCAGCTGTAGATGATACCGTTGTCGATGCCTTCTTTTTCGATGAACTCCGGAATAGAGTTGTAGGTATTGATGGCATTGATAGTATCCAGGTGGTTGTAATGACCCATTTCATGCGGACGCTGGTTGCGGATGTCACAGCCCAGTGCAGTACCCAGGTATGCACCTTCCAGGTCGTGAGTTGCCAGTGCATTGCCGGCCAGTACTGCCTGGCAGTAACCTTCTGCAATGAGACGTTCCATTACACGGCGGCCTTCCACGTCGAAGCTGCAGGCAGGTCCCAGAACCCATACTACATAACCGTTATTTTCCTTTTCGTACTTCAGCAGCTCAACCAGCTGTTCGTAGTCATAAGTAAAGGAAGTTTCACGGCTTCGGCTCTGACGGAATGCGAAAGTATCTTTCTTGCCTTCCACTTCTTCACTGAGCCAGCAGTTGTCATGAACGTAGATACCTTCGCTGGCATCTTCAGTTCTGCCTACTACAACCATATCTCCTTCTCGGATATTTCTGAATTCCACTACGTGGATTTTCTTGCTCTTTTCATCCCATACCGGAACGGCGTCCATACGGCTGTCCTTAGCCAGATACCACTGTCCATTCACCTTAAAGTATTCCGGGAAGATGGAAGTGGCGTGGAAGCCCTTCGGCGCTGCCTTTGCGTGGGGTGCCAGAACCAGCTGGCAGTTCGGCGCATTGACGAAGCGCTCTTCAGTAAAATCGGGTTCAATATATTTCGCTAATTTAAAACTCATAGTTATAATTCTCCTTTTTCAAGTTACTGGCACATTGTAACACAGTTTAAAGTAGAATGGAATACAGAATTTATTCTGTACTCTTTTCAAAATATTTTCATCTAAATACATTATTTTTATTGAAATTCAGCCATTTATAGACTATACTTTATTCTATACTGAATTTTGTATCAAAAATAAAACTCAAATAAATTTCACGGAGAAATGCCATGAAAAAGAAAAGCTCAAGAAATACCAAGAGTAAAATCGTATCGGCCGCATGGAGCCTGTTCTACGAGCAGGGCTATGACGATACCACCATCGACGAAATCGTAGAAGCCTCCGGTACCTCAAAGGGGTCCTTCTACCACTATTTTGACGGGAAAGACGCACTGCTCAGTTCCCTTTCCTACCTCTTCGATGAAAAGTACGAAGAACTGATGGAGACCATGGATCCTGCCATGAAACCGGTGGACAAACTGGTCTACATCAACCAGGAACTGTTCCTGATGATTGAAAACACGGTTTCTGTAGAACTGCTCTGCCGGCTGTTCTCATCCCAGCTAAGTGCCAAGGCAGAAAAGCATCTGCTGGATACGGGCCGTACCTACTACAAACTGCTTCGAAAAATTGCTATGGAAGGCATGGCAGACGGCACCTTCCGGGACGATTTCACGGTAAGTGATATTACCCGCGCCTACGCCATGTTTGAAAGAGGCCTGATGTATGACTGGTGCATCGGTGCAGGTAACTATTCCCTCTGCCAGTACGCTCAGACCATGATGCCATTATTTTTAAAAGGATTCTGCAAGGAGGACAAGTAAATGAATAAGACAGGTTTTGGATTTTCCAGACTTCCGCTGACTGACGCGGACGACAATAAAGCTATCGATTACGCTCAGGTGTGCCAGCTGACAGACGAATACATTGCTGCCGGCGGCGTATATTTTGACACGGCATATACCTACCACGGCGGCTGCAGCGAAACAGTCATCCGCGAATGCCTGGTGAAGCGCTATCCCCGCGATTCGTTTATCCTCAGCGATAAGCTTCCTACCAGCAAGCTGAAAAGCCGTGAAGACTGTCAGAAGTACTTCGATGAAATGACAGAGCGCTGCGGTGTGGATTACTTTGACGTGTTCATGGTCCACTGGCTCAATGCAGAATACTATGAAAAAGCGAAAGAATACGGTGCTTTTGAATTCGTCAAAGACTTAAAAGACCGCAGCATCGCAAAACGCATCGGTTTTTCCTGTCATGATACCGCTGACATGCTGGACCAGATTCTGACAGACCATCCGGAAATCGATATCGTTCTCATGCAGATTAACTACCTGGACTGGGAAAGCCCGTTCATTCAGAGCCGCCTCTGCTACGAAACCGCACTGAAACATGGAAAAGACATCTGGGTTATGGAACCGGTAAAGGGAGGAACCCTGGCACAGCTGCCCGAAGAAGCAGAAGCCATCTTCCGTGCAATCCGTCCTGATGACGAACCTGCCCGCTGGGCACTGCGTTTCGTTCAGTCCCTGCCGGGCGTGAAGCTTTGCCTTTCCGGCATGAACACCTCTTCCCAGATTCAGCAAAATATGTCCGATATGGATCCGATGACGGAAGAAGAGCTGACTGCATGCCGCCAGGTTGCCGAAATGCTCAGTTCCGGCACTGCAATCCCTTGCACCGCCTGCAATTACTGCATCGACAGCTGTCCGAAGAACATTCCGATTCCGGAATACTTCAAGATGTACAACGAATACAGCCGCTGCCCGAAGGAAGACTGGAAGATAAACCCTGTCTACATGCAGATGGCGCAGCGTGGATTCGGCAAAGCCTCCGACTGCATCTCCTGCGGCAAGTGCGAAAAGATGTGCCCACAGAAAATCGAAATCCGCCACTGGCTGGGTGAAGTTAAAGACGCCCTGGAGTGGTAACACAGACATAAAAAAAGGACCTGCCTCTTACCCGAGGACAGGTCCTTTTTATTTTCATTATAATCCCACAATCAGCGGTACCACAATCGGAATGGCTGCAGTAAACAGCACCCCGGATGCAAAAGCATACACCGCCGTTTCTTTATTGGTAGCCTGAGTTATGGTTGCAATGCACACATCCATGGCTGCAGCACAGGGCATGCCTACTGTTTCCAGATATCCAACCCTGGCTGCCACCACGGGTACCGTAATCAGAGACAGCAGCACACGCAGGAAATTCACCAGGAAGCAGTACGCCCCTGCCATAATCATTCCCGCATCCATAATGATGTTGGGTCCCAGGGAATACCAGCAAAACGTGCAGCCCACTGCTGCACTTTCCTGCAGGTTCAGCGGGGAAATCAGACTGCACAGCATCACCCCTGCCAGGGTTGCAGCTGCAGTCACAGCCGGAAAGGCCAGGATTTTCAGACCGCTCTGGCGGAATACGCTGACAATGGTGCCATCAAACCCCATATCCATTCCCACCAGGAATACCATGATATAAAGACCCCAGGTCACCAGCAGCCCGGTTGCCCCATAAGCACTGTCATAATCCAACACATCCAGCTTCAGAATAAGAAGCCAGCCCATCAGAAAACCGGTCAAAACACTGAGAATCATAGTCACCGTAGATTTATTCAGCACAGAACCGGCAGAAGATGTTTTGCCGGATGATGCAGGGCCGCAGGAATCTGATGCACCTTCAGCAGAACCCAGCCGTCCGTACCGGTCATATCCCATGACGCGGCGCAGAACATGCAAACCTGCCACTGTAAACACCAGAGACACCAGTGCAATCAGCAGAGACTGCAGGCCGATAGAAGCCAGATTTGACACCACCTCGGAGTTGGATCCGATACGGAACCCCATGAGCAATACCAGTCCTCGGACCAGTACCATCAAAAAGGTACCCATCCACCCGAAGGATTCTTTTTTCGAGCGTAAAGGAATGGCTGCTGCATAACCTGCAGCAGCCAAACCCAAGTAAACAATTACTGTTTTCATTCTATATTTTATATCCTTATACAAATACCAGGGACAGCCATGGAACGTAAGTGATAATCAGCAGTGCCAGAATACCTACTGCGAAGTAAGGAATGATGTATTTGAACATGGATTCCATCTTGATCTTCGCTACAGCAGCACCTACGAACAGGTTGCAGCCGTACGGAGGAGAACACAGGCCCAGAGCCAGGTTAACCGCCATGATTACACCGAAGTGAATTGGGTTGATACCCATGGCTTCTACGGTCGGCAGCAGCATTGGAGCCATTACGATAATAGCCGGTACTGTATCCAGGAAGCATCCTACGATCAGCAGGAATACATTGATGAACATCAGTACGATATAAGAATTGTCGGATACACCGGTCAGGAACTCGGTAATCATCTGCGGAACCTTCTCGAATGTCATGAAGGTGGAGAATACAGTAGATGTACCCAGCAGGAAGGATGTAGCACCATTCAGCACAGAAGTGCTCAGGAAGGTGTCATACAGCCCCTTCAGATCCATATCCTTATATACGAATAAACTGATGATGATGGAGTAGATTACGGATACGCAGGCAGCTTCGGTCGGAGTGAAGATACCAGAGTAGATACCACCCAGAATGATAACCGGAGCCAGCAGCGCCCAGAAACCTTCTGCAGTCGCCTTACTGATGTTCTTCAGACGGTTCATCATGGAAACGCTCATAGGTACCTTTTCTACTACGGTCTGGCTGTTCTTTCTCAGGTCGGTGCCGCTCATGGTACACATGATGATGTTTGCACATACGAAAATCACACCGATCAGGATGCCAGGCAGTACACCCGCCAGGAACAGCTTCGGAATGGAAGTGTTGGTGGATGCACCGTATAATACGAAGGATAAGCTTGGCGGAATGATTGGACCTACAATACCACCGAAGCATACAATTGTTGCAGCATATGCAGGGTCGTAGCCCTTCTTCTTCATTTCCGGAATCATCATGCTTCCGATTGCAGATGCAGTTGCCATACCGGAACCGCACAGTGCGCCGAAGAAGCAGCATGCGATGATTGTTACACAGCCGATGGCACCGTTTACAAAGTCAATCAGAGCAGATGCAAAGTTTACGATTCTCTTTGCGATACCGCCTGTGGACATGATGGTACCAGCCAGCATGAAGAATGGAATTGCCATTACGGTGAAGGAGAAGATACCGCTGTAGCAATACTGCGCATTTACTACCATGTTCAGGTCAGAACACAGCAGCATGGATAACATGGTAGCACCGCCGATAGCGAAACCAACCGGTACACCAATTACTAATAATACGAAAAGTGCAATAAATAATACAGCAACAGCCATTATTCGGCACCTCCTTCCAGAGCAGGTTCAGCAACAGCATCCACAGGATAGTTGCCGCTCTTCAGGATCTGAATATTTCTGATGATGCCGCCGATTACACGCAGAATCATAAATCCGCAGCCCAGAACCAGGGACAGATAACCCCAGGATGTGCTGATCTTAATGCCTGCATAGTGTACTCTCTGCTGGAACATAACCAGCTTTACGCCATAGAATACAATAACACCCAGGATCAGCAGCATGCAGATACCGGACAGAATTTCGCAGACAGTGCGCCACTTAGGGGACAGGCGGTCAGTCACCAGGGTAATCTTAATATGTTCGTTCTTTCTTTCAGCCAGGCTGATTCCCAGCCAGGAAATCCACACGAAGATAAACTTACCTAATTCTTCGGACCAGGTCAGAGAGTTATTGAAAACGAATCTCATGATAACCTGGAGAAAAATTGCAGCTACCATGACAATAAACATGGTCACCAGGCAAACGTCTTCGGCTTTATCGATGGCCTTGAAAAACTTGCCTTTTTCTTTCATTATTTTTTCCTCCAAAAAAGATGAGGGCAATCGAAATTGCCCTCAAGATGTTTGTTTAATTTACTGAGGTACAGTAGCCAGCCACTTGTCAACTACTTCAGAGCCTGCTCTGTCACGCATCCAGTCATAAACTGGTACGCAAACTTCCTGCAGTGCAGCGATTTCGTCAGCAGTCAGTTCGTATACAGTAGCGCCTTCTGCTTCGAATCTAGCGATGTAGTCAGCTTCGTTAGCTCTTTCTTCAGCTCTCTGGCCAGCAGCTACTTCGTGAATAGCGTTTTCCAGAGCTTCTCTGTCAGCAGCGTCCAGGGATTCGATCCATGCCTTGGAGCATACGATAGGGAATGGAGAAGAAGCGTGGTTAGTGATGGTTACGTAAGGTGCAACTTCATGGAAGTTGAAGTCGTTGAATACGCCCAGGGAGTGGTCCAGAGCGTCTACCTGACCCTGAGACAGGGAGGTAACTACTTCGCCCCAAGCCATTGGAGTTGGGTTAGCGCCCATAGCCTTCCACATTTCTACGTTCAGGTCATTCTGAGCGATTCTGATCTTCTGACCAGCGAAGTCTTCTACGCCGTGATAGTTCTTAGCGGAGGAGATCAGCTGTCTGATACCGTTGTAGTACAGGTCGATGCAGTAGAAGTCTGCGTCAGCGATAGTTTCGTTGAACAGTTCCAAACCGCCGTTTTCCATCATACCGGTTTCCCAAGCTTCGAAGGATGGGTACAGGTAAGGCAGGTCGATACAAGCGGAGTCATCACCAGCAACCTGAGTGAAGCAGGATACCAGGTCGAATACGATCTGAACAGTGCCCAGACCCAGACCTGCGATAGCGTCAGTAGTGTCACCCAGCTGACCATCGGAGTAAACTTCTACCTGGAATCTGCCAGGAGCAGTTTCGTCCAGAATTGTCTGAATCTTTTCAGAGTACACGTGAGTGGATCTGGAAGAAGAGTCAGTGTGAGCGATTTTTACTACGATAGGTTCAGCGGAATCACCAGCAGGAGCATCGCTGCCGCCGCAGCCAGCCAGCAGGCTGAAGCACAGAACCAGAATCATTAACAGTGCGGTTAACTTTTTCATAATAAGTCCTTCCTTTCAATAACTATAGCATTTTTTGCTATTTCCTCGTCGCTAATATTATTAGCAAAATCCATGCCATTCTTGGCACATTCTTAACAATCCTTCGAAAACCGCTGAAAACCAACAAAAACAGGTCTGCCCTGTTTCTGGCAGACCTGTTTTCCTTGCGTTAATACTGATGTAAATTTCAGTGTTATATGAAATTAATTTCACACTTAATTTTCTGTGAGCACCCTATTCCGGACGGTGCAGCTCATACTGTCCGATTTTGTTCCAGAGCTGACGGGATGTAATGCCCAGCACTGCCGCGCATTTTTCCACGTTCCAGTCGTTTTTGCGGAGTGCAGCTTCAATATATTTTCTTTCAAACTCTCCTCGAGCTTCCCGCAGGGTGGTAATTTCACCTCTGCCGAACATGGAAAAGCTGCTTCCTCCCGGTAGCATTAATTCCGCCATGGTAACACGGCCGCCGCGGCTGAGGGCAATCATACGCTCAATGATATTTTTCAATTCACGGATATTGCCCGGATAGTCATACCGCAGCAGATGATCCATTACTTCTTCGTCTATGCGGATGTCTTTTTTCTTCTGGTCAATCTCTGTTTTTCTTACAAAGAAATCGATGAGTCCCGGCAGATCCTCCCGCCGTTCCCGCAGAGGCGGAATCGTCAGAGTCAGAGTATTGATACGGTACAGCAGGTCATCACGGAATGAGCCCTGTTCTATTTCCTTATTCAGATTCTTATTGGTCGCAAAGATAAAACGCACGTCCAGATTAATCCGCTTATTGCTCCCAATCCTCTCAATACTTCTTGTCTCAAGCGCACGAAGAAGCTTCCCCTGAGTCATAAGCGGCAGATCTCCGATTTCATCCAGAAACAGGGTCCCGTAATTCGCTTCCTCAAACTTCCCAATGCGGTTTCCTACCGCCCCGGTAAAGGATCCCTTTTCATGTCCGAAAAGTTCTGATTCGATAACACCTTCCGGAAATACCTGACAGTTTACCGGAATAAACGGCTCATCAGCGCGGTTGCTGATTCGGTGAATATAGTTGGCCACAACTTCTTTACCCACACCGGATTCACCCAGAAGCAGAATATTGATATTGGTGTCAGCAGTTCGGTTGCACATATCCAGCAGCTGGCAGTACTGCGGATTCTTCGAATCCAGGAATACCTCCTCCGCATTCTGGTTTTTCAGCAGGATATCCGCCTTGTGTTCCAGCCTCTTCATGCGGGCAATCCGGTCAACCTTCATAATCAGTTCATCCAGATCACTGCTTTTTACGAAATAATCCGCCGCCCCAAGGCGGATAGCATCTACCGCACCTTCAATACTTCCATAAGCAGTCACCACCAGAATGTCCACCTCCAGCTCCATCTGCCGGATATTTTCGATGAGTTCTGTTCCCGTCATCACAGGCATACGCAGGTCTGTGATAACCAGGTCCACATCATTATTTTTCAGGTATTCCAACGCTTCACGGCCATTGGAGCAGGCCACCGCAGAATACCCCGCATCTTCAAGAATAAGAGAAACCACATTCTGATATTCAATTTCATCGTCTACAATCAGTATTCTGTAATTTCTGCGGCTGTTATCCATAAACTTCCTCTCTTTCTATCGGCAAAGTCACATGGAAGCATGTTCCCTGTCCTTCCGTACTTTCTGCGGTAATCGTTCCGTTGATCCCCCGAATTTCCGAATTCAGTATATAAAGGCCCAGCCCGGTACCCGTTTCCTTGGTGGTGAAAAACGGATTAAATACAGCCTCCAGGTTTTCTCCGGAGATACCGCTTCCGTTATCAGCAAAATCAAGCAGCAAACGGTCTTCTGTTTCCCATACTTTAATGTGGATTTGTTTTTCTTCCCTCTGAACCTGAGCCAGCGCGTCAATGCTGTTATTGAACAGATTAACGATAGTCAGTTTGAGAACATCTTCGTTAACCGGCAGTTCACTTCCGTTCTCCAGATTCATATCCACCTGAATATCAATATTATTCTTTTCCAGGTTTTTATGTTCCAGCATAACCATGGACCAGACCAGTTCTTCCACATTGACCACATCTGTCTTTTCTCTGGAGAGCCGGGAGAATCCCAGAAGATTTTCAATCAGATTATTAATTCTGTCTACGGAATCATCAATAACCTGTACTGCATGCAGGCTGACTGAATCAGACAGTTTCTTTCGAATCAGATAAATGTAGCTTTTGATCAGCCCAAGCGGATTGCGGATTTCATGCGCCAGACCTGCAGAAAGTTCACCTACCGCAATCATCTTGGCCTCCTGCCGTGTTATACTTTCATATTTGTACCGCTGCGTATAGTCTTCAATGAAAAGCAGCTGCTTGGCAGAATGACTGTCCAGCTTTCGCTTGTAGACCAGGTAATACTGCTGCTTCACCTGCAGCGCAGTCGGCTGGTTTGCCTGCTGAAGATAAGGCTGCAGACCTTCTACCTGATTCAGACGTTTCCCTATCACCTGTTCTTCCCCCTGTGAGAGCATATCAAGTATGCTCTGGTTGCAGACTTCCACCACATCATCCCCGTCAGTTACAATAATTCCATCGGTCAGGTTATCCAGCAGATTTCGCAATTCCTCCTGACTTTCTTCCAGCTCTCGTGTCTTTATCCATACCTGATTGGATACTGTCTGGTTCCATACAATCATACCGAAAATTACGGTAAGCAGCAAGATTGCACCATTGGCTGAAAACCGGTAGGACACTTCGTCCACTTCCGGAATAAAACTTCCAAACCACTTGGAGTGTATGTGATTGTACTGATTATTCTTTTTCAGTTCCAGAATTCCTTTATTCAGAATGCTGTAAAGCATCTCCTGATCTTTATTCACCGCCACACAGACTTCCTCTTCAGACAGAGATCCTTCCAGGAATTTAAACCGGTTCACCTTAATCGCAGAGTTGAGATAATAGGAAATCTTGGCTTCATCCCCCAGGATTGCATCCACTTCTCCCATGCCCAAAAGGAAGAAGCTTTCCTCCAGACCATCCGTCAGCACCATGTTTACAGTATCATTGCTGCCAAAAGCCTGATTAGCTGCATGATGTGCCAGCGTACCAGAGATTACTGCGATAGACATATCATGAACTTCTGTAATCGTCTCAATTTCCGAATCGCCGGAAACCAGGATTTTGCTGCGTTCCGTGTACAGCGGCTGCGTAAAAAGAAACACATTCTGATTGACCGCAGTCTTATTCAGCACTGCCGCATCAATGTCACCATCCTTCAGCCTGATTGCCAGATTATAACTGTCATAAGTCACCGGCTGGAAGTTGTTTTCCAAAGTTACAGACAGCTGATTGAAGTAGTCAACCAGGATGCCCATGTTCTGACTGGTATCATCAGATACGAATGCAAATGGTTCATCATTGATGTCAATCCCGTAATGAATCTCCCTGGAGTTTAAGAAATAGGTTTCATTTTCCGACAGTTTTCGGGAGTATTTCAGGAAACTGAACAGATCGATATCATAACGGGTCACGATATCAAAATATTTAATTCCGCAGATAGATACCAGAAACAGTATTACTGCCAGTATATATTTCTTCTTCATGATCAAACTCCCGAAAATTACTCATCCTTTTCAACAATCGTCTTCATCCAGACGCCCTTCTTAACGAGGACAAATCCGATGCAGACTTTGATCAGATCCGTCAGCTGTGCACACAGAAATACAAGCTGTATCGGCAGTACCGTAAACCGGCTTAGGGTGAATACCACCGGAATGGAGAGCACCCACATATAGGCACTGTCAAAGAGGAAGGTAACGATGGCCTTCCCTCCGGCACGCAGGGTGAAGTATGTAGCGTGAATAAATCCGTAAATCGGCTGGCAGCATCCTGTAATCAGAATCAGCTGAGTAGCCAGCCCCTTAACCAGGTCATCGGTATTATACAGATCAGGGAAGAACGGTGCAACCAGACACATGAGACCACCCGTAATCACACAGCAAAATACGCTGAATGCGATGAGCTGATTGTCTTCACGGCGTGCCTGTTCCAGCTTTCCTGCTCCCAGCAGCTGACCGATGATGATTCCTACTGCTGTCCCCAGAGAGAGGAAGACTACATTAAATACATTTCCGATGGTCGTTGAAATATTAAATGCCGCAACCACTTCCAGACCACGTACGGAATAACACTGGTTCATAAAGGTCATACCGCAGGACCAGAGCAACTCGTTTACAAACAGAGGCAGACCCACGGCAAATATCTGTTTTGCCAGAGGTGCCGGAATTCGGAAGTGACGGTAAAGATTTCTGACGAACGGATTTTGCTCCGCATGAGCGTGAGTCCATACTGCCACAATCCCAAACTCCACATAGCGGGAAAGCGCCGTCGCAATGGCTGCACCCACAACGCCCAGGGCAGGAGCACCGAATTTGCCGAAAATCAGGATATAATTGAAAATCAGGTTCACAAATACAGCCACGATACCGGCCACCATAGGCACTACGGTCTGACCGGTTTCACGGAGAGTCCCCGAATAACCCTGTGTCAGTGCGAACGGCACCAGACCTGCCATCACCACAAGCAGATAACGGTACCCGTATCCCAGGGTTGCCTCCAGGTCACCGCCGCCCTGTCCCTCATGCAGGAATGTACCAATCAAGGTCTCGCCGCCGAAAATAAAGATGGCGAAAAAGACCAGTGACAGCGCAATCCCGCTGACCAGCTTGAACCGAAATGTATTTCGCAGCCCATCTGTATTTCCGCTGCCATAGAACTGAGCGCCCAGAATACCGGCACCTGCTACTGCACCGAAAATACACAGATTAAATATAAATACCAGCTGGTTGGCGATAGCCACGCCGGACATCTGTTCTGTCCCAACCTGACCTACCATAATATTATCCAGCAGATTTACAAAGGTTGTAATCCCGTTCTGCACGATAATCGGCAGGGTAATCAGGAGTACTTTTTTATAAAACTGGCGGTCGCCAATTAAGTTATATCTTTTTTTCTCTGTCATGGCCATAATCCTCCATAATACTCTTTTCAGTGTAACATAAAACGCAGCCGCTTTCTATCATTTCTCCAAATTCCTTGCCTATTGTTGAAAAAGGACGTAAAATATATGAGAGAATTAAGAATTTCAGAGGTAACATTCATGAATATCCTATATATAATACTCTCCTTCGTCATTGGTTTTGCTACCAGCGTCCAGTCCGGCATCAACGGCCAGATCCGCCTGATTCTGGGCAATCCCCTTGCGGCCACTGCAGTAAATTTCACTGTAGGCACTGTGCTTCTGGCACTCCTTTTAGTCTGGACCAGACAGAAAAACATTTACCGTCTGCCTGACCGGCGGCGTCTTGCCATCACCCAGTGGTGGCTGTGGATCGGTGGCCCATTGGGCGTGATTTATGTTATGGCCACCCTGCTCTTCCCTCCGGTTATCGGATACGGAGCTTTCTTCGCCATGATGGTAGCAGGCCAGATGATGTTTTCCGCAGCAATCGACCATATCGGCTGGTTCGGCACCAGGATTTCCAGACTCAGCAAAAAACGTCTGCTGGGCATTCTTCTGCTTCTGGCGGGCGCTGTGCTCGTGCAGCTGACATAAAGGAGGGTTTTATGTTTCAGATTCTTTGTGCTGTTCTCAGCTTCACCACCGGTGCAATTTTCGCAGTGCAGTCTGCTATTAACGGACGTCTCCGTGCAGTGACAGCTAACCCGGTCTTTGCATCGCTTGCCAGCTTCGGTACCGGGGTTCTTACACTGGCTGTCATCATCCCGCTGTTTCATCTTCTTGGGATTTATGAAATTCCTTCTTTGACCAGCGTTCTTTCCATTCAGCCCTGGATGCTGATTGGAGGTGTCATCGGAACTGCCCTTGTAGTAGGTTCTATTATTATCCCGAAACGCATCGGTTTCGCATCCTACTTCAGCATGCTGGTAACAGGCCAGCTGGTAGGTTCTGTCATCTGCGATGCAGTAGGACTCTTCGGCGCAGAAGTTCATCTGCCGGGACCAGCCCGTATTCTCGGAGTGGTTCTTCTCCTTACAGGTGCACTTCTGGTGCAGAAACGATAATGCAGCTAAAAAAACAAAATGCGGTACCGCTGAGCAGCACCGCATTTTTTCTTACAATATTATAATGGATGGTCTCCTTTTGCTGCTGTTTTCACCAGGCGGGACACGAAGAAGTACATGAAAATCACAAATCCCACGAATACCATCATGGACAGGTTGGTTCCAACCATGAGGCATGCGTCGTAGAAGCCGTGGAGAAGTACGGCAGAAATAAAACCTGCCGCCATGCTGGATTTTGCCATGGCATTATTCCCCCTGTGTGCATACCAGCGGGCACGTCCATAGAATATCCCCATAAACACTGCAAATGCCATGTGAGCCGGCACTGCCAGAAACGCACGTGAAAATGCTACAGACAGCCCATAGCCAAACACGTACTTCACATTCTCGAAAGCCGCAAAACCCAGAGAAACAAATACAGCATATACAATACCGTCAAACATATAATTGAAGTGAGGCTGATTCCAGCTGTACTTTTTCAGGAAGAACAGTTTTGCACCTTCTTCAGAGACTGCAACCACCAGAAATGCCAGAAGCACATGATACAGCACCGAACCTTCCGCTGCAAACATCGGCAGAATCCACATCCCCACTGTTTCCAGCAGTATCGCCGCAAAAGCAGACAGCACACCGCCAAGCAGCAATCGAATCAGCAGTGCAGGCGGTTCTTTTTCAATATGATCATGTCGGTATATGTATCGTAATAAAACGATAGCAGGCAGGAGAGCTGCCGCTGCATAAAATGCCATCAGTCCCATTGCAGGCATTAAAATAATATCAGCCATGTTCAGAATCCTTTCGCATATCACAAGACCCGCAGGCCTGTGGAACTATCCGCAGACTACGGGTCTTTTTATTTCATATTGTATAGTTACGATATTACTTGGTGATTACTTCCAGACCGCCCAGGTAAGGTCTCAGAGCTTCCGGAACGATTACACTGCCGTCAGCCTGCTGGAAGTTTTCCAGGATAGCTGCTACAGTTCTGCCTACTGCCAGGCCGGAACCGTTCAGAGTGTGAACGAATTCAGGCTTGCCGCCTTCTTCCGGTCTGAATCTGATGTTAGCACGGCGTGCCTGATAATCTTCGAAGTTGGAGCAGGAAGAGATTTCTACGTATCTGCCGTAGGAAGGCATCCATACTTCGATATCGTATGTCATAGCGGAGGAGAAGCCCAGGTCGCCGGTGGACAGTCTTACTACTCTGTAAGGGATGCCCAGAACCTTCAGTACTTCTTCTGCATCATTAGTCAGCTTTTCCAGTTCGTCGTAGGAACCTTCAGGCTTAACGAACTTAACCAGTTCTACCTTGTTGAACTGGTGCTGTCTGATCAGACCTCTGGTGTCACGGCCTGCGGAACCAGCTTCTGCTCTGAAGCAAGGAGTGTATGCAGTGTAGTATACAGGCAGTTCTGCTTCAGGCATGATTTCCTGTGCTCTCAGGTTAGTTACAGGAACTTCTGCAGTTGGAACCAGGAAGAAGTCCTTCTGAGGGATGTAGAACATGTCTTCTTCGAACTTAGGCAGCTGGCCGGTACCGGTCATTGCTGCTCTGTTTACCATGAATGGCGGCAGGATTTCAACGTAATCCTGATCTACAGTGTGCAGGTCCAGCATGAAGTTGATAACCGCTCTTTCCAGTCTCGCACCGATACCCTTGTATACAGTGAATCTTGCACCGGAGATCTTAGCAGCTCTTTCCCAGTCCAGGATATCCAGGTCAGTACCCAGATCCCAGTGAGCCTTCGGTTCGAAATCAAACTGAGTTGGTTCCATGAACTTTCTGATTTCCACGTTGTCGGAATCGTCTTCACCAATCTGTACTTCAGCGTTTGGAGTATTAGGAACGTTCAGCAGTGCGTTCTGCAGGTTTGCTTCCACTTCTGCCAGCTGAGTATCCATTTCCTTGATCTTAGCGGACAGTTCCTTCATTTCAGCCATGATAGCAGTAGTGTCTTCGCCAGCTTTCTTCAGCTTAGGAATTTCCTTGGAAACAGTGTTCTGCTTATTCTTCATAGCTTCCACTTCTGCCAGGATAGCTCTTCTTTCTTCGTCATACTTTACTACGTTTTCGATACCAAAGCTGCCCTTGCATCTTCTTTCTACTGCAGCTTTCACACCTTCATAGTCTTCTCTGATTCTCTTAATGTCTAACATTTTCTTTCCTCTTTCCGTTTTTCATTAAAAATCTTTATGTATTAGAATAAATTCTTTTTGTAGCTGATGTAAGTTTCGATGAGCTCTGCCATCTTCTTCTGGATTTCCACCTGCAGGTCGGAAGCCAGGTTGTAGTCACCAGCATCCAGTGCTTCCGTTGCACGGGTCAGCAGACACTTTTCCGCCAGGGTGTTCTTACCGATGTAGTGACGCAGACGGTTTACCACGTTCCAGTTTACCACGTCAAAATCGGTTGCATCATCGCCGTGAAGCTTCACACATTCACGTACCACATCCATGTAGTTCGGAATGTCACGGTTATGCAGTTCCATCTTCCACTGGCTCAGGGTCGCTTCGATGAAGGACTCGATGGACAGGTCACTGATTACACTGCCCTGAATTGCTTTTCTCTTTTCAGGATATCTGATCAGACCCTGCATGTTTTCCCATACGGTAGCAGGTGCTTCGCCGAAGAGTCTGTCACGTTCTTCCTTGGTGTAGTCCTCGAATACATTGTTTTCACTTCTGTATTCACGGTCTGTATCCAGGTAGAAGTCTTCTTCTCCGTACTTCTTGGAGATGGACTTTTCCAGCTGCGCAGGAGTCTTGCCGTTTTCCAGTACAGCACGGATACCGTCCAGCATAGCCATATAGCTGGCTGCCAGTACCATATAGGTGTTGCTCTTCGGATTCGGAGCTCTCAGCTCAAAACGTGTAGCCATCGGGTTCTTCGCATCTCTGATGAGGCCCACCAGGATGGAACGGTTTCTGGATGCTTCGGTTACGCTCTTACCCAGAGAGGTTACGATACATACCGGAGCTTCATAACCAGGTTTCAGACGGTTCAGGGAGTCGGTAGTGGAACTTACGATTGGATTGATTGCTTCGTAGTTTCTCAGAATACCCATCAGACCGCCGAATCCCAGAGGGCTGAGATAGTCCTGAGTTGGATTCTTTGCGGCGAACAGGTTCACCATCTTGCCGTTCTTCAGTCTGGCTGCCACACCCAGATGGGTATGCTTACCGGAGCCTGCAACACCTTCGATTGGCTTGGCCATAAAGGTGGTATGCAGACCGAACTGGTTGAATACGTCACGGATAATATATTTTACCTGCTTTTCATTATCGGCTGCCTGCATTGCATCTGCGTACTTCCAGTCGATTTCCAGCTGTTCCATGATGTGCTCATGAGAACCGGCACTGGTAATCTGAGATTTGACGCCGCCTACTTCTTTGTGGCCCATTTCTACGCCCACACCGTAGCAGTCGATGATCTCCAGGGATTTTTCGAGTGCAGTTCTTACCGGACCATAGGTTCTCTTCCAGTACTGTTCCTTCAGTTCCTGAGAAGTGGACAGCTGTTCGCGGTCCGCCTTGTCTTCCGGAGTCTTAACCCAGAATTCCAGCTCTGTCGCACTGGTGATGCAGATATCTTCGATATCATCCACACAGTCCACGCCATGGATATACTCGAAAGCATATGGATGCTTACGGAGCATTTCCATCAGTTCTTCCTTGAATGCTGCGATGGCATTCTTAAGGATGGAACGGGCACCTACTTCATTCTTTTCGTTATGAACCAGGTACGCAGGAATTCTCAGAGTACCTACCGGCAGGCCGGTATGTAAGTCAATATTGTCATAGTTGTAGTCCACGAACCAGTTTACAGTCAGGTCCGGAACCAGGTCCACCTTACCATTGTTCAGGTCAGCAATCTTCGGCAGATCTACGGAGGAACCGTCAGTCTGTACCCCGTGAACCAGCATATCGTCCATGTCTTTAATGAACATCTTCATCGGAATACGTTCGTCTGTGTCATTACCGGCGATATCGATTCCGGCAAAAGAGACGAACTGGACTTCAGGATGCTTTCCCAGCAGTTCTAAAATGTCTTCTTTTCCATGTTTGTCAGCAGGAACATTAAACAGCATTTTGTTTAAATCAAACTCCAGCATTTTTACCTCCAAAATTACAGCATGATTGGGACATCCCCGCATCCGCGGAAATGCCCCATTTTATATGTCGTTAATCTTTATTAATAACTTAAAATTTTAGCACAAACTGAATTAGCTTGCAAGCTGATTCAGGTATTTTTCCAGTTCAGCCAGATATTCACCGTATTCAGCCCAGTCACCGTCTCTCTGTGCAGCTTCTGCATTTTCGAATGCTTCTACCGCCTTCTGAATCAGTTCGGACTGTGTCAGAGGTGCATCTGTCTGGCCACCGCCTTCGCCGGTGCCTGTACCGGATTCGGTGCCGCTGCCTGTACCATCTTCAGCGCCTACGCCGTCTTCTGCCTTCTTGCCGAAGAGTTCTACGAGACATTCTGCTACGGTGTTTTCGTAAGCAATCTTATCGTCATATGCCATGATGATACGCTTTACTTCCGGAATGGAAGAGTTGGTCGCTTCCAGATATACCGGTTCCACGTACAGCAGAGAGGTATTGATTGGAATTACAAACATATTACCTCTTCTGTAGGATGTGCCGGAGGAACTCCACAGGGAGAATTCCTTGGAAATTTCCGTATTCTGGTCGATCTGTGCTTCAACCTGTTCCGGACCGTAAACAGTCTTGCTCTTAGGGAACTGGAAGAGTACCAGCTCACCGTATGCATCGCCGTCATTTCTTGCCACCATCAGTGCAGTCATGTTCATCTTGGACTTCGGTGTAAATGCGATGGAATTGAAGAATTCAGCCTTTTCACCGTCAGGCAGCTTTGCGATATAGTAGTTCGGCTGCTGCTGCACTCTTTCAGTGCCGTAAACTTCGTAGGCGATTTCCCACTGGTCTTCGTTCTGATAGAATACGTTAACGTCTTCCATATGGTATCTGGAATATACCGCTGCCTGAATAGTCAGCAGGTAGTTCGGATAACGGATATGGGACTTCAGACTTTCAGGCATCTGCTCAGCGTCCTTGAACAGAGTCGGATAAATCTTCGCATAAGTTGCAGCAATCGGATCCTTTTCATCCACAACATAGAAGCTTACGTCGCCGTTATAAGCATCCACAACCACCTTGATGGAGTTTCTGATGTAGTTGTTCACGCCATCATATGGTTCGGAATATGGGTAGTAGCTGCTCATGGTATAAGCATCCACCATCCAGTACAGCTTGCCGTCTGCAGTTACCATATAAGGGTCATCCTCATAGGTCAGATACGGCATGATCATCTGGATACGGTCCATTACGTTACGGTTAACGATAATTCTGGACTCGCTGTTGATGTTGGTGGAAACCAGCATCTGTACGTCGCCTTCGCGGATTGCAAAGAGAATACGGTTCAGCAGACCCAGCTTGATACCTGCTTTGCCTTCATACATGGTGTAGGCATTGGTGGAACCCTTCGGATAGTCGAATTCTTCTTCCTGGGTATTAACAATGATATATTCATTGGACAGTTCGCCGAAGTATACTTCCGGACGTTCAATCTGGATTTCTGCCACTTCAGATTCCGGAGGAATGTTTCCAATCAGCACGTCAGGCTGACCGCTGGCAGTTACCTGGTCTACTCTGGAGAGAGCAATACCGTAACCGTGTGTATACTTCAGATGACGGTTCAGCCAGGAACTGTCGATCTTATTTTCGTCGATTTCACGGGTAGTCAGGAAGGCCTGAGTGTACTTCCCGTTGATCATGTAACGGTCCACGTCTACGTCATTGAATGTATAGTACTGACGGATGGACTGTGTCTGGTTGTAGAACTGCTTCGCAGGATCGAAGTCGTTTACACGGATGTTGTTAATGGTTTCTGTATTTGCATTGATGTCAGCAGATGTCAGTTTGTTATCCGCCGCAAAGTCTTTGGTCACTACGTCATCCAGCTCATATGCAGACTGGGTGTACGCAATGTTCCACTCCAGATATTTGCTTTCCTTATCGATTTCGTCAGGAGATACGATGAATTCCTGCACCAGATAGGTCGCACCGGTACCGATGATACCTACCAGAATCATGATAACAGGAGCTGTCAGCAGCTTCTTGTAATCCTTCTTCTTCAGGAATACAACGAACAGAATTGCGGAAATCACTGCCAGACCGGCCAGAATACGGTACATCCACAGAGTTACATTCACAGAAGTGAAGCCTGCGCCGTAAACTGCACCCGTATGTCCGTACAGCAGATTGAACTGCTGCAGGAAGAAGTTCACACCAATCATCAGGAAGAAGATGAAGCCCAGCAGACCGATTTTGCCGGATGCGATGGACAGCAGCTGTTTGAAGTTGTTGTCGTCAAACTGCTTCTTAGGCTTAGCCGCACGCTTCTTGGCTTTCTTTCCAAAGAATGCTTCCTGGAACTTGCCGAACATGTCATCTGCTGCTGTGCCTGCGCCTTCTGCTCCCGGACCGTTTTCAAACGGGCTGGAGTTTCCGCTGTAGCGTTCTTCGTCAGTATACTGCTGACCGAACGGTGTTTCTTCCTCTTCATCCGGGAATTCTGTCTTGAACATATCCGGTGTACGTACGGTCATCAGAACGATGTAGTACACGATGGTCAGCACGATGAATCCTACGATTACCCCCAGCAGGATTTCATTGAGCTGTGTCAGGAATTCCAGACGGAAAATGTAGAATGAAATGTCCAGATTGAACAGAGGGTCTGTCAGGTTGAAATCTGTGCTGTTTGCAAATTTCAGAATATCAAACCACAGCTGGCTCACGGTGTTTACAGTTACAAAAATACCGAACACCGCACCAAGCAGCCAGGTAATCTGACGCAGCTTCTTCTGGTCAGTGTCCTCACTGGACGCAATTTTTTTGAAATAACTTTTTTTCAGATGGCTCATGTAGAGAACCATCAGGCCGGTTACTGCAAGAAATGTAGGCACCCCGACCTTCAGCTGAGTGGTCAGTTCCTTCAGGAACACATCCACGTAGCCCATTTCCTTGAACCACATAAAGTCAGTAATGAATGTGATCGCACTGAAGAATACCGCTATCAGCAGTACCAGCACGAGAATCACAATACTGGCTCTCTTCTGGAATTTTTCCATTATAATTTCTCCTCCTTAATCTCATTAAGTACCATGGAATTCTGAGAAATTTTCACACAAGCGGTTACATACTTTACTACCTCTTCTCCGTCAGCACCTGCAAAAGTCAGACGGCAAAGTGCGTAGTACCCCTTTTCCCCGGTTCGAATCTCACCAATTTCCAGTTTATTTATACCTATCAGGCTGGTATCTTTGTTTGTTGCCTGCCACTGAGCGTAGTAGTCCACGATGGCAGTCAGAACGCCTTCTGCGTAGGTCACCGGTTCTTCGTTTTCACCGGTCTTCCATTCACTTTCTTCCAGAATCTTTGCATCCGGAATTTCTTCGAAAGCATATTCACTTTCTGCATCATACTTCAGCGCCGGATCTTCCAGCACTTCACCGATGGTATCCGGCAGTTCGATTTTTTCTGCCAGGATATCGGAAACATATGTAGCTTCCGGATCATCTCCGGATACAGGCAGGCTTCCTTCCCCTTCATCATCCCCATCTGTCTTTCCATCGCCTCCGGTGATGCGGTCCATGAGCATCTCTATAACCTCATCAGCCTTTTGAGAGAAGACGCTGTCCGGTGCGATGAATTTTGCCAGAAGCACCACGCCTTCTGCCAGAATCAGCAGAATCAGGATCAGCAGAATCAGCTTGACGATGATGTTCATCTTCTTCGGTTCGTCTTCTTCGTCGTATTCATCGAACACTTCCGACACTTTGGCCGCAGTGCCTGATAAATCACCATTGCCAGCATTGCTGTCATCATCAGGGTTTTCCCTGGGAAAGATGTCAGAGTATCTGAGTTTGGCTTTTTCATCATGGATGTCTTCTTCTGCAGTTTCTTCACAGGGAGTTTCCTGTCCGTCAGCCGGTGTTTCTGCCTCTGCAGGTTCTTCAGAAACCTCAGGTTCTGCCGCAGGTTCCGCTGCAGATTCAGCAGCAGCTTCCAGCTTCTTCTTCATGCGGGCTTCTTCACGCACAGCACTGAAATCCAGTGTGGCATCGGATACCGGCTGTTTTTCTTCAGCAGGCTGCACTTCTTCAGCAGGAACAGCTTCAGCCTGAACTTCTTCAGCTGGAGTTTCTTCCGGCTTTGCAGCTTCGGGCTCAGCAGCGATTTCATCTTTGCGTTCAGGGAACAGAGTTCTGGCCCATGTGAATTCCAGAGACTCGATATCTGCTCTGCGGGCACTTTCCATGCCGCGGAGACGTTCATATTCCTGATCCAGCAGCTGCTGGAACTCTTCGTTTTTCTTGTTATAAGTATAGAACTTTTCCAGCTGGGCAGTACTCTTCACCGATTCTTCCGGCGCCATGGAGCCCAGACCTTTATAATGATTGCCAAAAAGTTCTGCTTCCAGCTCTTCAATGGTCATGGCAGGCTCTTCTTCCGCAGGTTCTGCTTCAGGTTCTGTCACAGGCTCCACTTCAGGTGCGGCTGCAGCTTCCTCTGCAGGGTCTTCTGCTGGTACTTCTTCATATACCGGTTCATCTTCTTCAGGATCAGCCGGGAGAATCAGTTCCGGAATTTCTGTAATCAGACCCAGCTCAGAAAGGTCGAATGTATCCACACTAACTGCCGGCTCTGTATTTTCTTCTTCCTCTTTCTCTTCTGCCGGTTCCGGTACAGGTTCTGCTGCCGGTTTCTTCGGTTCTGCCGCAGCACGCTCCATAGCCACATTCACAGGTTCCCATACAGGCTCTGCAAACATTTCAGCTGCCGCCTTGGCAGGTTCCACCAGCGGGCCGTTATATAAAGGCGTACGCACACGGCCGGACACACTAAGAGCTGCCAGAATATCTTCTTCTGTCAGAGGAGTCTCTTCTTCTTTCTGTGCCGCGTGTTTTTCAGCTTCGTGAAGATCAATTTTATCCACAACCGGTGCAGGTACATCCTGACGGTATTCCTGACGTGTTTCTTCCCTTCTCTGCTGGTTTCTCCGTTCCACTACAGAATCCCAGTTGAAATCTACATCGTCTGTCTTCCGTGTTTCCTGTGGGAATCCGGAAAGATTCCAGTCAAAGTTCACCGGCTCTGCAGTACGCTTCTTTTCTTCTGCCGGCTTATCAGACACAAATCCTCTGTAAATTTCATTGGTCCGTTTTTCCGCCTCCACCTTGAACGGCGGATTGAATACGATGTCATTGCTCACCGGCTTTGCTTCCGGTGTATCCTTTCTGACTTTCGTTCCGCAGTTGGCACAGAACTTATCGCCATCATGTAATTTTTTTCCACAGTTTGTACAAAACATGTCTGCCTCCGCTATTTAGTCTCTAATCTGATTCAGCAGTTCCTCTTCGGTATAAACCCGGCCGGAACGTGCCGTATTCATATTGTCAAATCCGAACCGCTTCGGGCGGCCGGAATTTTCTGCAAAATCTTTCTTTTCAAATTCATGTTCCGCCGCAGCTTCAGTTTCTGCTTCAGCTTCTGCGGTTTCTTTCTCTGAGGTTTTTTCCGCAAACAGATTTTCTGCTACATTTTTTTCGGCATCGCCTGCATAACGGATGGTCAGCTGAGCTTTTTCAATCTTCAGCTCGATGGATTCCACCTTCTGTCCGGAGGCTCCTGCTGCACTTTCCATACTCTTCACCAGGCTGTCAACCATACCCATGGCAGCTTCCTGCAGTTCTCCGGTCTCAGCCGGTTCCTGCATCTGAACCTCAGGCTTAAATTCCTCCTCAGCATCCTGCGTTTCTTCCGCTGCTTCAGGAGCTTCTTCTGCTGAAATTTTTTCTGCAGTTTCCTGAATTTCTTCTGCATCATTTTCCAATGCTGCCTGCTCCTGCAGAGCCTTCCGGTCTTCACGCTTTGCCGCGCTGATCAGCACAACAGAGAGCAGCAAAATCAGTGCCACTCCGGCAAAAGCCAGCACTGCCACCCAGTTTTCTTCACAGTATGCCCAGATTTCATCGAACCATTCGCGAATTTCAGTATCCATGCCAATTTCCTCACATATATATACTTCATTTCATTATATAACAAAATGGCACTTAATGCAAAGAAAAGAGCAGATATTTTCTGCTCTTTTCCTTCGATGATATAGCGGTTTGTGAAATTAGTAGTCGTACTTGCAGTTCTGGTTGTTGGACTGATTATTGGACTGCTTGTTATTCTGCTTGTTGTTCTGCTTATTGGTCTGATTGTTGTTCTGGTTATTATTCTGGTTGCTGTTCTGATTGTTGGACTGCTTGTTGGTGTTGTTCTGGTTCTTGTTTTCATATTCTTTCATAGTTTCATCCCTCCTCAGTGATTATTGTGTGCAGTGCTGTACAAACTATGAAAGGAAATTTTTTTCTTTCAACACTCATTTTCTCGTACAGTATGTTATAATTGTAATAAAGTTTTAAAAGATACGGAGCATGATACCATGAAAATTTTAGTAATAAACGGGAGCCCGAAAGGCGAATACAGTGTGACCCTGCAGACCGTCCGGTACCTGGAAATTCTCCATCCGGAACATGAGTTTACAGTGCTGCACGCCGGCCAGAAGATCAAGTCTTACGAAAAGGATTTTGCAGAAGCTGCTGCAGCCATTGAGGCAGCGGACCTGCTGCTCTTCTCTTATCCGGTATACACTTTCATCGCACCATACCAGCTCCATAAGTTCATTGAACTGATGAAGACACATGGTGTAAATACTGCCGGAAAATACGCTACACAGCTGTCCACTTCCAAGCACTTTTACGATGTGACAGCTCATCGTTATGTGGAGGACAATTGCAAAGACCTGGGTCTGAAATACATCCGCGGCCTGTCTGCAGACATGGACGACCTGACCACAGAAAAAGGACAGAAGGAAGCCGAATCCTTCTTCGATTACGTGTGCTGGAGCGCGGAACACGATGCATACGAACCGCTGCCTGTACCTGCAGAAGCACCGGCTCATAAGGCTGTGACTGTACCGTCTGCAGCAGATTCCTGTGTGTCGAATTCTGTCGAAAAAACTGGCGATGTGGTCATCGTGGCCGATCTCCGCGAAGGCGACACTCAGCTTAATGATATGATACAGCGCTTTGCGGATGTTTTGCCGAGAAAATCAAGGGTTGTGAATATCGCCGAATACCCGTTCAAAGGCGGCTGCCTTGGCTGCTTCAACTGTGCGGTGGACGGAAAGTGTATCTACAAGGACGGATTTGACGCCTACCTGCGTAATGAAATTCAGACCGGCGAAGCCATCGTCTATGCCTTCACCATCCGCGACCATTCCATGGGCTCCCGGTTCAAACTCTATGACGACCGTCAGTTCTGCAACGGCCACCGGACTGTGACCATGGGCATGCCGATG
This sequence comes from Anaerovoracaceae bacterium, assembly GCA_045578745.1. Lineage (GTDB taxonomy): Bacteria > Bacillota > Clostridia > Peptostreptococcales > Anaerovoracaceae > RGIG7179. Next base: position 26,107 of record JAZNKW010000042.1, read on the forward strand.
GGCTATCTGGTTTCCGGCAATTACAGCAAAGAATTCAACCTGCAGATGATTATCGAAGGACGTGCTCAGGTGGGCGGCAACTTCCTGGCAGGTGTGGCAACCGATGAATTTAATCCGGACCACGAAATCGACCGGATGGCAGAATCTTTGAATTATGCTTTGGGCCGGAAGTACAATCCGCCGCAGAACTTCTACGGCATCGGCGGCATGAAGATTTTCCGTGACCTGATCTGGACCATGCAGGGCATGATGAAGGCCGACCACAAGTTCTACAAAGCCCACGGTCAGTACGACTTCCCGCAGAAGAACCGCGGCCGCATGATGGCCATGTACCTGGTAGGCGCACTCATGTCCAACCCGAAGCTGAAAGGCAAGATGGGAAACAAGATGAACGAAGGCATGATTATGCCGTATAAGAAGGCTCTCGATAAAGCCAGAGAAAAAATGAAATAACGAAAAAGCGACAGTATCATCTGTCGCTTTTATGTTTACTGTAATTTTTCCAGCTTCGCCCTGAAAGTAATCATCCTCGTCGTTTTCATATTGTCGAACTGGATAATCCAGGCCTGTTTGTCCCGGTCGATGCTGACGATGGTTCCCTCACCAAAGATGGCGTGGCAGATGCGGTCACCTGCAGCCAGCACGTCATCTCCGGAACTTGCCGCAAGGAAACGCTCTGCCACTTCGATGTGGCGGGCCGCATCTTTTATCAGTGTGTCGGATGGTTTGCGGGTGTATTCCAGAAGCTCCGGTCCGATGTCCAGGAGGAACCGGGATGGATAGCGCGGCGAACCGTCGAAGTTGCGGCCTTCCGCCTCCGTCAGGAACAAAGCCTTTTCAGCACGGGTCAGTGCAACGAAGGCCAGCCGCCGTTCTTCCTCCATACCCTCCAGGGTGTTTACTTTGCGGGACGGGAAGATTCCCTCGTTCATGCCGCAGAGGAAGACGTACGGAAACTCCAGACCTTTGGCGGTGTGAACAGTCATCAGCTTCACCTTGTCTCCGGTGTCTTCCGCATCGCTGTTGGTAAGGAGGGCCACGTGGGTCAGGTAATGTTCCAGGGTGCACTCTTCTCCGCAGGTGGTTTCGTAGATGTGAATGGACTGCTTCAGCTCCGCCAGGTTGTCCAGACGCTCCTGGCTGCCTTCGGTGCGGAGCATGGTTTCGTAGCCGCTTTTGTCCAGCACTTCCGCCAGCAGCTCGGAAACAGGACGGTCCTCCGCATGCTCCGTCATGGCTTCTATCAGCCGGATAAATTCCCTGGCTTTCGTTCCTCGGAAGAGTTCTTTTTCCTCATCCACCGTCCGTACCAGCGCATCATAGAGACTGCAGCTGTGAGCCTCGGCATAGGCTGCGAGGAACTCCATGCGTCGCTGGCCCAGGTTCCGCTTGGGCATGTTGCAGATCCGCAGGAAGGACAGGTCATCCCGGTAGGCAATCAGCCGCAGATAGGAGAGAGCATCCTTGATTTCCATACGTCCAAAGAACTGCACACCGCTGTATATGGTGTACGGTATTTTTTCTCTCAGCAAAGACTCCTCGACGCTCCGTGTCACATAGTGTGCCCGGTAAAGCACGGTCATATCCCGGTACGGCACGCCCTCTTCATGAAGTTGCTGCATCCGAGCCGCAATCCAGTCCGCTTCCGCCGCAGACGTTTCCCCATGATGACAGACCACCGCAGGACCTGCCGGAAGAGTCGAACGCAGAGATTTTGGGAGACGGTGGGAGTTGCGTGCGATGAGTGCATTGGCAGCCGCAAGAATCTGCGGTGTGGACCGGTAGTTGTCCATCATCATGATGGTCCGGGTGCCCGGGAAGTTCTGCTCAAAATCCAGCAAATACTTCACATTGGCCCCTCGCCAGGTGTAGATAGTCTGGTCCGGGTCGCCCACGATGAACAGGTTCCGGTGGTAGCCCGCCAAAACGCACATGAGTTCATACTGTAGACCATCAATATCCTGAAACTCGTCAATCATGATGTACTCCAGCCGCTGCTGCCATTTGAGGCAGATGTCCGGGTTCTCCCGGAAAATATACAGGCTGAACTTAATCAGGTCGTTATAGTCCAGACCGAAACACTTCTTCTGCTGCCACAGGTAGCCATAGAAAATAATATCGTCCGTTTCCGTGGCCGCCTGATACTTGGCCTTCAGGTCCTCCAGGGACAAGTTAATCAGGTCCAGATAATACTCCGGCACCTTAAACAGCTTCTGGACTTCGATCATATCGCGGGCCTTGCTGAAGGTTTTGTCACGCAAGGTCAGCCCCCGCTCCTCGTAGATAATCTTCAGCATGGCATCGATGTCCGAGTTGTCCAGTACCAGGAAATTTTTCGGGTACTGCACCGCGTGGCTGTCCTCCTGCAGAATGGACACGCAAAATCCATGGAAGGTATTGATGTAACCCGTGTCGTTGTCCCCTGTCAGCTGATGGATTCGCTGACGCATCTCGTTGGCGGACTTATTGGTGAATGTAACGCACAATATATTCCCCGGCAAAATCCCCACTTCGTTCACCAGATACGCAAACCGGTGGGACAGCGCCCGCGTCTTTCCGCTGCCTGCCCCCGCGATAACTCTTATATACCCTTCTGTGGCAGTCACCGCCTCCAGCTGAGCCTCATTTAAATTGTATAATAAGTCTTCCATGTGCTGTCATTCCCCTTTTCCACCGCGAACTTCCGTTTCGAACATTTATTCTCTTCTTAATTATAGCGAAATTTGTCGAAAATACAAGGGTAAATTACGTTTCCCCGCGGCTTACGTGGCTTGGTACTCCAAATCCTTATTTTTTGGCCATTTGGAGTACCCCGCTGCTGTATTTTCGCCTTTATGAATACATTTATTGAAAATATGCACCTCACAATGCTTTAATTATCTGCATGATCTGCCGTAATCCGCATAATAAACTGCAACCAGACGCTTTCTCATCCATGCCCAGTACTCCTTTTTGCCAAAACCAAGCCATTTGGCGTACTTTCGCTGATCCGCAGTGCCCGGATTATATAAGCACACGATACAATCATGAATAATCGTGCATATATTCGTGTCGAATATTGGATATTCTAGGTCTTCCAAGAATAGTGATTACATTGAGTCTCTCCTGGAACCAATATCACATTAAACCACAAAAAAAGTCAGCCTCTTCACGAGACTGACTTTTTTCATTTATTCCGTATTCGAATTCTATTCCACTTCCACCAGTTCGTACTCTCTGCTGCCGTAGCCCAGCTCGGCTGCGGCTTCGATGGTGAGCACGCCGTTTCTGCTTTCAATTCGCTTCAGCAGATGGTCTCTGCCCGGATCTTCACTGGCGTATACCAAATCGATGCAGGCCTGGTCGATGGCTATCGGGTCAGTAGATACCAGGATACCGATATCCGCAATACAAGGGTCCTCTGCAACCGCACAGCAGTCACAGTCCACGCTCATGTTCTTCATAACATTGACGTAGATGATGTTGCCCTTGAAGTAGTCCACGATGCATCCTGCAGCATCCGCCATGGAGCGGAGGAACAGGTCATGGTCTGCAGTCCAGATTTTTTCCGGTTCGCCGGCGCCGTGAATATATGCTTTGCCGTAAGAGGAAGCCACGCCGATGGACAGCTGCTTCAGTGCGCCGCCATAGCCGCCCATAGGATGTCCCTTGAAGTGAGAAAGCACCACCATGGAGTCATAATTCACCAGATTCTTGCCCACGTAGTTTTTCTGAATTACTTTGCCGTCTGGAATATCCAGTTCCAGATCAGGACCTTCTGCATCCATCAGGTCCACAGGGAAGTGCACGTTCCAGCCGTGATCCTTCAGCAGCTGTTTATGGCGGCCGGTTTCATTTCTCTGACCGTCGTAAGCGGTGTTGCATTCCACCACGGTGCCGCCAACATGGTCGATAACCGGCTTCCAGAAGTCCGGCTTCAGGAAGTTCTGGTTACCCTTTTCACCGGAGTGAACCTTGATAGCAACTTTGCCGGGCAGTTCCTTTTCAATCATCTGAAACAGCTCCAGAACCTTTTCACCGGTAATGGTGCGGGAAAAATATACTTTAGCACTCATGGTTTGCCCTCCTTATAAAATCGTATCGATTGGTACGGTAATTTCTGCTTTGCTGTACAGTACTGCTGAACCGCTGATCAAAATCCGCTCGCCACAGTCTTCGCAGTATAAAGTGCCCTGGCGGCGTGACAGCTGGCGTGCAGTCAGTACCTTCTTTCCCAGACGTTTTGACCAGTACGGCACGAAAGTGCAGTGGGATGAACCGGTCACCGGATCCTCGTTAATGCTCTGCTTCGGGAAGAAACATCTGGACGCAAAATCATATTCTTCATGGCTGGACGGTGCCGTAATCAGCACTCCGCCGCCTTTCGGAATCTGCATCAGTTTATTGAAATCAGGCTGGTAGCTTTGCACATCCTCTTCGCTCTCCATGACCAGCAGGTAGCTGGCAGCCAGGTATGCCTCCTTCGGGGTGAATCCAACAGCTTCCACCAGTTCCGGAGTGATTTCCACCGCTTCAAAACGTGCTGCAGGGAAATTCAGCTGGAACCGTTCACCCTGACGGTTTACGCTGATTGGTCCGCTGAGGGACCGGAAGTGGAATTCTTCCGCCTCCGTGTCGTAGAAGTTTGCCAGAACAAAGGCTGTAGCCAGTGTGGCATGGCCGCAAAGCTTCACTTCACAGCCCGGTGTAAACCAACGCAGGTGGTAGCCTTCCCCTTCCCGAACCGTGAAGGCAGTCTCGGAAAGACAGTTTTCTGCAGCAATCTTCTGCATGACTTCATCAGGCAGCCACTCGTCCATAACACAGACAGCTGCCGGATTACCGCCAAAAACTTTGTCGGTAAAGGCATCCACTACATACTGTTTCAATGTTTTGTATTCCATGGCTGTACCTCTATTTTATCAGTCCGAATTTCTTCGCATCGTCTGTCAGCTGGTCGCGGAATGAAGGATGCGCCAGGCTGATCATGGCACGTACACGGTCTGCCATGTTCAGGTGCTTCAGGTTGATGCAGCCGTACTCAGTTGCTACATACTGCACTTCGGAACGCGGTGTGGTCACTGCGGTGCCCACAGGGAAGTTGAGGCAGATTTTGCTTTCCAGCTTGCCGTTCTTTTCCATGGTTGAAGCCAGGGCGATGATAGACTTGCCGCCTTCAGACATCTGCGCACCCTTGACGAAGTCCAGCTGTCCGCCTACCGCGCTTTGCTGGGTCCAGCCCATAGAATCCGCCGCCACCTGACCGAACAGGTCTACAGACATGGCAGTATTGATGGACATAACGCGCTTGTTCTTCGCGATGTTCACTGGATTATTTACAAACGGGAAGGTACAGTTGTAAATCTGAGGATTCCGGTTCATGTATTCGTACATTTCGCGGGTTCCCAGAGAGAAGGCGAATACGGACTTGCCGTCCATGAAGCCCTTGGCAGTGTTGTTTACGTTGCCGTTTTTCATCAGGTGCATCATCGGTTCACTGAAGAGCTCAGAGAAGATGCCCAGATCGTTACGCTCCATGAGGCCGTAACCGATGGCAGTGGATACTTTGCCCAGACCCAGCTGAATGGTCGCACCGTCCGGCACTTCTGCCAGCACCAGGTCGGAAATCTTCTGTGAAACCTCATCCACTTCGTCGTTTGGCAGCGGGGATACTTCGCTGTCGGTGAGAATCATGGCATCGGCACAGGAAATATGCATGCGGCCGGTTTCATCCCCGAAAATATATGGTGTCTGTGCGTTGCATTCCAGCACCACGGTCTTCGCCTTTTCAATCAGGTAGGTATACATGCATCCGCCGCTTGGACCGAAGGATACGTAACCGTCCTCATCAGGGCGGGTCACTTCCAGGAAGCACACGTCCGGACGTGCCACTTCGCGGCACCAGATGTCCACCTGGCTCAGGTGGAAGGATGTAAAGTTCATCGGCATACCGTGCTTTCTGTGAGCTACACGTTCTCTGGCACCTAAGAAAAAGGTTTCGATGGAGAACGGGTTGTGCTCATCATGCGGTGTACCGAACATTTTGGATGCTTTCAGGGACATACTGCAGAGAATGGTTACATTCTCCAGTTCATCTCTGCGCTCCCACAGAGCATCCATCAGCTCATAGGCGAAGCTGCTGGCGGTTCCCACGTACACACGGTCACCGGACTTGACACACTTCACCGCCTCTGCTGCGGTTTTTATTTTATCCTGATAAAATCGAATCATAAGCAAACTCCTTTTCGACATATTGCGTTCTTTTTTATCATTATACCACAATTTTGACAATAAAAAAACGCCAAACATCCTCTGTTTGACGGTAACTTGGGTTTCACTTGCCCACCCTCGCGGGCAGTTTGAAAATTGTAAATATATGTAAAAATCTATGTAAAATATATGTAATCAGCGGAATTTCACCGCTGTAGTCGCATGAAAAAACAGGCCTTACGCCTGTTTTCAGCAATTGGTGGATCCTCAGGGGTTCGAACCCTGGACACCCTGATTAAGAGTCAGGTGCTCTGCCAGCTGAGCTAAGGATCCACATCCTTGTTTCGGTTACGCAGTAAAAAACAGGCCATTCGCCTGTTTGAAAAATTGGTGGATCCTCAGGGGTTCGAACCCTGGACACCCTGATTAAGAGTCAGGTGCTCTGCCAGCTGAGCTAAGGATCCACAACTTACTGCCTTATCCGCGGCACATTTGGTATGATAACACATTCAGAAGCAAAAGTCAACAACATTTTTCATTTTTTCGTTAATTTTTTTGAATTTCTTTTTCCTCATTTCCTGCAGCCGCCTGCCCTCCTCATTATTCCTGTAATTTCAACGTTTAAGCCCTGATTCCTTCTTGTGTACTTACGGTGAAATATGTTAGAATATTAGGGTATGTTTTGTATTTCATTCAATTTTTTAATATTTATCTGATAAGGGAGACACATTTTATGAGTTTATTAGTAGTAGAAAAGGTAACCCATGGTTTCGGCGCACGTCAGATTCTGGAAGATGCATCCTTCCGTCTGCTGAAAGGCGAACACATCGGCCTCATTGGTGCCAACGGCGAAGGGAAATCCACATTCTTAAATATCATTACCGGTAAGATTATGCCGGATGCAGGTAACATTACCTGGTCCCGCCACGTAACTGTAGGCTACCTGGACCAGCACTCCGTACTGAAGAAGGGCATGACCATCCGTGAAGTTCTGCGTACTGCATTCAATCACATGTACGAGCTGGAAGCAGAAATGATGAAGCTGTATGAAGATATGGCAGAAGCAGATCCTGAAAAAATCGACGAAATGATGGAAGATGCAGGTGAAATCCAGGGTATCCTGGAATCCTCCGGTTTCTATCAGCTGGACGCAAAGATCGAAGAAGTTGCTAACGGTCTGGGTCTGGGCGATGTAGGTCTGGACAGAGACGTTACCGACCTGTCCGGCGGTCAGAGAACCAAGACTCTGCTGGTTAAGCTGCTGCTGGAAAATCCGTCCATCCTGATTCTGGACGAACCGACCAACTATCTGGACCACGAACACATCGTATGGCTGACCAGATACCTGCAGGAATACGAAAACGCTTTCATCCTGGTTTCCCACGACATGGACTTCCTGAACTCTGTAGTTAACGTAATCTACAACCTGGACGGCGGCAACCTGACCCGCTACACCGGTGACTATGAAAACTTCCAGAGAATGTACGAAATCCAGAAGGCACAGGAACTGGCCGCTTACAAGCGTCAGCAGGCTGAAATCGAAGAACTGGAAGACTTCATTGCCAGAAACAAGGCACGTGTTGCGACACGAAACATGGCCATGTCCCGCCAGAAGAAGCTGGACAAGATGGAAATCATCGAACGTCCGACTGAAAAAATCAAGCCGGAATTCAGATTCCTCATGGCCCGTACCCCTTCCCGCTTCATCGTGCAGGCTGAAGACCTGGTAATCGGCTACTCCAAGGACGAACCTCTGACCCGTCCGGTATCCTTCACTCTGGAAAGAGGCCAGAAGGTTGCCATCGTCGGCACCAACGGTCTGGGTAAGACCACCCTGCTGAAGACCATTCTGGGCAAACTCCCTGCTCTCGACGGTAAGGTTGAGCTGGGCGACTACCTGTTCCCTGGATATTTTGAGCAGGAAGCAGAACGCGACTCCGACATCACCGCTCTGGACTACTTCTGGAAAGAGTTCCCTTCCATGGAAAACAGAGAATGCCGTCTGTGCCTGTCCAAGTGCGGCCTGACCAACGACCACATCACCAGCCAGATGAGAGTTCTCTCCGGTGGTGAAAACGCCAAGGCAAGAATGGCAGTTGTTATGAACCGCGAACACAACTGGCTGATCCTGGACGAACCGACCAACCACCTGGACGTGGAAGCAAAGGAAGAACTGAAGCGCGCTCTGAAAGAATACCCGGGCACCATCCTGATGGTATCCCACGATCCAACCTTCTACGAAGACTGGGTAACCGATATCTGGAATGTAGAAGACTGGACAACCAAGATCGTTTAATCACAATCTAAAGACATGATAAAAGGACGGAATCAAATTCCGTCCTTTCTTTTTTTACTTATATTTCCGCGGCTTACTTCACAGCCCACATAACCACTTCTACCATGTAGCCAGGCAGCAGACCTACCTGCACTGCACGGCGGCATGGCTTAGGATCCGGCATGATTTCACGGTAAACGGCATTGAAGTCGCCCCACTGAGCCAGGTCTGCCATGAAAACTTCCACATTGAATACGTTTTCCAGAGTGCAGCCTGCTTCCTTCAGACGAGCTTCGCATGCCAGCAGAGTGTTTCTGGACTGTTCTTCGATGGTTTCCGGAATCTGGCCGTCCCAGTCATCACAGCACTGACCGGAGGTTACCACCAGCTCTTTGCCCTCGATGGACAGTACCGGTGAAAACGGATAGCTTACAGGTTCTTTTACATACTTTTCAGGTAATTCAATCTTCATTTTTTCCTCCAAAATTCTTTCTTCTCCAGTTTCTTCTGCCCGGTACCGGGTCTTTCTTTGCCACCAGTGCGGTCTGCGGTGCTGCCACAGGCAGTCCGGACTTTTCCGGTGTTTTTTCCGCTTCCGCAGGGACTGCAGCTGCAGCAGCAGGCGCTGGCAGCTTCTCAGGTGCTGCAGTTTTTTCCTGCTTCTCCTGCTTTTCACGGATATATGTCAGCTTGTTATTGCTGCCGGGAACACGTTCTTCCTTAAACTCGAAAGCACCCAGGGACTTGATAAACGGTGTAAACTTCTTGAAACCGAAGTTACGCACGTCAAAGTCCGGATAACGCTTGAGAATCAGGTTGCCCAGGTCGCCCAGTGGGAACCATTCATCTTCGTCGGAGTTTTCTTCCACCATGGCCATAATCGCCTTACGCATGGATCTGGCGGACATGGTCTTAACCGGTCCGGAGGCATCCGCCTTGGAACCGGATGGTTTTTCAGCCTCAGCAGCAGATGTTTTGCCGGAAGGAACTGCAGCAGCGCCCTTCTTGGCTGTTTTGCCGGAACTGCGGGACTCACGTTCTTCTGCTTCGTCGGCCAGGTCGCCCAGTTCATTGTCCAGTGCAATCAGGTCCAGATATTTGAACCGGTTGCAGGATGAGATGAACGGTTTCGGGGTCTTGGTTTCTCCCATGCCGATGACGTCCATGCCGGCTTCACGCAGGCGGGATGCCAGACGGGTGAAATCGCTGTCGCTGGTTACCAGACAAAATCCTTCCACCTTGCCGGAGTAAAGGATGTCCATTGCATCGATAATCATTGCGGAGTCGGTGGCGTTCTTGCCTACCGTATAGCTGTACTGCTGAATCGGGGTGATGGAATGCTCCAGCAGCATGGTCTTCCAGCGGGCGAACTTGGGTTTGGTCCAGTCCGCGTAAATTCGCTTATAGGTAGCAACACCGTAGTTGGATATTTCATCCAGAATAATCTTTACATACTTATCAGATACGTTGTCGGCATCGATGAGCACCGCGTATCTTCTGTCTTCTCTGTTCACATTGCCTCCTGTCTTCTGCCCTCTTCGGGCGGCGGGGGACTATAATTCTTCCATCGCATTGAGGATGGTCACATGACCTTCCACGGCTTCGGTCACGTCTTCTTCTTCGCGGTAGCGCTTCATGATATCTGCGAAAATCTCTGCCGTTGACGGCGGCGTGTAGCTGATACAGTCCGCCCCGGCTTCAATGGTAGCCAGAATGCTTTCAGCGGTCGGACCACCGGTGGCAATAATGGGCACCTTCGGGTACTTTTCCCGAATGCGGCGGACCACTTCCGGTGTCCGCGCAGCCGCAGATATGTTCAGAATGGAAACGCCCGCTTCCAGACGTCCCTCAATGTCTGCATGTTCATTAATGACTGTGGCTATAATCGGAATGTCCACAACCTGACTGATCAGGCGAATGTTATCGTTGGTCACCGGGGCATTTACGACCACGCCCCAGGCACCGTCGCCTTCTGCGTCATTGGCAATATTGGCGGACCGCTGTCCGTTGGTAATGCCGCCGCCCACCCCCACAAATACAGGCATAGGGGCCACATTGATGATTGCCTGTGAAATAACCTGCTGCGGCGTAAACGGATAGACTGCCAGTACAGCATCCGCGTTGCAGCTCCGGATAATGGCGATATCCGTCGTGAAAATCACCGACTTAATCCGCCGACCCATAATCACAAGGCCCCGCGCCTTGTAGATTTCCTTCGGCAGTTCCAAATACTTGGACCTGAGCTTGCCTTCAATCTTGGTTAATTCTTTCCTTTCCATTCCCTGTTTCCTCCCTCAAAATCTCCTCATCCGGCCTGCCCTGCAGATCAGATGAATTTTTCCAATGTTACGTAGTATTTACCCTTTTTCGACGTACCGTCCACACCTTTATAGATGGCCTTGCCCTTTCCCCGAAGCACCAGCTTTTCTCCGCCTGAAAGCTGCCGGTCCGGCTTGGTTGCTTCCACCTCATTTACGAACACCAGCCCTCTGCTGATGGCCTCCTGAGCGGCTGTTCTGGACAGGTGAAATACGCCGGAAACGATACTGTCCAGTCTCGGTGATGTTACCGTAAATTTTACCACATCGCGGCGTATAACGGCAGTGTCTATCACATTAATTGGCGAAACCTGAACCGAAAGACTCACTCTTCCGGCCTTGCCATAGTGAGCCATGAGATAGTCTGCAAGCTCCCGTACCACGATAGCCTGCGCTCCATTTGGCTGCACCAGAATATCTCCCAGCTTTTCTCTGCGGATTCCTTCCCCCAAAAGAGATCCCAGATAGTCCCGGTGTGTCAGCGTCTTCGCCCCCGAAACGCCGCTTCCCCCGCTGCTGTAGCTCATCTCCAGCACCACCAGCGGACACTCATCGGGATACTGACGAAAATATTCCATGAGTTCCTCTTCATTATTCACTTCCAGATAATCCGGCACGAAGACCACCTGCTTACGCTCCGCGTCGGGATAGCCCCCGAAGAGAAAGACTTTGCCGGGTGTGCCCGCACTGCTTCCGTTCCACTGCCGCAGAAGTCCCGAGGCCGCCGACTGCTGCTGCAGATTCAGAAAGTCAGAGCTTACCAGATAATTGTACTGCAGGAACCGGTCATACTTGTCCTCAAGCCCTGCCAGAAGTAATTTATTTTCGTCCATACTGTGGTTATTTCGCCCTTTCTGTGGTATACTGTATGGGTTATAAAACCCTGAATACAGTATAACATAAAATACATACATATTAAAAGGAGAAATCAAACCATGATGTACACTCATATGACAAAAGGCACCTGTGCGACTCAGGTTTACGTAAACATTGAAGACGGTATCGTAAAGGATGTAGAATTCGTAGGCGGCTGCAACGGCAACCTGAAGGGCATCTGCGCTCTGGTAAAGGGTCAGCCTGCAGAAGAAGTGAAGAACAGATTGTCCGGTATCAAGTGCGGCTTCAAGCAGACTTCCTGCCCAGACCAGCTGGCGCAGGCAATCGAAGCAGCTCTGGCCAAGTAGGCCCAATATGAATAACTTCCTGTTCAGGACATTCATCCACGACTGGGAAAACACAGCAGACCCTGCAGTACGCGACCGTTATGGCCGGCTGGCAGGGTTTGTCGGTATTTTGTCCAATGCGCTGCTCTGTCTCATGAAGATTGCTGTAGGGATTTTTTCCGGCAGCATCGCCATTATCGCCGACGGGATTAACAATCTTGCCGACGGAGCTTCCTCGGTTATCACGCTGATTGGGTTTAAAATGTCCGCCAAGCCGGAGGATCAGGAACACCCTTACGGCCACGCCCGCTATGAGTACGTGGCAGGACTTATCGTGTCTTTCCTGATTATGCTGGTAGGTTTCGAGCTGCTGAAATCTTCTCTGGACAAAATCCTGCACCCCGCGCCTCTGTCCTTCAGCTGGCCGGTGGCGGCAGTTCTGGTTCTGGCCATTCTGATCAAATTATGGCAGGCTGCCTTCAACCGTGCATCAGGGAACCGAATCGACTCCATGACGCTGCTTGCTACTGCAGCCGACAGCCGCAATGATGTGATCTCCACCACCGCGGTTCTCGCGAGCCTTTTGATTGGGCACTTTGCTCAGGTAAATCTGGACGGCTGGATGGGGCTGGCTGTAGCCCTCTTCATCATCTGGTCCGGCATCGGACTGGTCCGCGACACCATCAGCCCGCTCCTTGGCGAAGCACCGGACTCTGAACTGGTGCAGCAGATTGAGCAGACTGCCATGAGCTACGGCGGCGTTCTGGGCATTCATGACCTGGCAGTGCACAACTACGGCCCCGGCAAAATCTTTGCATCCCTCCATGTAGAAGTGGATTCGGCGGTGGATGCTATGGCCAGCCACGACCTGGCGGACAGCATCGAAAAGAGACTCCGTGAAGAGCTGCATATCAATATTACCGTTCACATGGACCCTGTCCGGGTGAACGATCCCAACCGGGAGCCTCTGAAGGAACTGCTTCAGCTGGCCATCGATGCACAGCCCGGATTCATCAGTTTCCACGACCTGCGTACGGTCACCGGCCCAACTCACACCAACGTCATCTTCGACGTAGTGGTAAGCCAGGACTGCACCTTAAGCGAAGAGGAAATCCTCCGTTACTTCAATCAGAAGCTGGCGGAATACGACGAAACATTCCTTGCATCTGTGGAAATCGACCGATGCTATATTTCATCAAGCGAATAACAAAAGGACTTCACGGAAGAGTGAAGCCCTTTTTTATTGCATATTCTAATTGATGTCCAGCCTATCTCACCGGTACCACTTCCATCCAGTATCCGTCCGGATCTTCGATGAAGTAGATACCCATGGCAGGGTTTTCAAAGCATACGCAGCCCATTTCTTTATGTTTTGCCAGGGCAGCGTCGATATCGGCAGTACGGAATCCGATGTGGATTTCATTGTCGCCCAGATTGTACGGTTCAGTGCGTTCCGCATACCAGGTCAGCTCCAGCAGGCAGCCACAGCCTTCGTTACCCAGGAATACAATCTTAAAGGAACCATCGTCTGCGTCGATGGTGCGCATCACTTCCAGGCCCAGCGCCTCTTTATAGAAAGCCAGGGACTTTTCCAGATCCAGTACAGTAATACAGCTGTGGTACATTTCGAATTTCATACAGCAGTTCTCCTTTCAAACTTTGGTTTGGCTCTATTTTAATATATTTTTCCTGTGCTGTGAACTATAAATTGCTGCTAGGGCGAAATATTATTTGGCAAGGGGCATGATGTATGATAAAATAATATGTGAACAATTTAATGTGTGAAAGGGGGAAATGGAATGACCATTCTGGGCATTACGATTCATCTGGCCATTGTATGGCTGATTGTTGCAATCATCTGCCTGATTGTAGAGGGGCTGACCGCAGGCCTTGCGACCATCTGGTTTGCCGGCGGAGCGTTTATCGCACTGATTTTCGCACTGTTTGACACCGGACTGGGACTGCAGGTTGCAGTATTTCTGATTTCATCGGTGGGGCTGCTGGTTTCCACACGAAAGATTTTCGTGGAAAAACTGAAGACAGGAACCGAAAAGACCAATGCAGATGCACTGATTGGGGAAGAAGGTCTGGTTACTGCAGACATCGAACCGTTTGCACCGGGCCAGGTAAAAGTGAAAGGTCAGGTGTGGACCGCAGTCTGCAGAGATTCCGCGGCAGCGGTACCGACAGGCACACAGATTAAGGTGATAGCGATCGAAGGGGTGAAACTGGTCGTTTCTCCGTCCGAAAGCTGACATTCATATTTTGATTTGAGAGAAAAAGGGAGGAAAAGATTATGCTGAAAGTTATTATCATTCTGATTGTTGTAGCCATTCTCATCTGGCTGCTGGTTTCCAACATCCGTATCGTTCCGCAGGCTAAGGCTTATGTAGTGGAACGTCTGGGTGCATATCACTCCACCTGGCAGGTAGGTCTTCACTTCAAGCTGCCTCTGGTGGATAAAATTTCCCGCAAAGTATCGCTGAAAGAGAAAGTTATCGACTTCCCTCCTCAGCCGGTTATCACCAAGGATAACGTAACCATGGAAATCGACACCGTTGTATATTTCCAGATTACCGATCCGAAGCTGTATGCATACGGCGTGGAAAGTCCGATGGACGCCATCGAAAACCTGACTGCAACAACACTGAGAAATATTATCGGTGAGCTGGAACTGGACGAATCCCTCACCAGCCGTGAACACATCAACTCCAAGATCCGTATGGTTCTGGATGAAGCTACCGACCCATGGGGTATTAAGATCAACCGTGTGGAAGTAAAGAACATTACTCCTCCTCGTGACATCCAGGTAGCCATGGAAAAGCAGATGCGTGCAGAACGTGAACGTAGAGAAGCAATCCTGATTGCTGAAGGGGAAAAGAAGTCCAAGGTTCTGATCGCTGAAGGTCAGAAAGAAGCTGCCATCCTGACTGCAGAAGCCGAAAAGCAGGCGGCAATCCTGGCTGCAGAAGCTGCAAAGCAGACTGCAATCAAGGAAGCGGAAGGTCAGTCCGAAGCCATCCTGATGATCAACAAGGCTACCGCAGAAGGTATCCGCATGATTAAGGAAGCCGGTGCTGACGAATCCGTAATCAAGCTGAAATCTCTGGAAGCGTTCACTGCAGCTGCAGACGGTCAGGCAACCAAGATTATCATCCCTTCCGAAATCCAGGGTCTGGCAGGACTGGCCACCTCTGTGAAGGAATTTATGAAAGAATAACTTTTAATAACTAATAACGAAAAAAGAGCGAATCAATTCGATTCGCTCTTTTGCTTATATTCTATCCTCTATCAATCATTCACCTGGAATTGAATCTATTGTTTCGAAATTTCACTCATAAAATCCCATCCGGAATCTTCTCCATAACCATTCGGCGCAACAAGTGACCAGGAATATCCCTTATAGCTGATAAGCTGCTTTACCGCAGTGTTGCCGGAATTATAGTAATAGGAGATTGTGCCTCCGTCAAAGGTTTCTTCGGTACAGGTATCATATTGGTTATAGTCTCCCGAAATATCCTGTCCTTCACCCTTTTGTTTTCGTACACATATCTCATAATCCGAGTCACGGTAAATTGTTTCGATCAGTTCGTTATTCAATGTGCGGAATGAAGCGGCAGTATAGCTGCCGGCGATTACTTCCGGAAGATCAAATGAAAAACCTGCCGCAGCCTCGGCTTCTTCCATAGAAGCCCAATCTGACCAAGGGTTTCCGATAGCTACATTTTGTGAAATTTGTTCCTGCTCAGCTGCCTGATTGCCGCACCCAGCAAAAATAGCGGAAATAACAAAGCAACAAAGAATAATTAAAGCAATTTTTTTCATACAGTCAGCCTCCATTTTAGCATTCAATGGCCACTTTTATTACGCCATCAAGCCGGTTTTCGTTTATTTTAACTTCCATCTCATCGGAGGTTCATTCAGGTATGAAGCGCCTCCATCTGTCATCATATAGTTACGCCTGTTGTAAAGGATACGTGCTGCTGTAATCGTCTTTTTGCTTTCTTCCACCCAGTAAAATATCAGATAATTGTTCACCGGAATTTTACGGTAATCATGCTTCAGCTTTTTCACAGGATAATGCACAGGATACATATACGGGTTTTCTGCAGCATTATTAACGGCATCTCTGATTCGTTCTGCCTGCTTTAAGGCAGCCTCCGGATTGTTTAATTTCACAGCTATATATTCTGTAATTTCCAGCAAATCATTCTGCGCTGCCGGCAGATACGTGATTTTATATTTCATTGGTTCCCAAACCTTCTAATAATTTTTTTACAGAGGCCATTACATCTTCCGTGGTGTACCGTACATCTGATATTTCCGCTTCTCTCTCAGCTTCCATCAGCTTGTAATAAACTTCGCTTTCAAACTGCAGATTCTCGTACGCCTCCATACTCATGACAACCATATCCCCGTAACCGTTTTTTGTAAAGAAAACAGGTTCGTTGTGCTCATGAACTTCCCGGGATACTTCTGCAAAATTATTTCTCAAATCTGAAATCGGCCTGATTTTTTTCATTTCGAGCATCCTCCTTTGTTGGTTGTATCTTATCATAATTATGATAACTTTTCAAGAAGCACTGCCTGTGTAAAATCCGTCACAACTGATGGTTGCACCCTTTTCTTCATTATAGTAAAATATAAGTTAGAGTATGCCCTGCTGCATGCGGCCATTGGGCTGATGCTGCAGCGGCTTTCATAAGGAGGTATTTCATGTCGAAAGAAAAAGTAATGCCGGCCGGTCTGCCGTTCCTCGCCGCAGGCGGTGTGTGGTTCGCAGCCGCTTTGATTCTGCCGGTATATAAACTGGGGGCAATGCTTGCATGCGCCGTCGGTGCAACTGCAGTGTATGTACTTCTGACCGCAGTCCGCAGATCCCAGATTGCCAAGCTTCCGCCTGCTCCAACCGTAAAGGTCAGAGCCGAAGAACTGGCGAAAAAACTGGATGTATGCCGTGATAAACTGCTGGCTCAGGAAAGCAGACTTTCTGATTCTCAGATCCGCCGTCATGTCAAATCCATGGCGACCACCCTGGACCTGATTGCCGACGAGGTAGAAAAGGATCCGAAGGACAGAAATAAGGTAAGAAAGCTTGCAAACCACTACGGTGACATGATTACCGGACTGGTTGACAAGTATATTTTGCTGGAAGGACAGGCAAAAGCTGCGTCCGAAGGCGGCAATGTGACCGAAACCATGGCAAAAATCAGGGAAGGTCTGGCAGCTGCTGATGAAGCACTGAAAAAAGTTCTGGATGATCTGTTCAGTGATGATGCCATGGAGGTGTCCGCTGACATCAATGTACTGGAACAGCTGTTAAAAACCGAAGGCGCTGAAAATAAAATGGACTTCAGCAGCCTGGATCTGTAATATAGGAGGATTTGAAGATGAACGAAGAATTAATGATGGAAGTCCCTACCCTGTCTCTGGGTGAAGAACCAAAAACTGAAACTGCAGCAGCAGAAGCACCTGTGCCTGTAAGAGAAGTTAAGATTGAAGATAAAATTCAGCTGACACCGGAAGAACAGAAGGTTGTAGATGCATTTATCGAAAAGATTGACCTGACCAACTCCAACCACATCCTGCAGTACGGTGCTGACGCACAGCAGAAGATTGCTGATTTCTCCGATGCTGCCCTGGAAAACGTTCGTACCAAGGATCTGGGCACCGTGGGTGATTCCCTGTCCGATCTGGTAACCGAACTGAAGGGATTCGATGCTCTGGAAGAACAGAAGAAAGGTTTCTTCGGCCTGTTCCACAAGGTTGCAGATCCAATCGCTCAGCTGAAGGCAAAGTATGACAAGGCTGAAGTAAATGTAGAAAAGGTTGTTGAAATTCTGGAAGGCCACCAGGTTACCCTGACCCGCGACATCGCAGTTCTGGACGAACTGTTTAAGGCGAACACCCTGAACTTCAAGCAGCTGTCCATGTACATTGTAGCCGGCAAGAAGAAGCTGGAACATGCATATAATGTAGTACTCCCTGAAATGCAGGCAAAGGCTGCAGCATCCGGCACTGTTGAAGACGCGCAGGCTGCCAACGACTTCGAGCAGATGTGCAACCGTTTTGAAAAGAAGCTGCACGACCTGGATCTGACCAGAACCGTTTCTCTGCAGATGGCACCGCAGATTCGTCTGGTACAGAACAATAACACCCTGATGGTAGAAAAGATTCAGACCACTCTGATTAACACTATTCCTCTGTGGAAGTCTCAGATGGTTCTGGCTCTGGGCATGGCAAACAGCAAAGCTGCAGTAGAAGCACAGCAGGCTGTTTCCGACACTACCAATGAAATGCTGAGAAAGAATGCGGAAGCTCTGAAGCAGACTACCATCGATGTTGCACGCGAATCTGAAAGAGGCGTGGTAGATATCGAAACTCTGCAGGATACCAACCGCAAGCTGATTGAAACTATCGATGAAGTGATGAACATTCAGACCGAAGGCCGTCAGAAGAGAAAAGAAGCAGAAGCTGAACTCTTCAAGATCGAACAGGATCTGAAGGCCAAGCTGCTGGAAGTTCGCAAATAAGCCAGGGAGGCTGATACAATGAACTTACTGAACAATAAATTCCTCTGTCTGGTGCTCATGGTGGTACTTATCACCGCCGGCACCTGGATTAGTGGATACAGGGGATTATCCAGACTGTATCATTCCGTCGAGTCCGTTTTCTTCACCGGCGAGCGTGGCGACGGCATCTGTATTGCAAATGACCTGGCTGAACGTGCTGCGGCAGCTGCAAACCTGGTAACCATCGCTTCCAATTATCCGGGGGTGCAGGACGAAGCCCAGGCAGTTACTGCAGCATCCGCGGAACTTTCCGCAGAACTGTCTGCAACACCCCGGGACGGACACATCGCCAGACTGTCAGAACGCAACCGTAAGCTGGACAGTGCCATGACCGCACTGTATAATGCTTTGGGAGAAGAAAGCCTGATGGCACAGCACGAAAAGTACCGTCAGTCCCTCTATGCAGATTTCAACTCCCGCAACGACACCATCAGTCATGACCCGTACAACCAGTACGCCCAGGACTATAACCAGACACTGGATGGATTCCCGGCATCCCTGCTGGCAGCCATCACTCCGGTTCCGTCCCAGGCTGTGATTTTCTATTAATAATCAGGGGGATGAGATTATGAATTATAACACAGCAAAATCTCTGTGCCCGGCACTTTGCCGCTTTCTGGCTGTGCTGGTGCTGCTGGCGCTGACTCTGAACCTGTCCTGCGGATCTGCCTCCGCAATGGTACAGATTTCAGATAAATATTACATTACTGACGAAGCAGACGTCATTTCAGAAACCACTGAAGACTACATTGTAGAGCAGAACGGTTTCCTGGAAGCCAACTGTGAAGGTGCACAGATTGCAGTGGTCGTTGTAGACTTTCTGGACGGCATGGATATTGAGGATTACTGTTACCGACTTTTTGATGACATGAATCTCGGTTCTGCCTCTGAAGACAATGGTGTTCTCCTGCTGCTGACCATCGGTGAAGAAAACTACTGGTGCATGCAGGGAACCGGCCTGATAAACAGCCTGTCCAGCGGCACCATCGATGACATTCTCTGGTACAACCTGGAGCCGGACTTTGCCGTGGGCAATTACGATGCCGGCGTACGTACCGTATTCGACGCGCTGTACAATGAACTCTGCAGTATCTACGGGGTGAACGGAAACGGTGCAGGGGCTCCGTCTGTAAATGATGGTTACTACGATGGTTTCCAGAACATTCAGCAGATTCAGCAGGGTATACGGATGATGAGAACCATTACACTCATTATCACCATCGTAACCATCCTGCTTATTATGTTTACGCTGCTGTATATTTACACGGTTTTCAAGAAAAACAAGGCCCGTCAGTATTCACGGCCTTCCTATCACCCGGTTCCCGGACCTCATCCGGGTCATGTACATCCGGTTCCGAGACCTCGGCGCAGACGGCCAGTAATTTACGTAGATACAACTCCACGGCCTCCACGTCCGACTACCCATAACTCATCCGGCAGTCTCTTCGGAGGCGGCATGGGCCATGGCGGCGGGGGTTCCAGCCGCGGTGGCGGTGCAGGAAGACGTTCTTCCGGCAGCAGCTTTGGCGGAGGTTCTTCCTTCGGTGGTGGTTCCTCCTTTGGTGGAGGCGGACGTTCCTCCGGTTTCGGCGGCGGCGGTTCCAGTCGCGGCGGCGGCGCAGGAAGACGCGGAAGATAATATTCAATGCATAAAAAAGCAGTTTCACCAAAAGGGTGAAGCTGCTTTTTCTCTTCTCTCATTATCTTAATTCCAAGTGTGTTTATTATTCTGCAAGTCTGCGAGCGATGTAATCTGCCACTTCAGCTTTACGGATGCCGAGTGCAACAGAGAGCTCCCCAAACAGCAGATCTTCCGCACGCTTCATAAACTTTTCATCTACAGCACCCAGTTTCTTTTTCTGGCTGACTGCAGCTTCCTTTTTCGCATGAATCGACATGGTCATTTTAATCAGCGAAAGACAGTCATGAGTATTCAGTGACTTTTCGTAATGTTCCGATAACTGGCGCAGCACAGGATTGTGGTATGCCTGTGCATCAATTTCAGGAATAGCGTCTATCAGTGCTTCCGCCTCTTCTCTCGTGATCAGCGGGCGGGTAAAGATTTTTCCGTTTGCAGGAGTAGAAATACTGCAGCTGTCTTCCAGAGGCCGCAGTGTATAATAAAGCATTTCCTTTTCCATGCCGGGAAGTTTCCGTTCCGAAACATCAGTAACCTGACAAGCTCCCGTGTTTCCATAAAAGATCCAGTCTCCTACCTGATACATAAAAAGCCTCCTTTCGCCTCTTACCTAATTATAACACAGAAATTCATGGAGAGGTAAGTGAAACTTTTTACTGTAAACCACTTTTTCCGGCAAAATCCGCCTTCCCGGGCTCCTTGCTTTAGAAAAAGAAAAAAGCAGATGCATTCGCATCTGCTTTCATAGTGGTGCGGTCTAAGGGAGTCGAACCCCCATGAGTGTACCTCACACGGACCTGAACCGTGCGCGTCTACCAATTCCGCCAAGACCGCGCATTCGTAAGATATTCAGAAAGTAAAGAAAATGGTGCGGTCTAAGGGAGTCGAACCCCCATGAGTGTGCCTCACACGGACCTGAACCGTGCGCGTCTGCCAATTCCGCC
>JAZNKW010000043.1:0-12671 GCA_045578745.1 Anaerovoracaceae bacterium
ATTTGACCCTAAAACCAGACCCTAAAAAAGAAGATGAAAACAAATGAAAAGAGCCAGAAACCAAACTGATTTCTGACCCTAAAAATCAACCCTAAAATTAGACCCTAAAAATGGTAGACCCTAAAAAACTTTGATTACCCCATTTTGTTTGATATTTTATTTAATTCGCAGCCTCAGGTTCCTTGCGTTCTTTACTGAGTTTCAGGTGGTCCAGCGCCAGCTGGTTGAAGGTCTTCCAGTTTTCGATGGAGCAGATGTGACCGCATTTGTCGATGATTTTCAGTTCCATGTTTTTCGCTTTTTTTACGATGGCTTTGGCACCGGAAACGAAGCAGTGGTCTTCTTTGCCGGAGATAAAGAGTACTTTCTTTCCCAGCACATCCAGCTTCTTCAGGAACTTATCCGGATCCAGAACCCACTGAAGGTATTCAATCCAGGCGTACATGGTTTCCTTGTCCAGTTTGACAACTTCACGCAGGAAGATTTTTCTGGATGTTTCGTGATTCTTTTTCGGCATCATGAACCAGGCAAAAAACTGATAGAGGAATTCGTAAGGAACAGTCCCCTTAATTTTATTGGCACAGATTACCGCAGCCTTGGAAACGCTGTTCAGCTTCAGGGACGGGCCGCCCAGAATGATAGTGTCTACATACTGCGGGAAGCAGATTGCAAACTGTGCGATTACGATGGTGCCCAGTGACAGTCCCACAAAATGTGCCTTCTCGATGTGCAGGTAATCCAGAGTTTCCTTGATTCCCTTATGCAGTTTGCGAGGAGATACTTTCTGAATGATATTGTCTGCATTCAGGCCATGGCCGGGCAGGTCAAGAAGAAGCAGATTGTAGTTTTCAGAGAACTCATCAATCTGTTTTCCCCATGTTTTGGTGCTTCCGCCAATTCCATGAACAAAAACTACCCACTCTTCTTTCTGGTTGTCAATTACTTCGTATTTCAGCATAATAAGTTCCTTTCGTACGAAAAATTCACACACTATCTCATCCAGTATACCATAACCGATGGTCCGGGTAAAGACTTATGTTTTTGCCGGAACCAGTATATAATATCATGGGAGGATTTTAGATATGAGAAAAGAACACTATACATTTGACAATTTTGTAATTTCAGACGGCAATAAGGAAGCGTGTCTCGCGGCAAAATATGTGGCTTCCGACAGTTCCGGGCAGCCTGCGTTTCTCTGCATCTGCGGCGGCGGACCGGGAACCGGCAAAACCCATCTGCTTCGTGCCATTGAAAACGAAATTATCGGTTCCTGTGAGGGCGGGCAGGTTCGCTATGTGACAGCTGATGATTTTACCAGTGAACTGATTGCGGCACTGAAAGACGAAAAGAAAGAGGAATTCTACAAAAAATACAGAGAGCCGGATGTACTTCTGGTTGATGATGTACATACGCTGGCAGGACGGAAGACCACACAGGAAGAGCTCTTTTTTATTCTGAAGGAGCTGTATGACAGCGGTAAAAAGGTTGTGCTGGCGGTGGATTCTGTAAAAGCACAGACGGCTGAATTCGGAAAAAAGCTTCGAGAGCATTTTGACTATGGAAATGCAGTCACTCTGAATGCACCGGATTTGGACGGACGGGTGCGTATTCTGGAAAATAAACTGAGGGAACTGACCGAAGGTAGCACGAAATCATATTCAGCCAGCGAATTGCAGGATGTGCTGAAACATATTGCGGAAAAGGAATCCGCAGATATGCGCAGACTGACGGGAGCTCTGGCCAGAACAGTGGCCTGTACGGAGATTCTGAATCAGGAGATGAATATGAAGCTGGCGGAGGAAATTTTGGACAAAGAAGATTGTATGTCAGACAATGCTGTGATATAATATAAGACAACGCATTTTAATGCATACAACGAAAGGATTGAAGATAAAATGAAAAAAACATTCGTAACCAAGGCACAGATTGAAGCCATTGCTGAAAAATTCCCTACACCGTTCCATCTCTATGATGAAAAGGGAATGAGAGAAAACGCCAGAGATATTCAGGAAGCCTTCGCATGGAACCCTGGCTACAGAGAATATTTTGCGGTGAAAGCAAACTCCAACCCATTCCTGCTGAAGATTCTGAAGGAACACGGATTCGGCGCAGACTGCTCCTCCATGGCGGAACTGCTGATTGCAAATGAGCTGGGATTCAAGGGCGAAGAAATCATGTTCTCCTCCAATGAAACTCCGGCTGAAGAATTTGCATACGCTGCAGAAATCGGTGCCATCATCAATCTGGACGATTTTACACATATTGAATTCCTGGAAGGAATCGTAGGTGAGCTGCCAAAGACCATGAGCTGCCGTTACAATCCTGGCGGAACTTATGCAATCACCAATGACATCATGGATACTCCGGGCGACTCCAAGTATGGCATGACCAAGGCGCAGCTGTTCGAAGCTTACCGCATCATGAAGGAAAAGGGTGTAGAACGTTTCGGTATTCACTCCTTCCTGTGCAGCAACACTGTAACCAACGATTACTATCCAATGCTGGCGAGAACTCTGTTCGAACTGTGCGTGGAAATCAAGGAAACTGTGGGCGTGAAGATGGACTTCATCAACCTGTCCGGCGGTGTTGGTATTGCATACAAGCCTGAACAGACTCCAAACGATATTAAGATTATCGGTGAAGGTGTAAGAAAGGCTTACGAAGAAATCCTGGTACCTGCAGGCATGGGCGATGTAAAGCTCTGCACCGAAATGGGCCGTTTCGTTATGGGTCCTTACGGCTGTCTGGTAACCAAGGCAATCCACGAAAAGCACACTTACAGAGAATACATCGGCGTAGACGCATGTGCATCTAACCTGATGCGTCCTGCAATCTACGGTGCATACCACCACATCACTGTAGCTGGTAAGGAAGATGCTCCTTGTGACCACATGTATGACGTAGTAGGTTCCCTGTGCGAAAACTGCGACAAGTTCGCAATCAACCGTATGCTGCCTGAAATCGAAAAGGGTGACTACCTGATTATCCACGACACCGGTGCACACGGCTTCTCCATGGGTTACAACTACAACGGCCGTCTCCACTCCGCAGAACTGCTGCTGAAGGAAGACGGAAGCGTGCAGATGATCCGCCGTGCACAGACAATTAAAGACTACTTCGCTACATTCGACTGTTTCGACATCATCGAAAACCTGGTAAAGTAAGCGATATGACAAAGTCCCTGGCAAAATATTTTGCCGGGGCTTTTTTTCTGTGTCCCCAATGTTAATAGTATGCTATAATATAATTTAACAAAAAACTCCCCTATGGGAATGAAACAGTAAGGAGAGCAAGCGTATGACAAACATGGACGATAAGTATAAGGCCCTGTTTACCCCGTGGAAAATCAGAGACCTGGAAATCAAGAACCGAATTGTACTGTGTCCGATGGGCGGGACCTCCCTCTTTGGATGGATGGAACATACAGGAAATCATTTTGATAAGGAAGCAGCGAAATTCTTCCTGGAACGTGCTAACAATAATGTAGGCCTGATCATTACCGGTATTGCACCGATCAAGTCCACCTACATGGGCCAGTGGCTGTGGCAGAACAAGAAGATGTTCGATGAGCTGAAGGAATTTATGGACGAAATCCATAAGACCGGTGCCAAGCTGTTCATTCAGATTACAGCAGGTATGGGACGTTCCTGGGCCATTCCGACTCCACTGGTAATGCTGCATAATGCGCCGGTAATCCGTGATATCATCAAGCCGATTATCGATATCCCTTACCAGTCTGCCAGCCCGAGTGAACTTCCTTCCCGCTGGTCTGACAAGGTGACCACACGTGCCATGACTGTGAAGGAAATCGAAGAAATCGTGGACGCTTTTGCAAAGACTGCAGAGCTCTGCAAGGCTGCAGGCGTAGACGGTGTGGAAGTTCATGCGGTACATGAAGGCTACCTGCTGGACCAGTTTACTCTGGAATATACCAATAAACGTACCGATAAATACGGCGGTTCCTTCGAAAACCGTTACCGCTTCGCTACCGATATCGTGAAGGCCATCAAGGAAAAGTGCGGCGAGGACTATCCTGTATCCCTGCGTTACTCCGTTCTCTCCAAGGTGAAGGACTTCTGCGTAGGTGCAGTTCCTGGCGAAGAATATACTGAAATCGGCCGTGACATGGAAGAAAGTGAAAAGGCGGCCAAGTATCTGCAGGATGCAGGCTATGACATGCTCAATGCGGACAACGGTACCTACGACTCCTGGTACTGGGCACATCCGCCTATGTACATGCCGCTGAACTGCAACCTGGATGACGTAGCGCATATTAAGAAGTTTGTAGATATTCCTGTGGTATGTGCCGGCAGAATGGAACCGGATGTGGGGGCAAAGGCCATCGAAGAAGGCCTCATCGACGGCATGGGTGTGGCACGTCAGTTCCTGGCTGATTCTGAATGGATCACCAAGCTGATTGAAAACCGCCTGGAAGATATCCGTCCATGTATCTGCTGCCACAACGCATGTTTCAACATGGCGAAATACAAGGGCACTGCAAACCAGCAGTCCATTTACGATGCCAGCCATATCGCTAGATGTGCTCTGGATCCTCGTGTAATGCAGTCTGACAAGTATCAGCTGAAGCCTGCTGCTAAGATTAAGAACATCGCCATCATCGGCGGTGGTATCGGCGGTATGGAAGCTGCTATTGTCTCCGCAAAACGTGGTCATAAGGTAACTCTCTACGAAAAGTCTGACCGTCTGGGCGGCGTATTCATCGCAGCAGCTGCTCCGGAATTCAAGGAAAAAGACAAGATGCTCATCGCATGGTACGAAAGAGAAATCGCCAAGTATCCAATCGAGGTGAAGCTGAATACAGAAGTTGCTGCACTGGAAGACCTGAAGGCTGATGAAATCATCGTAGCTACCGGTTCTGTGGCAAATAAGATTCCTGTTCCGGGTGCGGAAAAGGGTATCGAAGCAGTGGATTATCTGCTGGGTAAGCAGGAAGTGGGCGAAAATGTGGTTATTGTAGGCGGCGGTCTCTCCGGCTGTGAAATCGCTTACGAACTGTACCTGCAGGGTAAGAAGCCAGTGATTGTGGAAATGAAGAACGACCTGATCGTTTCCGACAAAATCTGCCTGGCTAACTCCAGCTTCCTCCGTGACTTCTTCAATGCCAATAAGGTTCCTGTGTATCTGGAAACCGGCGTGAAGGAAATCAAGGACAGCAGCGTGGTAATCAGCGGTAAGGACGGCAAGACAGAAGAAATTGCAGCTGACAGTGTAATCCTGTCCACAGGCTACAAGTCTGCACCAGCCTTTGCCAAGAAGAAAAATGTACATATCATCGGCGATGCCAAGCAGGTAGGCAATCTGCGTACCGTTATCTGGAGCGCATGGGATGTGTGCATGAAACTGTAAGGAGTGACGGATATGATACTCAATGAAGAACAGAAGGCAATATTAAACGGTGAAAAAGGGGAAAACCTGGCCAAGGTTCTGGAATCCGTAATCCGTTACGGCGAACTCTTCGGCGCAGAAAAGCTGGTCCCTGTTACAAGCAAATACAACCACCTGGTAACCTCCTTCGGTCTGAAGGCGATGGGACCGGTGTATGACTTAATGGGCAAGCTGATTCAGGAAGGTGTAGCTTCCCAGCAGAAGTTCTCTGTGGACCCTCGTCCATGCGACCCGAATGTTCCGAAGAACTTCCTGCAGAACTTTATCTTTAACAATTTCATGTATTCCAAGCAGGAATCCTACGAAAAACAGCTGAAGGAGCTGGGCCTCATGGATGAAAACGCATTTACCTGCGCCTGCTACCTGGACGAAGTAGGAAACAAGCCGCAGAAAGGTGATGTGCTCAGCTGGGCAGAATCTTCTGCAGTAGTCTATGCAAACTCCGTTCTGGGAGCAAGATGCAACCGTAACTCCGGTATCATCGACATCATGGGTTCCATCGTCGGATATGTTCCGTATTTCGGTCTGGTAACCGATGAAGGCAGAAAGGCCTCCTGGATTATCGAAGTCAAAACCGAAAAGAAGCCGGAAGCGCAGCTGCTGGGCTCTGCTATCGGCATGAAGGTTATGGAAGATGTTCCATATATCAAAGGCCTGGACAAATGGCTGGGCACAGAGCTGGATGATGCGGCATGCACCTATCTGAAAGATTTTGGGGCGGCAACTGCATCCAACGGTGCTGTAGGCCTGTACCACGTGGAAAATCTGACACCGGAAGCAAAGGAACTGGGTGAAGACCTGATTCTGGAAGGCGCACAGGTTTATGTTATCGACGATGCAGAACTGCAGAGAGTTTACGACAATTATCCGGTCATCTGGAAGGATGAAAATGCCAAGCCGAAGCTCTGCTTCATGGGCTGTCCGCACATGAGCCTGCAGCAGCTGAAGGACTGGACCGAAAAGCTGGAAGTGGGCCTTGCGGAAGCAGGAAACAAGAAGGTTGTGATTCCGACTGTATTCACTTCCGCACCTGCCGTTATTGAAGAATTTAAGAAAACCGAATACGCAAAACGTTTGGAGGCCACCGGTGTAATCCTGTCTTACATCTGTCCGCTGATGTACATGAACAATCCGCTCTGCGGCAAGATGCCTGTCATCACTTCCTCCAACAAGCTGCGTACTTATACTACAGCACGTTATTACACCGATGCGGAAATTCTGCAGCAGATTACCAAAGGGGGCGTAAAGTAATGAGAGAATTTAAAGGAAGAGTAGTAGCTCCCGGCGAAGTAACTGCAGAAGCCCTGGTATCCCATGAAGGGCTGAACACTCTGGCTTCTTTCCAGAAAGCACTGCAGTTCGGGGATAAGAAAGCAACCTGCGGAGATCAGAACAACCGCGACTTATTCGGCAAAGAAATGGCCGGCAAGGCACTTTGTCTGCCGCAGACCATCGGTTCCACTACAGGCGGCCTGGTTCTTTACTGTGCCTGCTCCATGGGCCGTCAGCCTGCCTGCATGCTGTTCTCCAAGCCAATCGACTCTCTGGCCGGTGCTGGTGTTATCCTGGCTGACGTGTGGCTGGGTGATCAGGACGGTGCCAAGATGCCGGTTGTAGATTGCCTGGGAGAAGAGTTCCTGAACTATGTGAAGGACGGCATGAAGATTACCGTGAAAGCGGATGGCGTTGTCACCGTGGAATAAAGGAGAACTGCCATGGGAAGAGCATCTGTAAAAGAAGACAAGACCATTTATCAGACTATCCGTGAAGACCTGGAGCTTTCCAGAGAGAAGGCCAGTGAACTGCTGGAGGTCATCACACCGGAACGTATTGAGCGTATTGAAAATGAGAAGACCATGCCGCATCCGGAGGAAATTCTCATCATGGCGGAAAAATACAAGGTGCCGGATCTCTGCAACCACTACTGCGCCAACCAGTGTCCGATTGGAGAACAGTATGTTCCGGAAATCAAAGTGAAGGATCTTTCCATGATTGTGTTGGAAATGCTGGCCTCCCTCAATTCCATGAATAAGAAGAAAGACCGGCTCATCGAAATCACTGCCGACGGCAGAATTGAAGGCGACGAGATTGAGGATCTGATTTATATTCAGGAGGAACTTGAGCGGATTTCCATCACGGTGGAAACCCTGCAGCTCTGGGTGGAGAAAATGCTGGCTAACGGCGTCATCGACCGGGAAGCATACGAAAGACTGAAAAACAAATAGAAACAAACCCCGGACAAGGCCGCTGAACCAGCTGCCCTGCCGGGGTATTTTTTTGCTATTTTGCAGAATATGCAGGAAAAATGATTCTATTATGCACATTCTGTCATGTATTCTGAAGGTCTCCTGCCGTATACTATACTCAAGAAGGGGATCAAGATAAAATATAGCGAACATGACGAAACCTCCAAAAAATAATAAAGTGGCAAGCTGCACGGTGTGGGGACCCGTGCAGTTTTGTTTTTTGTCTGAATTCCGGGGGATAACTTGTGATTGGCGGCGTTTTCTGTTAAAGTATACATATATCTTTAATGAAACTGAGGGAGGTTCCCAATGGATAAAAAACAGACACTGGCGCAGAAACTGCACAGCCGTAAGATTAAACAGCCGCCGAAGTACATTTATCTGATTCTGGCACGGATCTGGAGAATGATGTACGAAAAGAAACTGGGCATGACGATTAAATACAATGTGGATCCGAAAAAGGAAAAGGGACCATTCATCGTGGTCAGCAACCATGCATCCCGTCTGGACTATATTTTCACCGGTCTGGCATTCCTGCCGCATCGCATGAACTTTGTAGCGGGATATAACGAATTTTTCCGTTCCCATCTGGCCATGGTATTCCGACTGCTTCAGGTAATTCCGAAGAAAAATTTCGTACCGGACATTTATGCCATGCGTGAAATCAAGCGAATTCTCAAGGGTGGCGGCAGCATCTGCATCTTCCCGGAAGGCATGAGCAGTATTTCCGGTGCCAACCAGCCGGTGGCACTGGGCTCCGCAAAATTCCTGAAATCCTGCGGTGTACCGGTTTATTCCACCCATATTGCCGGAGGGTATCTGACCAGCACCAAGTACTGTCTGGATGAACGTTACGGCAGAGTGGATGTCACCGTAGACCTGCTGTTTACGCCGGAAGAACTGAAGACCCTGACCGTGGATGAAATCGAAGCACGCCTGCATGAAAACCTGTTGCAGGATGACTACGCATGGAACAAGCGTGAACACGCTGCCTTCACCGGGGCAGAAAAAATGGCACACAACATGCACGATCTGCTTTACTGGTGCCCTCGCTGCGGAAGCGAGTTCACCATGCACGGCGAAGGAAAGACTCTGGTATGCACCCACTGCGGAAACGGTACTACTGTAGATGAATACTATGATTTCCATCCTATGGACGAAACCTGTGTGATTCCGGAAACACCGCGTGTGTGGTTTGATATGGAACGTGCCCGTGCAGCTGAAGCCGTACGTGAGCCTGGATTCACTCTGACAGAACATGTGAAGATGGGTATGCTGCCGCTTTACGAAATGCTGAAAAAAGAAGACACCTGTGAAATGGTGGGTGAAGGTGAGCTGACACTGGACTGCACAGGCCTGAACTACCGCGGAACCCGCCGTGGAGAAGAGGTGGAATTACATATGCCGATCATGCAGCTGCCGACCTACGGCATGTGCACCGACGTGAGCCGTTTCTATACTTTCTTTGACGGGGAATTCTGCGAATTCTATCCGGAAGGAAGAACCGTGGGCAAGTGGCTCCACTGTACAGAAGAAATGCACCGCTTCATGGGAGGAAAATGGAAGAACTTCCCGAACTGGGAGCACAGATATGATGTGACTGCAGAAGAATCTGAAAAAACTGCATGATATAACAAGGAGGTCAGCCCATGGGGCATCTGACATCAAGAGACGCATATAAAAATCTGGAGCAGCGGATTAACCTGTTCGCACAGGGCGCTGCACCGACAGAAACCTTATATAAAATTCTTCAGGTTCTGTATACCGAAGAAGAAGCACGCTATGTATCCCAGTTGCCAATCCGGCCTTTTACAGCGAAAAAGGCAGCCCGCATCTGGAACATGACGGAACTGCAGGCAGAAAATCTGCTGCTGCAGCTCTGCGAAAAGGCTTTGCTCCTGGACTCAGAGACTCAGGGACAGCGGCAGTATGTGATGCCGCCGCCTATGGCAGGGTTCCTGGAGTTCGCGCTGATGCGTACCAGAGGAGATATCGACCAGAAGCTGCTGTCGGAACTCTATTATCAGTACATGAGCGTGGAAGAAGAGTTTATCAGTGATTTATTCTTTGCGGCGGAGACCAGAATGGGACGTGTCTTCGTTCAGGAACCGGTGCTTACCAGCGAAAAGATGAATCACATTCTGGATTATGAAAAGGCGACGCACATCATTGACGAGGCAGAATATGTAGGTCTGGGCATGTGCTACTGCCGCCATAAGAAAATTCATCTGGACGACCCGTGCAAAATCAATGCACCCATGGATGTGTGCCTGACTCTGGGTAATGTAGCCCGGTCTCTGGCGGAACATGGTGAGCATGTGCGGCTGATTTCAAAAGAAGAGGCAAAGGACGTGCTGCAGCTTGCCTATGAGAGCAATCTGGTGCAGATTGGGGAAAATGTGCGGGAGATGCCGTCATTCCTCTGCAACTGCTGTGGCTGCTGCTGTGAGGCACTTCAGTCAGCCAGAAGATTCAGCCCGATGCAGCCGGTGGCAACCACCAACTATATTCCGCAGATTCACATGGACAAGTGTATGGGCTGCGGCAAATGTGCCAGGGTATGCCTGGTTCTGGCGGTACAGATGGACCAGGTGGCTCCGACGGAAGGTGCACCGAAGAAAAAGTATGCCTTTATTAATAACGAAATCTGTCTTGGCTGTGGAGTCTGTGCCCGCAACTGTCCGACAGGTGCCATCGAAATGGTACGCCGTTCGGTACAGATTATCACACCGGTAAACAGTACTCACCGCTTCGTGGCACAGGCCATCGAAAAGGGGACTTTGCAGAATCTGATTTTCGACAATCAGGCTTTTGCCAACCACCGTGCCATGGCTGCCGTGCTTCAGGTTATTCTGAAGCTGCCGCCGCTGAAGCAGGCACTGGCAAGCAGACTGTTTAAATCTGTATATCTGGATAGACTGCTGTCAAAACAGAAAAAAGGAGAATAAATTGGAACGTATCGATAAAATCATCGCATCCCAGGGGATTTATTCCCGCAGTGATGTGAAATCATTAATCAGCAAAAAACGTGTAGCCGTGGACGGAGAAACCGTGAAGTCCTCCAATATTAAGGTGGACACGGAAAAGAGCGTCATCACCATCGACGGGCGTGAGCTGACTGTGAAAAAGAATGTATATATCATGCTGAACAAGCCGAAGGGCTATGTGTCCGCCACAGAGGACCGTGATCACCAGACCGTGCTGGAACTGATGCCGGCGGATTTTGCAGGGCGTGATCTGTTCCCTGCAGGCCGTCTGGACCGGGATACTACCGGGCTCATGATTATTACCGATGACGGTGTGCTGGCGCATAACATTCTGGCACCGAAGAAGCACGTGCAGAAGATTTATCATGTGGAACTGGATATTCCGGTGACGGGGGAAATGGCGCGTGGCTTCGCAGAGGGCGTGGAACTGAACGACGGTGTCTGTAAGGAAGCCGGACTGGAAATCACCGGTGAATATACGGCGAAGGTAACACTGAAGGAAGGCCGTTATCATCAGATTAAGCGTATGTTCGGCTGCTACGGTGCCAAGGTTGTGGAACTGCACCGTCTGACCATGGGTAATCTTCACTTGCCGGATGATCTGCCGGTGGGCGAGTGCCGCGAACTGACTGAGGAGGAACTGAAACTGCTGCAGCAGCAGGTATAGGAATTTAGAAATGGAAGCTTTTATCGACTGTCTGACGAAATATTTAATATACCTGGCGGTGTGCATTATCATTCTGCTCTTTTTCCGTCTGACGCAGAATGTGCCGCAGCATATTTTCCGCAAAATGCTTCACTATGTGGCCATGACATCGGTGCCGTTCATGATCGTGGTATCGGAGTCCTGGATTCCGGTGACCATCATCGCGGTAGCGGTGGCGGTGGTGGCTTACCCTCTGCTGGCTCTGGCTGAGCATTGGAAGGGATTCAGCCATTTCTTTGCGGAAAAGCGGGATGGTGAAATCAAGAGGAGCCTTCTGGATCTGTTCCTGCCGCAGGCGGTGCTGACGGCGGTCTTTTTCGGCTGGCTGAATCTGCCTTACGTGGTGGTGGCGGGCGTGCTGACCTGGGGTGTGGGAGATACCTTTGCGGCCCTCATCGGCATCCGTTACGGCAAGCATAAGGTACAGCTGAAGTGTGCGGACCAGAAAAAATCCTGGGAAGGTACACTGGCAGGTGGTGCTGCTGCCTTTATTACCTGCTTGGCGGTACTGCTTCTGACCGGCACTTATACCCCGGCAAAATCTCTTCTGCTGGCTCTCCTGACAGCCCCAGTGTCTGCGGGTGTTGAGCTGTGCACGAAAAACGGCAATGATACATACACCGTGCCGGCAGCGAACTGTCTGGTGCTGGCCCTGCTGAGTTTGTTATAAGTAAAAAAAGAAAAGGACCGTCAGGTCCTTTTTTTCTATGTCAGGAAATATTTTATTCTACTTTGAAATCGTCGATGCGGAACCGGAGCCCGTTTTTATAAGCGTAGTCTTCGGCAGCGCTGATGATTTTTTCTTTGTTTTTGTTAATGAGCATGAGAATCAGCTCATCACGGGTCTTCTGGGGGAGCATGTTTACCATCTTGCCGGCAGTTTCCGGAGGCATCTCGGCGATTTTTGCCAGAATGGCCATGGCAGTACCATCTTTTTCAGCCAGCTTGTCCCGAACCAGGGGGAGAAACTGTGCAGTTAATGCACCGTAGTCAATATCGTTTATTTCCAGTGTGATTTTCATAAAGCATCGCCTCCTGTTTTCTGTAATACTTATTATACCACCGGAAGAAAATTTTTCAACAATGTTGACATAATTGCATTGTTTGCATTATAATGAATAATGCAAAGGAGGTTTTCTCTATGATTTTAAATTTTGATTTTGCAAGCAATGTACCTTTATACATGCAGCTGCGGAACCAGGTGGTTATCGGTATTGCGGAAGGAAAACTGCAGCCCGGAGAAAAACTGCCGACCATCCGTGCACTGGCAGAGGAGAGCGGCATCATCATGATGTTCGTCAGCAAAGCCTACCAGCTGCTGAAGTA
>JAZNKW010000044.1:0-17649 GCA_045578745.1 Anaerovoracaceae bacterium
TCCGACTGTTCCCTGGCAACGAAGTACGTTTCAAGGGTGCATACTTCATCACCTGCAACGAAGTTATCAAGAACGAAGACGGTTCCATTAAGGAACTGCACTGCACATATGACCCTGGAACAAAGAGCGGCGAAGGTTTCGACGGCCGCAAGGTGAAGGGCACCATCCACTTCGTGGATGCCAAGACTGCCGTTCCGATCCGGATCCGCAAGTACAACTACCTGCTGAACGAAGACGGCACCAAGAACGAAAACACCATCGAACTGATTGATGCACTGGCAGAACCTTCCGTACTGGAAGCACAGCCAGCCGAACGTTTCCAGTTCTTCCGTCACGGCTACTACGTGGCAGACAGCAAGCTCTTCTCCAAGGAAACTCCGATCTTTAACGAAATCGTAGGCCTGAAGAGCGGCTGGAAGAAATAAACTCTGAGCAAAATCCGTCCGTCCGGATGTGATTCAAACCCCTGGCAGAATGAAATGCCGGGGGTTTTTATGTTGATAGGGGAACTGAATTCCCGGGAAAAACGGTTGGTACAAACGGAAGCACCATGCTATAATTGAAGTGGAACGATAATAAAAGTAGGAGGACTCTATGGAATGGGTAACATTATATGACATCGGTGCACCGCACAGCGTCATCTGGGATGATTTGCTTCTTGTTTTCGTTTGTCTGATTGTCTGCGGGAAGCTGATTTTCCAGATAAGCATGGTGGTGACCGATAAGAAGAACTGTTCGGTTAAGAATATTGTTCGGATTCTTTTCCTGTGTGTTATTTTGCTACTTGCATTTTGCTCTTTAGTTTTTGGTTGGGTTGACTGGCAAATAAAAGGATTTAATGGTTACGAAAAAGCTTATAACGAAGGTAACTTAGAAGTTGTTAATGGAAAAGCAGAGAATATAATATGGGACAGAGGTGCCTTTTGGTTTACCGTGGCAGATGTTAATTTTATCTGTGATATTGATAACAGTATGCAGCGTGAAAAAAATATTGAACCATACTTTAACGCGGGATATGAATTGAAAGTTTACTATTACGGAGAGGAATACTCAGAGGAAGAAAAACAGGAATATGCAGTTTTAGAAGATGAATATCCGTACAACATGCCATATGAACCACTACGTATTGATGTATTGACGGACGGTATGATAGCAGAATAAGAATATTGAAGAAACCGCTGGACAAACCGGCGGTTTTCTTGTAAAATGAGAACGAACGGATGTTCTTGCGGCCGTTGATGTGCGTTGGAAAGTGTGTGTTGTTGATTCAATATATTTCAGGAAAGGAGATTACCATGGACAGCAAAGTTGAAAAGTACAGCGAGGAACTTTTCGAAAAGATTAAGCACGTGAACGAATATGGGCAGGAGTTCTGGTATGCGAGGGAATTGCAGGCTGTCTTGGAATACTCTCAGTGGAGAAGATTTAAAGACACCATTATTAGAGCAATGGAAGCCTGCAAAAACAGCAAGAATCCAGTAGAGGACCATTTTGCCGACGTTGGCAAAATGGTTACGCTCGGAAGTGGCTCCGAAAGAGAAGTTGATGACTTCATGCTTACCCGCTATGCCTGCTATTTAATTGTAATGAATGGGGATCCGCGAAAAGAAGTCATTGCGTTGGGGCAGACCTATTTTGCGGTGAAAACCCGTCAGCAGGAATTGATTGAGAATTATGAGCAGCTGAGTGAAGAACAGAAACGACTTGCAATCCGGAATGAAATTCGTGAACATAATAAGTCATTGGCTGAAGCTGCGAAACAAGCTGGTGTTATTAAACCTGTTGACTATGCTGTATTCCAGAACCGAGGATACCAGGGACTTTATGGCGGACTTGGGGCGAAAGAAATCCATGAAAAGAAGGGCCTTAAAAAAAGCCAGCAGATTCTGGATTATATGGGGAGTACGGAACTGGCTGCGAACCTGTTCCGTGCTACACAGACGGATGAAAAGCTTCGGCGGGAACAGGTTACAGGGAAAAAAGCTGCAGGTGATGTACATTTTCAGGTTGGCAAAAAAGTGCGTGAGACCATTGCTGAATTAGGCGGCACCATGCCGGAAGATTTACCTACGCCGGAAAAGAGCATTAAGCAGATTGAAAAGGAAAAAATGAAACGTTTGAGTGCGAAAATGAAAGAGGTATAACCATGGCAGCGAAAAAAGCGAAAACAATATTTGTATGCCAGGAGTGCGGATTTGAGAGTGCTCAGTGGATGGGAAAGTGCATCTGCGGGGCCTGGAACTCCTTTGTAGAAGAAAAGGTACTGCCGGAACCGACTGGCGGTGCAGCGGGCCTGGGCGGCCTGGCAGTTGGCGGTGCGGGTGCAGCAGGGGATGTGCGCCGGAGAACCAGTGCCACTGCCAAACCTTCGAAGCTGAATACAGTGGGTGCGGCCAACTACGAACGTGTGGATACCGGCATCGGTGAACTGAACCGGGTGCTGGGCGGGGGCCTGGTGCAGGGTTCTTTAGTGCTGATCAGCGGGGAACCGGGCATCGGGAAATCCACTCTGATTATCCAGACGGCAGCCAATATTGCACGCCGTGAGGGAACCGTACTTTATGTATCCGGAGAAGAATCGGAAGAACAGATTAAGATGCGTGCAGACCGTGTTTGTGCCGGCGGTATCCCGGAAGACTTATATATCCTGGCAGAAACCAACATGGAGAACATCGAAGTGGTCTGCGAGTCCCTGAAACCCAAGTTTCTGATTATCGACTCCATTCAGACCATGTACAGTGCGGCTATTGACTCTGCACCGGGCAGCGTGTCCCAGGTGAGGATGTGCGGAAATCAGCTTATGCGCATCGGTAAGAGCAGGAATGTTCCAATCTTCATTGTAGCTCATGTGACCAAGAGCGGGGATCTGGCAGGTCCGAAGACCATGGAGCATATGGTGGACTGCGTGCTGAATTTTACCGGTGAACGGGACCACGAATTCCGAATTCTCAGAGCTTTTAAGAATCGTTTCGGAACCACCAGCGAAATCGGAGCTTTTACCATGGAAGCCGAAGGACTGATGGAACTTGACGATCTGTCCGGCACTTTCCTGGAAAACAGGGATGATAAGCTGGAAGGGTCTGTGGCAACTGCGGTTTATGAAGGCAGCCGCCCGGTAATGTTTGAAATCCAGGCACTGGTAAGCCCCGCAAACGTTGGGTTTGCCAGAAGAACTTCCGTAGGTATCGATAATACCCGATTAAATATGATTCTGGCAGTGCTGGAGAAAAAAGCAGGGCTGCAGCTTCTGAATCAGGACGTATACATCAATGTAGCAGGAGGCATGCGGCCGGAAGGAACATCTCCGGACCTGGCTGTAGCACTGGCAATTTACTCTTCCTATAACAGCACTGCATCTCGAAAGAAAACCCTGGCTATCGGCGAAATCGGTTTGACCGGCGAGCTCCGTTCCGTGCAGAATACAGAAAAAATCTGGAAAGAAGCAGAGCGCATGGGTTACGAGCAGGTAATTATGCCGCAGCGCAATGCGGAAAAGCTGAACAAGCAGCTCCTCGCAAAATCCGGCTGCGAGGCGGTTGGCGTAAAGAACCTGATTGATGCCATCGCAGCTTTCGGCGGAAGATAAAGAATTGTAAAAAAATAAGACCCACGAATCGTGATTATGCGATTTGTGGGTCTTTCTGTTATTGTTCAGCTCTTTCTTCCAACAGTTCGATAAATGCCGGATCCTGCGGTATGTCGATGGTCGGGTCTAAAACAACCTTTTCCTTTTCGCGGCGGCCCATTTCCAGTTCAAACCAGAAGGTGGAACCTTTGCCAGGCTTGCTTTCCACACCATAGTTGGCATGGTGCAGGGT
Organism: Anaerovoracaceae bacterium; assembly: GCA_045578745.1. GTDB lineage: Bacteria > Bacillota > Clostridia > Peptostreptococcales > Anaerovoracaceae > RGIG7179. Next base: position 3,819 of record JAZNKW010000044.1, read on the forward strand.
AAGGATTTCCTTTACGATGGAAAGACCGAGGCCGGTACCTTCTGTCTGACGGGCAAAGTGGGAACTGGTCTTGTAATAACGGTCCCATACATGCGGAAGTTCGTCGGCCTTGATTCCGGGACCATGGTCCGTAACTTCGAATCGGCACCGCTTACCTGCGCGGCGGACATTGACAATGATGATTTTGTCTTCTCCGCAGTATTTTACTGCGTTTCCGGTCAGATTGGCAATAACCTGTCTGATTCTGGATTCATCACCATAGACAAGGCAGTCCTTCTGTGCAGAAAACTGGAAAGTGTAACCCTCCTGTTCTGTGAGAATTTCGTAGGATGCAAGATGGGCTGCAGCCATTTCTGTCAGATCGAACACGGTCTTGTCCAGCTTGACTTTGTGCTGCTGCATGGCAGTAATGGCGGACATATCGCTTACCAGCTGAGCCAGACGGTCCGTTTCATCAATGATGACTTTCAGGTGTGCGTTGCGTTTTTCCGGCTTGTCTCCGGAAAGATCGCGGATCATCTCTGCATAGGAGCGGATCATGGTCAGCGGTGTTTTCAGGTCATGAGAAACGTTGGCAATCAGGTCTTTCTGGCGGTTGTCTGCCATTCCAAGTTCGTATGCGGCTGTATTCAGAGTACCTGCCAGACGGTTGATTTCCGAATAGGAATTGCCTTCGAATTTGACGTTGTAGTTGCCTTTCCCCATCTGACGCGCCGTGGCAGTCATGCTTTGCAGAGGGCGGGAAATACGCGCTGCAAAATACAGCGACAGCAGGAACGCGATAATCAGGGTGATAAAGGTTACCGTCAGAAGCTGGTCCTTCAGAATGTTTATGGTCGAAGATACCGGATACAGCGGCGAGAAGATATACAGGTAAACATGATTGCCGGGTGTACTGTCCAGAATGCAGCCATAGGCTAAAGTACTGTATTTTTCTCTGCCGTCACTGATTTTAAAGGAGACCGGCAGCCTCTGGCTCTTATCAAGCATGGCCTTCAGCTGCGGTGCATGGGCGATGTAGCTGTAGACAGGCATACGGGTTTCTGCTTCCGGTGAGAAATAAAGATAGCCTGCGTTGGACTCCATCATAACGTAGAAGTCGTTGTTGATGGAAAGCTCCTGAATACCGGAAGTCAGGTTTTCAGTTCCCTGTGTATAGGCATGTGTAATAAGGGAGGCCACACGAGCGACCTCCTTGGTTTTCATGTCTTCATAAGAGTGATTCAGCAGATAAAGCTGCATCGACCAGATTAATATGATTACACCGATTCCGAAAGTCAGGAAGTACATCCAGAGACGGAACCGGATGCTTTTAAAGTCAAATCTAACCTTCGTACTCAAATTTGTAGCCCACCCCTCTTAACGTTACGATGAAGTCTCTGTAAGGCCCCAGGTTGTTTCGGAGATTTTTGATGTGGGTATCAATGGTTCGGTCATCACCAAAGAAGTCGTAGCCCCAGATATCAGAGAGCAGCTTGTCTCTGGACAGGGCGATGTTCTTGTTTTCCACCAGGTAGAAGAGCAGTTCGTATTCCTTCGGAGTCAGGTCTACCCTGGTGCCGTCCACTATTACCGTTCTGGCAGCCATATTGATTTCCAGTCCTCCGAACTTCATCACATTCTGTGTCGGCTGAGAAGAAGTGTGTCTTCTGGAGAGAACCGCATTGATTCTGGCCATCAGTTCCTTTGGACTGAAAGGCTTCACTACATAGTCATCGATGCCCAGTTCAAAACCGAAGAGCTTGTCGTATTCCTCGCCTCTTGCGGAGAGCATGATGATAGGTGTGTCTTTGATTTTTCTGATTTCCTTGCAGGCGGAGAAACCGTCCAGCTTCGGCATCATAATATCCATGATAATCAGATCATAGTCGTTGAGCTTGCACAGGCCTACAGCGCTCATGCCGTCTTCTGCCTCTGCGATTTCATAACCGTTAAATTCGCCGTACTCGCGGATGACTTCGCGGATGCCCGGCTCGTCGTCTACAACTAAAATTCTGTACATATTGTCCTCCTGTATTGTTATTTTCTTACTTTCTGTTTTCTAAAGCTATCATATCTTCAAAATGTGTAATTTCTGTGATGTATACATAATCATTTTACCACAAAAGCCGTGATTAACAAGCGGTTTTGCGGTTGTTCTTGACACTCCATGAACGCAGGGATGTCGGAAAAGTTTTCGTTTGACTTTTTACCTCTGTGGGAATAATATGGTTACAAGCTTCTGACATTAAGACCGGCACCTGCCGCTCTGCGTGAAAGATGTATCATATGGCAGCGGGCTGCTGACTGTTTTCGGGACGGGAAGCGAGACTGCTTATTTTGGCATACATTTGATTTTCACCGCACTCTGATGTCAGGGTGCGGTTTCGTTTTTACAGACCTGTGTCTGAGAAGGGAGAATATTATGTTCAGAGAACTGGCTAGAAAGAATAAACAGATCAGCATGGAGGAATGTATTGCTGTGCTGAAAGAGGAAACAAGAGGTGTTCTGTCCGTACTGGGGGATGATGACTATCCTTACGGCATGCCTATGAATCACTTTTATAATGAAGAGGACGGCAAAATCTATTTCCACTGCGGGGCTTTCGGCCACCGCCTGGAAGCGCTGAAGAAACATGATAAGGTTTCTTTCTGTGTTTTCGATCAGGGTTACCGCAATGAGGGTGAATGGGCGCTCAATGTGAAGAGTGTTATCGTGTTCGGCCGTATGGAAATCATCGATGATCCGGAGGTCATCACTGATATTTCCACCCGTCTCAGCTACAAGTTCACTAATGACGATGAATATATTAAGAAAGAAATCGAGGAAAACTTGCATATTACGCGGATTCTGGCACTGACACCGGAACACATCTGCGGTAAGCTGGTGAATGAATCCTAGGAGGAGCCTTATGTCTCAGAAAGAAACGCGAGTAGCGGTCATGGGTATCATTGTAGAAAACCGGGATTCTGTATCTGCCCTGAACCAGCTGCTTCACGAATACGGCGGCTACATCATTGGCCGCATGGGAATTCCATACAGGGAAAAAGGTGTCAATATCATCAGCGTAGCCATCGATGCTCCGCAGGATGTGACCGCTGCCCTTTCCGGCAAAATCGGCCGTCTCGACGGTGTTTCCGTAAAGACGGCTTACTCCAATGTGGTGTCGGAGGTTTCAAATGAATAGCCGGGGACAGGAACTGATTCGGCAGCTTGCGGCAGACCATACTCTGTCTTCAGGGGAACTTCTGGAGCTTTTGATGCTGCTGGAAGAAGAACGGATGACGGAAGGACGCGGCCCATTGGCAGTGCTGCTTGGTGAAGAGGCAGACGCAGTCCGACGGCAGTATTACGGAAACAAAGTTTACGTACGTGGTCTCATTGAGGTCAGCAATTACTGTAAAAATGACTGCTTTTACTGCGGAATCCGGCGGAGCAACCAGGACTGTGAGCGTTACAGACTGACGAAAGAGGAAATTCTGGAGTGCTGCAGGGAAGGATATGAACTTGGCTTCCGTACTTTCGTGCTGCAGGGAGGAGAAGATTGGAATTTCAACGATTCTGCACTATGTGATATGATTCGGCAAATCAAGGTCAACTATGCAGAAAGTGCCGTCACCCTGTCGTTTGGGGAGCGTTCAGAAGGAAGTTACGCGGCATTAAAGGCTGCCGGCGCCGACCGATACCTGCTGCGTCATGAAACTGCCACCAAAACACACTATGAAAAACTTCATCCGCAGAATCTGTCTTTTGATAACCGGATGCATTGTCTTCGTGTACTGAAAAAGCTGGGCTATCAAACCGGATGCGGCATCATGGTAGGCTCGCCGGGACAGTTGCTGGAAGATCTGGTGAGAGATCTGGAGTTCATCCGGGACTTCCGTCCGGAGATGTGCGGAATCGGACCGTTTATTCCGCACCATGCTACACCGTTCGCTGACCAGCCGGCAGGAACACTGGAGCAGACCCTGTACCTGCTTTCAATCATAAGACTGCTGGTGCCGGATATTTTGCTCCCTGCCACTACGGCTCTGGGAACCATACATCCGCAGGGGCGGGAACTGGGAATACAGGCGGGGGCCAATGTGATTATGCCAAACCTGTCACCATCCGGAGTCCGGAAAAAATACGAATTATACAATAACAAACTCACAACCGGTCAGGAGTCGGCACAGTGCCTGGCAGACCTGAAAGAGCGGGTGGCAGCCATCGGCTATGAGGTGGTCACAGACCGCGGTGATGTAAACAGGAGGTAACATACAATGGCGATATATAATCCGAAATCCCTGAGGGCGGAGGACTTCATCAACCATGAAGAAATCCTGTCGTCTATTCAGTGGGCAGAGGAACATAAGAATGATGTGAAGCTGATCGACCGCTTGCTGGAAAAGGCCAGACCGAAACCAACCGGAAAACTGGACGGCGTTCACTGCGAAGGCCTGACTCACAGGGAGGCCCTGGTGCTTCTGCTTTGTGAAATTCCGGAAAAGAACGCAGAAATCTTCAAGCTGGCGGAAGAAATCAAGATGGCCTACTACGGCAACCGCATCGTCATGTTTGCGCCGCTGTATCTGTCCAACTACTGCGTCAACGGATGCCTCTACTGTCCATATCATCTGAAAAACACGACCATCGCCAGAAAGAAGCTGACTCAGGAAGAAGTGAAGGCGGAGGTCATAGCGCTGCAGGACATGGGACACAAACGCCTTGCTATTGAAGCAGGGGAAGACCCGAAGATGAACCCGATTGAGTATATTCTGGAGTGCATCGATACCATTTACAGCGTAAAACACAAGAACGGGGATATCCGCCGTGTCAATGTAAACATTGCTGCGACAACAGTCGAAAACTATCGCAAGCTGGCGGATGCGGGAATCGGTACATATATCCTCTTCCAGGAAACTTACCATAAGGAAAGCTATGAACACCTCCATCCGACAGGTCCGAAGCACGATTATGCCTATCATACGGAGGCCATGGACCGTGCCATGGAGGGCGGAATTGACGATGTGGGCCTTGGAGTTCTCTTCGGCCTGGAACTGTATAAATATGAGTTTGCCGGCCTGCTGATGCATGCCGAGCACCTGGAAGCCGTTCATGGCGTGGGACCGCACACTATCAGTGTGCCCCGCGTAAAGAAGGCGGATGACATTGATCCGGATATGTTCGACAACGGAATCAGCGATGATCTGTTCATCAAACTGGTGGCCTGCATCCGTATTGCGGTGCCGTATACCGGCATGATTATGTCCACACGTGAGTCTGCTGAAGTCCGTGCAAAGACACTGAAAGTGGGTATTTCCCAGATTTCCGGGGCTTCCAGAACGTCTGTGGGCGGCTATACGGAAGAAGAACGGCCGCATGATTCTGAACAGTTTGACGTGTCCGACCAGCGTACCCTGGACGAAGTAGTGGGATGGCTCATGGATATGGGCTATATTCCGTCCTTCTGCACCGCGTGCTACCGTGAAGGCCGTACCGGCGACCGGTTCATGTCTCTGCTGAAAACCGGCCAGATGATCAACTGCTGCCATCCGAATGCACTGATGACATTATCCGAGTTTCTGGAAGATTATGCAACAGAAGAAACCCGTGAAACCGGATATAAGCTGATTGAGAAGGAACTGGCAAACATTCCGAAGGAAAAGGTAAGAGCCATTGCTGCAGAAAATATTCAGGCCATCCGCAATGCCGGCGGCCGTGATTTCCGCTTCTAGGAGGTGCCTATGAGTTTGAACGAAACTGTATCTGCAGAGCGGATTCATATCGGATTTTTCGGACTGCGAAATGCGGGAAAATCCAGTCTGGTCAATGCTGTGACTGGGCAGAATCTTTCTCTGGTTTCTGATGTAAAGGGGACGACCACAGACCCCGTCCGCAAGGCCATGGAGCTTCTGCCCCTGGGACCGGTGGTTATCATCGACACGCCGGGAATAGACGACGAAGGCCAGCTTGGACAGATGCGCGTGGAGCGGGCACGGCATGTGCTTCGGTATACTGATATCGCCGTTCTGGTTGCTGACGCATCAAAACATCTGCAGCCAGCTGACCTGGAGCTTTTGGACATGTTCCGCCAGCGGCAGATTCCGTACATCATCTCTTATAACAAATGCGACCTGCTGGATTATGTCCCGGCTGAAGGGGATGAAAACGAGATTCATGTCAGTGCGAAGGAAGGCACTGGCATTCATGAACTGAAAGAAGCTCTGGGCCGTCTGGCCAGAGATGGCGCCGAAAAGTGTAGAAAACTGGTGGCAGATCTGGTGAATCCGGGTGACCTGGTGATTCTGGTGACACCGATTGATGAATCGGCACCGAAGGGGCGCATGATTTTGCCGCAGCAGATGGTGCTCAGGGATGTCCTTGATGCAGGAGCCATGGCCATGGTGTGCAGGGAAACGGAACTGGAGCAGACGCTGCGCTGCCTGGGGCCGGACCGAAGACCTCGTATGGTCATCACCGACTCTCAGGTATTCGGGTATGTATCAAAGATTGTACCTGAGGACATTCCTCTGACCAGCTTCAGCATACTGATGGTGCGGTATAAAGGGAATCTGGAGGCGGCAGTTCACGGCGCCGTACAGCTTGGACGGCTGAAGGCAGGTGACCGAGTACTGATTTCCGAAGGCTGCACCCATCACCGTCAGTGCAATGACATCGGTACGGTGAAGATGCCGGGCTGGATCTGCGGTTATACAGGACAGCGGCAGGGGGAAGAGGGGATCCTGTTTGAATTTACTTCCGGAGGACAGTTCCCGGATGACCTCAGTCCGTACAGCCTCATTGTTCACTGCGGCGGATGTATGCTCAACGACAGGGAGATGGAGCACCGGACCAGACTGGCTGCAGCTTCCGGAATTCCAATGACTAATTACGGTATCGCCATCGCGCAGATGCATGGAATTCTGCGGCGAAGCGTTCAGATGTTTCCCGATGCACTGGCGGCAATAGAAGAGTAAAAAAGAAAAGCAGACGTCATGTCTGCTTTTTTTATGCACAAAACCCATTGAAAACCATTGAAAAGCCACATGTTTTCACGGTTCGGTCACTTGACATAATAAAGTAGAATTAGTATACTATAAAGATGGTAAAAACATAATGGGGGATTCTGTATTCTTTTTGAAGAGGACGGGATTTCCGCCTGAAAAGTCCGATGGGTGACCGTGCGAATTTTTGGCCCCGGAAGGCCAGACGGGAGTTTTGCCGAAAATACAGAGGAAAGGAGGAAAAACAATATGCTGAATAAAGTTTTCAGAGGAATTCTTGCGTTTGTAGGTGCGCTGCTCGGTTACGAAGTGTTCGATTTGCTGTATTTTCTGCTCAGTAAAACCAATACTTCCGGCAGCCCGCTTCTGGCAGAAGGCGCTCGCCTGTGGCTGCAGATCATTGTTGCAATTATATCCGGAGTTATTTTTTACAATCTGGCACCGGCACTGAACCGCAAGAGTAAAAAGATGGCGGACAACATCGGAAACGACCTTCAGACTATCTCCACCAACGACCTGCTGGGCGGAGTTGCCGGTCTGATTATCGGTATGGTTCTGGCATTTCTGATTTCTCAGATTTATTCCGGAACCGGCATTGTCTCCGGATCCCTGGAGCTGACCATTACCATCTGCATCTACGTGATTCTTGGTTATCTGGGTCTGATTGTAGGGAACAAGAAACTGCCGGAACTCTTTGCCGTGTCCATGAACATGCGTAAGCTGGCGGCGAAGGCGGCAGCATCAGAAGAACACCCTTACGACTACAATCCGAAGGAAAGCAAGAAGAAGGGTGCCATTCCGAAGATTCTGGATACCAGCGTCATCATCGACGGGCGTATCGTGGAAATCATGAAGACCGGTTTCCTGGAAGGACCGATTGTCATCCCGGAATTCGTGCTGGTGGAACTGCGTCATATCGCGGACAGCTCCGATGCCCTGAAGCGTGCACGCGGAAGAAGAGGTCTGGATATCCTGAACAAGATTCAGGAAGACTATGGTATTGAAATCTATAATACCGATTCTGAAAAGGCACTGAAGGAAATTCCTGAAGTGGATGTAAAGCTGCTGAAGCTGGCGCAGATTATGAAGGGCAAGGTGGTGACCAACGACTTCAACCTGAACAAGGTTGCAGGAATCAAGGGTGTGCCTGTGCTGAACATCAACGAGCTGGCCAATGCCATGAAGCCGATGGTAATCCCGGGCGAAGTCATGACTGTAACCCTGATCAAGCAGGGTAAGGAAGCAGGCCAGGCCATCGCTTATCTGGATGACGGTACCATGATTGTCGTGGAAGACGGCCGCCGCAAAATTGGCCAGACCCTGGACATTAACGTAACCAGCGTGCTGCAGACTGCTGCAGGACGAATGATTTTCGGAAAGGTGCGTTAGGACTATGTACGAAAAAAAGAAAGTAACGGCTGTCATTGTAGCCGCCGGGTCAGGAACCCGGATGGGCACCGATGTGCCGAAACAGTTTTTGAAAATCGGCGGCAGGACCATTCTGGAAACCACCGTCGCGGTATTCGAAAAGAATCCTCACGTAGATGATATTCTGGTCCTCACGGGCCGGGATTTCGTGGAATTCTGTGAAGAGCTTTGCAGGCCTTTTGAAAAGGTCCGCAGCATCCTTCCCGGCGGGAAGGAACGTCAGGACACGGTCTGGGAAGCAGTGCGCAGGATTCCGGAGAGTGAGCTGGTGCTCATCCATGACGGCGTTCGGCCTTATGTGACCGATGCAGTCATCGAGGGGGTTCTGGCCGGAGCAAAATCCGCAGGTGCAGCAGTCCCTGCTGTAGCCAGCAAGGATACGGTTCGTCAGACGGCGGCAGACGGCGGAAGCCGGACTCTGGACAGAAAGACACTCTTCCAGGTGCAGACTCCGCAGGGCTTTGCCAGTGAAATTCTGAAAGAGGCTTACGAAGCGGCATACCGGGACGGATTCCTGGGAACCGACGATGCCGGCCTGGCAGAACGGATCGGACAGACCATCGTGCTGACCGAAGGCGACTATGCCAACATTAAAATCACCACAAGGGAGGACCTGCCAATGGAAATCAGGGTAGGAACCGGATATGACGTACATCGCCTGACAGAAGGCAGAAAACTGATTCTGGGCGGTGTGGACATTCCGTACGAAAAAGGCCTGGACGGCCACTCCGACGCAGATGTGATGGTACACGCCCTCATGGATGCTTTGCTGGGTGCAGCAGGGCTGGGGGACATCGGACGTCACTTCCCGGACACAGATCCCCAGTACAAGGGCATATCCAGCCTGAAACTGCTGGAAATCGTAAACCAGCGGATTCATGAAGCGGGATACGAACTGGGAAATGCTGATGTGACCATCATCGCACAGCGTCCGAAACTGGCCGGGTACATCAGCCAGATGGAAGAAAATCTGGCAGCCGTACTGGGTGCAGATATCAGACAGATTAATGTGAAGGCGACTACCACCGAAAAGCTGGGCTTTACGGGACGTGGGGAAGGCATTGCAGCCGAAGCCGCATGTATCATAAAATCAAAACACTAATTTGCAACTATAAAAGACAGGAGATAAAAAGCAATGAAATTATCCAAGATGCACATTAAGACTTTAAGAGAAGTTCCAAATGAAGCAGAAATTGCCAGCCATATTCTGCTGCTGAGAACCGGCATGATCAGAAAGCTGGTTTCCGGTGTTTACGGCTTCATGCCGCTGGGCTGGAGATCCATCCGCAAGATTGAAGACATCATCCGCCAGGAAATGGACGGCAAGGGCGCACAGGAAATTCACATGTCCGCTCTGCAGCCTGCAGAACTGTGGCAGGAATCCGGCAGATGGTTCGCATACGGTCCTGAAATGTGGAGAGTAAAGGACAGAAACCAGAGAGAATTCTGCCTGGGTCCAACTCACGAAGAAGTATTCACTGACATTATCAGAAACGACGTAACTTCCCACAGACAGCTGCCTATGAACCTGTATCAGATTCAGACCAAGTACAGAGACGAAGCTCGTCCTAGATTCGGTCTGATGAGAAGCCGTGAGTTCATCATGAAGGACGCTTACTCCTTCGACAAGGACTACGAAGGTCTGGATAAGAGCTACAATGAAATGTATGAAGCTTACGAAAGAGTATTTACCAGATGCGGTCTGAAGTTCCGTCCGGTAGAAGCTGACACCGGTGCGATCGGCGGCAGCGGTTCTCACGAATTCACCGCACTGTCTGAAGTAGGTGAAAGTGAAATCGCATACTGCGACAGCTGTGAAATGGCTGCAACTGTAGAAAGAGCAGCATGTGTGGATGCAGCAGCAGACGGCGACGACGTAGCAATGCTGGAAATGGAAGAAGTATACACTCCTGGCACCAAGACCATCGAAGAAGTTGCTAACTTCCTGGGTCTGCCTCAGGAAAAGACCATCAAGGCTCTGCTGTTCGTAACTTATGACGAAGAAGGCAAGCAGAACGGTTACGTAGCTGCTTTCATCAGAGGCGACCGCGAACTGAACATGGTTAAGCTGGTAAACGCTCTGAACATTCCAGAACACTCCATCGAATTCGCTGACGAAGAAAAGATGGGTGCTGTAACAGGTGCAGTTGGCGGCTTCACAGGTCCTGTAGGTCTGCATGACTGCAAGATCGTAGTAGACAGCGAACTGGTTGGCCTGAAGAACCTGGCTGCAGGTGCTTGCAAGGCAGACTACCACATCAAGAACGTAAACTACGGCAGAGACTACAAGGGTGACATCGTATGCGACCTGAAGACTCTGAAGGTTGGCGATGCATGTCCTGTATGCGGCGCACCAATCAAGCACGCAAGAGGTATCGAAGTAGGTCAGGTATTCAAGCTGGGTACCAAGTACTCCGCAGCAATGAATGCAACTTACAAGGATGAAAACCAGAAGGATCAGCTGATTGTAATGGGCTGCTACGGTATCGGTGTTACCAGAACCCTGTCCGCAGTAGTAGAACAGCACCACGACGAAGACGGTATTATCTGGCCTGTATCCGTGGCTCCATACCACGCAATCATCTCCCTGGTTAACATCAAGGATGAAGAACAGGTTGCTGCTGCAGAAAGAATCTACGAAGAACTGCAGAGAGCCGGCGTGGAAGTTCTGCTGGACGACAGAAACGAACGTCCTGGCGTAAAGTTCAAGGATGCTGACCTGCTGGGTATTCCGGTAAGAATTACCGTAGGTAAGAGAGCACCGGAAGGCGTAGTGGAATATAAGCTGAGACGCGAAGCAGAAAAGTCCGAAAAGACTATCGAAGAAGCAATCGCAGACTGCATCGCTCTGGTAAACGCAGAAAGATACGGTATGTAATTCCGCATCTTACGGAGACGCATCATGGAGAAGAATAAATTCTCACAAAATATTTATTTCCGGCTCTTTTCGGCCTTCTTCAAACTGGGCCTGTTCACTTTCGGCGGCGGGATGGCCATGGTGCCTCTGCTGCAGGACAAGATGTGCAAAGAGTACGGATGGATGACGGAAGATGAAGTGGTGGACTGTCTGGCGGTGAGCCAGGGTCTGCCCGGTGTCATCGCCATCAACATGGCCACCTACACCGGCTATTTCATGAAGGGACTGCGGGGTGCACTTGCAGCGACCCTGGGAATGGTACTTCCGTCGTTTATAATCATCATTCTGGTGGTATGTGTACTTGAGGGCTTCAATGAGAACCCCTATGTGCAGGGCGCTCTGACCGGAATCAATGCGGCATCGGCCGGACTGATTCTCTGGGCAGCCATCAAGCTGGGAAAGCAGGTGCTGAAATCCGCCTTTTCGTGGGTTGTGGCTGGCTGTGCCTTTGTGGCGATCGCTGTATTTGATATCAGTGCAGTGTGGGCCATTCTGGCCGGTATCGCCGTAGGCATTCTCTACTCCACCTGGCAAAACACCCGCAGCCTGGGAGGTGAAAAGTAATGACTTCACTTCTCACAATCTGGAATCTGTTCTTCACCTTCTTTAAGATCGGTATCATCGGATTCGGCGGCGGTATGGCGATTCTGCCTATGATCTACCAGAGTGTGCTGACCTTCTCCGACATGGCGCCGGAGGAATTTGCAAACCTGTTCGCTATCTCACAGGCGACCCCGGGACCTATTGCGGTCAACGCGGCTACCTTTGTGGGATTTAAGGTGGCAGGTGTGGCAGGTTCTGCAGCGGCGACCATCGGTGTAGCAGCACCATCCTTTATTCTGGTGGCTTTGGTGGTGAAGTTCATGACCATGTACCGGAATAACCGAATTATGGACGGAGCTTTTAAAGGCATTCGGCCGGTTACCGTCGGCATGATTGCGGCGGGAGCACTTTTTATCGGGGAAACAGCCCTGCTGAAGGTGGAATTTGCGGAGATTGCAGATTTTGCCGGACTGGCGGCAGCAATCGACCCCATCCCTGTACTGATTACCCTGACCACTCTGATTCTGGTCAGCCGGTTCAAAGTCAGTGCAGTCAAACTGATTCTCATCATGGGGGCTGTGGGCGCTGTGCTCTGCAGCGGCATGATTTTATAGAAACGAAATGTAACACAACAGGAAGGAAGAAAATACAATGAAAAAAGTAATTTTTGAAATGGAAAACGGCGGCGTAATGACCGGCGAACTGTACCCTGAAATCGCACCAATCTCTGTAGAAAACTTTGAAAAGCTGGCTAACAGCGGTTTCTACAATGGCCTGGAATTCCACAGAGTAATCCCTGGCTTCATGATTCAGGGCGGCTGCCCTAACGGTACCGGTACAGGCGGTCCTGGCTGGAACATCAAGGGTGAATTCGCAGCAAACGGCGTACAGAACGATCTGAAGCACACAAGAGGAGTTCTGTCCATGGCAAGAGCAATGCATCCGGACTCCGCTGGTTCTCAGTTCTTCATCATGGTTGCAGATGCACCGCACCTGGACGGTCAGTATGCAGCATTCGGTAAGATCACCGAAGGTATGGAAACTGCAGACGCAATCGTAGGCGTAAGAAGAAACTGGAGCGACAAGCCTTACGAAGCACAGATCATGAAGTCTGTAAAGGTAGTAGAAGAATAGTCCTGACTTTAGTGAAAGAAGGAAAGTGAAACTATGGGATTTTTTAAGGAAGTTGGAGAGGACATCAGAAATATGGTCGAAAAGGACCCGGCTGCAAGAAACGGGTTCGAGGTTCTGATCTGTTATCCGGGCATCTGGGCGCTGATTCTCCATCGTCCTGCCCACTGGTGCTATAAACACAATCTGAAGCTGATTGCCAGAGTGATTTCCCAGCTGACCCGCTTTTTCACCGGGATTGAGATTCATCCGGGGGCTGTCATCGGCCGCCGCTGCTTCATCGACCACGGTATGGGGGTTATCATCGGGGAAACGGCAGAAGTCGGTGATGATGTGACCATCTATCAGGGGGTTACCCTTGGCGGTACCGGTAAGGACACCGGCAAACGTCATCCGACCATCGGCAATCGCGTGGTAATTGCATCCGGTGCCAAGGTACTGGGGCCTTTTACCGTCGGCGACGATGTAAAAATCGGTTCCGGTTCTGTAGTGCTGAAGGAAGTTCCTTCCGGATGCACCGTAGTAGGGATTCCGGGCACCATCGTAAAGCGTTACGGAAAGAGCACCACACAGGATATGAACCAGGTTGACCTGCCGGATCCTGTGGCAGTGGAAATCGAGTGTCTGCGGAGAAGAATCGTTCATCTGGAACAGATTATCCGTCAGATGCATGATACAGAAGAAAAATCTCATGAAGAAACCTGCACGGCCGGCAGCTGCCAGCCATGCGCAGAAGAGTGCAGAGAGGATATAAAAGATGAAAATTTATAATACCCTGACAAGAAGAAAAGAAGAATTCGTTCCGATTGAACCGGGCAAAGTGAAGATGTATGTCTGCGGTCCTAC
>JAZNKW010000045.1:0-3838 GCA_045578745.1 Anaerovoracaceae bacterium
TGCAGAAGAAAGACTGCTGCGTGCAATCTTTGGCGAAAAGGCCAGAGAAGTAAGAGATACCTCCCTGAGAGTACCTCATGGTGAAACAGGTATCATCGTGGACGTAAAGATTTTCACCAGAGAAAATGGCGATGAGCTGCCTCCTGGTGTAAACAAACTGGTTCGCTGCTACATCGCAACAAAGCGTAAGATTAACGTAGGGGACAAGATGGCGGGCCGTCATGGTAACAAGGGTGTTATCTCCAGAATTCTGCCGGAAGAAGATATGCCGTTCATGGATAACGGCCAGCCTCTGCAGGTAATGCTGAACCCTCTGGGCGTACCTTCCCGAATGAACGTCGGACAGGTACTGGAAGTTCATCTGGGTCTGGCTGCCAAGAAGAAGGGCTGGTATATTGCAACTCCGGTATTCGATGGTGCTAACGAAAGAGACATCATGGAACTGCTGAAGGAAGTTGGATACCCTGAAACCGGTAAGCTCTATCTGAGAGACGGACGTACTGGTGAATTCTTTGATAATCCGGTAACCGTAGGTTACATGTACATGCTGAAACTGCAACACCTGGTTGATGACAAGATTCATGCAAGATCTACCGGTCCTTACTCCATGGTAACTCAGCAGCCACTGGGCGGTAAAGCACAGTTCGGTGGTCAGCGTTTCGGTGAAATGGAAGTATGGGCACTGGAAGCATACGGTGCAGCATATACTCTGCAGGAAATCCTGACTGTTAAGTCCGACGATATCGTAGGCCGTGTGAAGACTTACGAAGCAATCGTTAAGGGCGAAAACATTCCTAAGCCTGGTATCCCAGAATCCTTCAAGGTTCTGATTAAGGAAATGCAGGCTCTGGGTCTGGACGTAAAGGTTCTGTCTGAAAACGATGAAGAAATCGAATTCAGGGATGCCGGCGATATGGATGATGATATCACAGGTATCGAAACCATCATGGAAATCGAACAGAGCGTGGAAAGCGAAGAAAAGCTGGCTGAAGCAGGTTTTGTGGATGCAAACTTTGACAGCGAAGCGCAGAACGATGTCTTTGGCGGTGAAGCAGACGATTTCGCCTATGACGATGATTTCAGAGAGTAGTATAGAAAGGGGAAGGACTCTTGAATAATAACGTAAACAATGATTATGAATTAAATAATTTTGAGTCAATACAGATCAACCTGGCTTCTCCGGAAAAAATCAGGGGATGGTCTTACGGTGAAGTAACCAAGCCTGAAACCATCAACTACAGAACTCTGAAACCGGAAAGAGATGGTCTGTACTGCGAAAAGATTTTCGGACCTACCAAGGACTGGGAATGTCACTGCGGTAAGTACAAGAGAATCCGTTACAAGGGTATTGTCTGTGACCGCTGCGGCGTAGAAGTTACCAAGGCTAAGGTTAGAAGAGAGAGAATGGGCCACATCGAACTGGCGGCTCCAGTTTCTCACATCTGGTACTTCAAGGGTATCCCATCCAGAATGGGTCTGTGCCTGGACGTAACTCCTAGAAACCTGGAAAAGGTTCTCTATTTCGCTGCATATATCGTAACTGACCCTGGCGATACTGATCTGGGCTACAAGCAGATTCTGACTGAAGTAGAATACAGACAGTACAAGGAACAGTACGGCAACCGCTTCAAGGCTGGTATGGGTGCAGAAACCGTAAAGGAACTGCTGTCCCAGATCGACCTGGAAGAACTGTCTGCTGACCTGAGAGAAAAGCTGAAAGATGCTTCCGGCCAGAAGAAGGTTAGAATCGTAAGAAGACTGGAAGTTATTGAAGCACTGAGACTGTCCGGCAACCGTCCTGAATGGATGGTTATGGACATCATCCCGGTTATTCCGCCAGATCTGAGACCAATGGTACAGCTGGACGGCGGACGTTTTGCAACTTCCGACCTGAATGACTTATACAGAAGAGTAATCAACAGAAACAACAGACTGAACCGTCTGCTGGAACTGGGTGCTCCTGATATTATTGTAAGAAACGAAAAGAGAATGCTGCAGGAAGCAGTAGACTCCCTGATCGACAACGGCAGACGCGGCAGAGCTGTAACCGGACCTGGCTCCAGACCTCTGAAGTCCCTGTCCGATATGCTGAAGGGTAAGCAGGGTCGTTTCAGACAGAACCTGCTGGGTAAGCGTGTAGACTACTCCGGCCGTTCTGTAATCGTAGTTGGACCGGAACTGAAGTTCTATCAGTGCGGTCTGCCTAAGAAAATGGCGCTGGAACTGTTCAAGCCGTTCATCATGAAGGAACTGGTAGAACAGGGTTATGCACACAACATCAAGAGTGCAAAGCGCATGGTTGAAAAAGTAAGACCTGAAGTTTGGGACGTACTGGAAGGCGTTATCAAGGAACATCCTGTAATGCTGAACCGTGCGCCTACCCTGCACAGACTGGGTATTCAGGCATTCGAACCGGTACTGGTAGAAGGTAAGGCAATCAAGCTGCACCCACT
The DNA here is from genome assembly GCA_045578745.1 of Anaerovoracaceae bacterium. Taxonomy (GTDB): domain Bacteria; phylum Bacillota; class Clostridia; order Peptostreptococcales; family Anaerovoracaceae; genus RGIG7179. Next base: position 2,454 of record JAZNKW010000045.1, read on the forward strand.
GGTATGTACCGCGTTCAACGCCGACTTCGACGGTGACCAGATGGCGGTTCACGTACCTCTGTCCGTAGAAGCTCAGGCAGAAGCAAGATTCCTGATGCTGTCCACCAACAATATCCTGGCTCCTAAGGATGGTTCTCCAATTACCACTCCTACACAGGACATGATCCTGGGCAGCTACTACCTGACTCACCCTGGCGTAGATGAAAGAAACACCTATGCTGAAGTGGGTGACGGCAAGGTCTTCACCGACATGGACGAAATGCTGATGGCATACCAGACTGGTGTAGTAGGAATCCACGCAAGAGTAAAAGTAAGAATGTACAAGGACGAAGCTGATACCGTGGGCAGACTGGTAGAGTCCACTGTAGGCCGCTTCATCTTCAACCAGCAGATTCCGCAGGATCTGGGCTTTGTAAACAGAGAAGAAGATCCATACTCCCTGGAAGTTGACTTCCTGTGCGACAAGAAGAAGCTGGGTAAGATTATCGATAAGTGTTACAGAAGACACGGCAACACCGGTACTGCAATCATGCTGGACTACATCAAGTCCATGGGTTACAAGTACTCCACCAGAGCTGCTGTAACAATCTCTGTAAGCGACATGGAGATCCCTGAAAACAAGTGGGATATCGTAGGCGCTGCAGAAAAGGAAGTTGAAAAGTACGAAAAGGCGTTCAGAATGGGTCTGATGTCCAATCAGGAACGTTATGATGCGGTTATCAAAATCTGGTCCAAGACTACTGACGACGTAGCGGACGCTCTGATGGATTCCCTGGGTTCCACTAACAACCTGTTCATCATGGCAAACTCCGGTGCGAGAGGTTCCAAGAACCAGATCAAGCAGGTCGGCGGTATGAGAGGTCTGATGGCCAATGCTACCGGTAAGACCGTAGAAATTCCGATCAAGTCCAACTTCCGTGAAGGTCTGTCCATCCTGGAATACTTCATTTCTTCCAACGGTGCGCGTAAGGGTCTGACCGATACCGCGCTGCGTACAGCCGACTCCGGTTACCTGACCCGTCGTCTGGTAGACGTATCTCACAACGTAATCGTTCGTGAATTCGACTGCGGTACTGACGAAGGTGTAGAAGTAAGAGCATTTACTGACGGTAAGGAAGTAATCGAACCATTAAGCCAGAGAATCGTGGGCAGAGTTGCTCTGACTGATATCATTCACCCTGCAACAGGTGAAGTTATTGTAGAACAGAACGAAGAAATTATGGAAGCACAGGCTGACGAAATCGAAGCTTCCGGCATCGAAAGCGTAGCTATCCGTGCGGTAATGACCTGCCAGAGCAGAACTGGTATCTGTGCAAAGTGTTACGGCAGAAACCTGGCAACCGGCGAAGAAGTTAACATTGGTGAAGCAGTTGGTATCACTGCGG
>JAZNKW010000046.1:0-12966 GCA_045578745.1 Anaerovoracaceae bacterium
ATAAGAATTGCAATGGCAGTCTTTGCGTCCCGGATATCTCCGTCCATGACCATCCGGTGGAGCGAATCCAACTCCATCTCCTCGATATCGATGGCTTCATTTTCATCAAAGCAGGTTTCACCTGCAGTCAGATCTGTACAGAGATAAAGATGCAGGACTTCTTCCGAATATCCTACGGAAGGATAGAAGCTGGTCAGATGTCTTACCTTACCCGCTGTGTAGCCCGTTTCTTCCTTCAGTTCACGGACAGCCGCTTCCTCCGGCTTTTCCCCTGCATCAATTTTTCCTGCAGGAACTTCCAGCATGACACGTTCGGCCGGCTTTCGGAACTGCCGTACCATAACCATCTTTCCTTCCGGAGTTATGGCTGCCAGCACAGCTCCTCCATTATGTTCTATAATCTCACGGTAGGATGTTCCGTTCTGCACGGTAACCTTGTCCCTCCGCAGATTGATAATCGCTCCTTCATAGAGCATTTCACTGCTTATTGTTTTTTCTTCAAACGTCATTGCCCGGTCTCCTTTTCCGCCGGGATTACGTATTCCCGGCAAAATATGTCCGGATATATTTTAGCACATTCAGCGCGGTTCTACAATGAGTTTGATGGCAGTTCGTTCCTCCCCTTCTATCTGTATGTCTGTAAATGCAGGCACGCAGACCAGATCCATACCGCTTGGTGCTACAAAACCCCTTGCGATTGCTACTGATTTGACTGCCTGATTCAGTGCTCCGGCTCCAATTGCCTGAATTTCAGCACCGCCTCGTTCTCTTAATACGCCTGCCAGTGCGCCTGCTACCGAATTCGGATTGGATTTGGCTGATACTTTTAAAATATCCATTGTAATTCCTCCTGTCTGTTTTCTTAAAATATTATTGAATACACTGACGAAATACTTATAGCTTCGTCTGAGGTCATTATAACAGGTAATTAAAGTAATTTGTGGAAAACTTTCCGACCGTTTTCGACTGAATAACAATTTTTTCACATTATTTTCACAGAAACACTTGCAATTCTTCATTAAATCGGTTATTATAAAACCGTGGTTATCCCCCCTGATAACCTCATAATCTCAAATCCAAAATACCCCTTTTGAACAAAGTAGCCTGCTCCCCTGCAGGCTATTTTGTTTTCAGGGATTCTACATAAACAGAGGTATATCATGGAAATTATTCAGAGAAAACATCAGATGAATTACTATACGTCCCGCCTTCTGGAGCGCTATTTTCCGGGAATGAAACTGGGTGTATTTGATATTGAAACGACTGGTTTAAATCCTTCAGAAACTGAAGTTGTTCTGGCAGGTTTCCTGGAAGTCCAACCAGACGGAAGTGCTCTTGCAACCCAGTATTTTGCAGATAAAGCTGGTGAAGAGCAGGAACTCCTGGAATCCATCTTCAAAGAATTTGAGAAATATGATGTACTTCTCACCTATAACGGAAAGCACTTTGACTTGCCGTACATAAGTAAAAGAGCTGAGCTGCTTGGCTTCGAAAACCATCGTATTTCCTGCCATAACCTGGATCTGTATCTGGTGCTCCACGGTCACAGCATGCTGAAACAGATTGTGAAAAGTCTGAAGCAGAAAAATGTAGAGGATTACATGGGTCTGCACATTGACCGTAAGGATGAAATTTCCGGTGCTGACAGCGTTCTTCTTTATCAGGCCTACCTGGAAGAAACAGCTCTGGACAAAAAAGAAGAAATGAAGCAGAAAATCCTGCTTCATAACCACGATGACATTCTGCAGCTTTACCGTATTCTGCCTGTCATTCAGCAGACAGACTTTCACAGAGCAATGAGTCATCTGGGCTTCCCTGTGTCCGGCATCGGCAGATGGCCTGATCTGAACATCGGCCGCATCCGCATGGACAATAAGGGTCTGGAAGTTACCGGTTTCTGCGGAGGACCGCAGATTTCCTACACTTCCTATGACCGCGGCATGGCACCATATACCTGCAGCTTTGCACCGGATGGAACTTTCCGTTTCCTTTTTTATACGCAGCACCATAAGAACAACTATTATATCCAGCTCTCCGCCCTTCTTGGCGAAGCCGGCATGAATGCTGTAACCTGCTATCCGGCTCATGTCAATGGTTATCTGATACTTACAGAAGGGAAACAGACAAACTGGCTGGAAATCAATATGTTCGTTCAGGTATTCCTGCAGCAGTTCATGGAGCAGACTGCCTGCCCTCTTCAGGAAGAAGAAAGCATCGAGCAGCTGACATTTATCTAAAATAAAAGAGATCTCATAAATGAGATCTCTTTTTACTATCTTGAATGTTTTTCAATCCAGTCATAATACCGCTGCATCACTTCCGGCTTGTAGTAGCTGCTGTAGCCGTGCTGGCAGCAGTCCACCACATCGGCATCCTTGATGATTTCTTCCAGTACAGTGCCTTTTACATCCTTACTGCTGTGATTTTTAGCAGCAAGCGCCATAATCTCAATCTCCTCTTCAGAGAAGAGACTGCAGTCTGCCAGGAGAGATTTTGCAGGTTCGTAGGCAGCCTCCGCATGGCCTGCTTTCCGTCCAGTGAGAATACGTCCCAGGTCATGAATTGCTGCAGCACAGGCAGTCAGTTCCGGGTCAGTTCCCCGCTCCAGCGCCATCTGCCATGCCAGCTGTGCAGAAGATGCCATGTGAATCCGTTCCCAGTTTAAGGTTTCATCACGGTCTGCAATCTGCCCTTCCTGCGCATCAATCACATCAAGCAGAATATTCTGCAGCTTCAGCAGTCTGCTGTTATTTTCCATAGAATCTCACCTACACCTCGTAGTCGATACACAGACGTGTTTCGATGTATGGTCGGATATAGGTTTCTGCCACATGTACATGCTCCGGATGGGTGCTGTATCCCTTCAGCGCTTCCGGAGATTCAAAGGTGCTGTCCAGCATCATGTCTGCATTGGAAGTAGCAAGGTTTTCAATCTGCACGTGAATGTCGGTCATTCCCGGAATCTTTCCTGCCAGGCCTTCCAGTCCATTTTTAATCAGCTTCTTCTGTGCTTCCAGTTCTTCTCCGGTCAGCTTCAGTTTCCAGATAATCATATGTTTAACCATGTTCTTTATCTCCCGTTTTTGTAATTCGTATACTTTACCCATTTGAATTCTGTAATAGACAGCAGTTCATCGGTCTGTGCATCATAGACCATCCACTCCCAGACCTTGTTGTCTGCATAACATACGAGAATTTCATTTTCATCATAAGCCACATAACTGATCCGAATCATATCCGGGTAGTTGGTTTCCTGGCTGATGCTTACATAACGAAGTTCTTTGCATGCCGGCAGTACATCTTCAAGGTTTTCCAGTGTACAGTCATAGTTGATAAGCAGACGGTCTTCATTGACCTGCTCCCTTTCTGTCTCTACACAGTATTCCATGAATTCTTCAGTAGTCACTTCCAGTTCATACCGCTGGAAAATGTCTTTATAGTATTCTACCTGGCCCTTGCTCAGAAGTTCCATCTGGCTGCTGTTGGATCTGATGATACCATTTACAGCCAGGGCAACGGCCACAGTAATCACTGCAATCACCGTGCAGATAAATATTCTTTTTGTTTTATCACTCATAGCGGTCCGTTATAACCTCGCAAATTCATTATAAATTGCCTGAATTGCGGCCACATAGTCCGCTCCATCCACGCCCAGCAGCATATTAATCTTCGCTGCACCGTGGTCAATCAGGCGGATGTTGATCTTGCGGTTTGCCAGCGCGCCAAGCACCTTCACTGCGATGGCAGGTGAAGTGGACAGCTGACGTCCCACGATGGCAATCATTGCAATATCATGATTAAAGGAAATGGAGGACGGCTGAATCCGGTCGCGGAGAACTTCTTCCAGTTCACCTTCGATAGGTTTTACCTGTGCTTCCGGTGCCACGACAGTCAGTGAGTCGATGCCGGTCAGCAGGTTTTTGATGGTAATTCCGTATTCCTCGAAAATCCGCAAAATCTCTGCTCTTACTTCCGGAACTTCGTTCAGGCGTTCTTTTTCGATGGCGATAGTGGTATTCCCCTTCTTGCCGGAGATGCCGGTAATATCCAGCTTGCTCTGGAAATAGTCGGCATTCTTTACAATCAGAGTACCTGCATCTTCCGGACGGTTAGTATTCCGGATATTAATCGGAATACCCATCTTTACTACAGGGAAGATGGTTTCTTCATGAAGCACGGCGGCTCCCATGTAAGAGAGTTCTCTCAGTTCCTTATATGTAATTACCGGTACTGACAGCGGATTATCCACGATACGTGGGTCAGCCATCAGGAAACCGGAAACATCAGTCCAGTTTTCGTAAACGTCAGCTCCGACAACCGCAGCCACAATGGCACCGGTAATATCCGAACCACCTCTGGAAAATGCTCTGATGGTTCCATCCGGCATGGTGCCATAGAAACCGGGGATTACTGCACCTTCACAGGATGCAAGTTTTGCTCCCAGCACGGTTCTGGTCTTTTCTTCATCATACTGTCCTGCTTCATCCAGGAAAATATGACCTTCCGCATCCACGAACTCCCATCCCAGGAATTCAGCCAGAATTCTTGCATTGAGATACTCTCCGCGGCTGATGACAAAGTCTTTCAGCTCCGGATTCATCATGGCATCGGAGATTTTGCCGAACTCTTCATCCACGTCCAGCTTTACACCCAGACTGCGGACCATAACCTTATATCTTGACTGCAGCTTGGACAGAATTTCTTCCGCTTCAGCCCGTTCTTTCTTTTCCGTGCAGGCAATGAGCAGGTCAGTCACCTTAATATCATCGCCGGAACGCTTGCCAGGTGCACTGGCAACCACATACTTTCTTTCCGGTTCTGACTGAATGATTTCAGCCACTTTGCGGAACTGAGCAGCATTTGCCAATGAGGTGCCTCCAAACTTGGCTACTTTCAGATCCAGCTTGGCATCCTGCTGGAACATGGTCCGCAGGGATTCATCATGTATCTGGGTAATGTCGTACTGAGTCGTCTGATATACGAAATAGTTGAGCCAGTTGGAGTACAGCAGGTTGGCACAGCTTCTCCACTTTACTACAGGCGGCTTTGTATCATCGTCGTTCGGATAATAGTTACATGGAATTTCAGGATTGATTCCTGCATTCTTATCGCGGACATATTCCTTCTCCAGGGTATTCCAGTCGTATTCAGAGTGACCCATTACGAAAATCTGACGGTCGTCAGTGGATTTGCACACATAAACACCGGCTTCTTCAGATGTAGATACAATCTTCAGCTCCGGAACAGCTTCAATATCTTCCTGATATACAGTAGTGTTTCTGGAATGAGGCACATAGAACTCATCGTCAAATCCACGGAACAGCATACCATTCTTATATTCCAGAGTGTGCTTGTACACACCGGAAAGCTTCTTCGGCAGACGGTGCTTCTGAATGCCATAGTGATAGTACAGGCCGGCCTGTGCCCCCCAGCAGATATGGAAGGTGCTGTGAACATGGCGCTTACTCCACTCCATGATTTCGCACAGTTCGTCCCAGTATTCCACCTCTTCAAATTCCAGCAGTTCCACAGGTGCACCGGTAATGATGAAACCGTCGTAGAACTTGTGCTTAATCTGGTCAAAGGTCTTATAAAAGGCAATCATATGCTCTTCACTGGTATTGGTAGCCTTATGGGTGCTGGTCTGCAGCAGTTCCAGTTCCACCTGCAGCGGAGTATTCCCCAGCAGTCTGGTCAGCTGGGTTTCTGTGTCAATTTTAGTCGGCATCAGATTCAGAATCAGAATCTGCAGCGGACGGATATCCTGAGTCATAGCCCGGGTATCGGTCATGACGAATACATTCTCTGCCGTCAGCGTTTCGATTGCCGGTAAATTATTAGGTACTTTAATTGGCATAGCAGTCTATACCCTCCTGTATGTCAGTTTCTTAAATGTCTATTTTTCGAAGGCAGCGTACTTTTCCACAATCTTGATGATCATGTCTCTGCACTGTTCCATCTGCTGAATGGATGCCACTTCAGTCACTGCATGATGGTTAAAGGAACCGGTACCCAGGTTTGGACAAGGTACGCCCTTCCAGGACAGTTCCGCACCGTCAGTACCACCTCTGGACGGATAGTTGTCCGGAGTGCCGCCTACTTCACGGATTGCTTCACATGCGATGTCTACAACATGCATGTGAGGAACTACCATATCATACATATTTCTGTAGCCGTCCTTCAGGTCTACGATAACAGTGCCTTCACCGTATCTTGCATTCAGGAATTCGCCGGCCTTCTTCATGATTGCCTTACGGTATTCGAAGATACTGCGATTGTGTTCACGAATCAGGTAAGTCATTTCACAGTGGTCGCAGGTACCGTTCATCACTTCCAGATGGTAGAAACCTTCGTGGTCATAAGTATGTTCCGGTCTTTCCCAAGGCGGCAGCTGCTGGTCAAATTCCATACCGATCAGCATAGCATTCTTCATCTTATCCTTCGCATCTCCAGGATGAGTTGCCACACCGTTAATGGTGATAGTTGCACAGCATGCGTTGAAGTTTTCGTAACAGCAGATACCGAAGTCACCGCCGTCTACAGTGTATGCAAATTCAGCACCGAAAGCTTCCACATTGAAGTTGTCCTGGCTGGTGCCGATTTCTTCGTCCGGTGTGAAGGAGAAGGTAATCTTACCATGAGGCACGTCCGGGTTCTGAACAAAGTATTCCAATGCACATACGATTTCTGCAATACCAGCCTTGTCGTCACCGCCCAGCAGAGTATAGCCGTCGGTTACGATAATATCCTGACCTACACATTTTGCCAGATGAGGGTCCTTGGCAGGATTGATTGTCACACCGCTTTCCAGGGTGATTACACTGCCATCATAGTTTTCGATAATTCTAGGCATCTTAGTCGGTCCAGGCAGGTTGTCCGCAGTGTCCACATGGGACAGGAAGCCGATAACCGGCACTTCTTTCTCCATATTGGAAGGCAGGCTGCCATATACATAGCCCATTTCGTCCATCCATACATCTTCAACGCCAATGGCCTTGATTTCTTCTACCAGATGCTTTGCAAAATCAATCTGTCCCGGAGTGCTTGGCACAGTTCCGGTGTGTTCTGCTGCTCTGGAATCCCACATTACATAATCTAAAAATCTTTCATGAAGTTTCATATCGGTCACGCTCCTGTTTATAATCATAGATGTTATATTATACCACATAACCAAAAAGAAAAGAAGTCCCATAATTACGAACAGGACTTCTTTCCTATTTTATATTCTGATTTTATCCAATCAATGTATCCATGACTAACATTACGATGAAGCCCGCAAGCAGTGAATAGGTCGCCATCTGCTCATATCCATGAGAGTGGGTTTCCGGAATCATTTCATCGCTGACCACATAAATCATGGTTCCGCCTGCAAATGCCAGCGCAAACGGCAGCACCGCAGCCGATAAAGTTGCTCCAAAGAATCCGAGAAATGTACCGATTACTTCCACCAGCCCGGTAAACAGAGCAATGATAAAAGTCCGTTTCTTGCTCATCCCCGCCAGAAGCATTGGAGAAATAATCACCATGCCTTCCGGGATATTTTGCAGGGCAATCCCGGCGGCCACCGTCAGAGCACCGTTCAAATCGCCGCTCCCAAGGCCTACGCCGGCTGCCATACCTTCCGGAAAATTATGAAGAGCAATGGCGAAAACGAAAAGCAATACACGGTTCAGTGAAGCATTATTCCTGTGTTCCTCTTCATCCACACCGGAGATATGGTGCAGGTGCGGAGTGACTTTATCCATCATATTAAGAAAAACAGCGCCTCCCAGAATGCCCAGGGCTACCTGCCAGATTCCTGCTTTGCCGGTTATCTCCACGGCAGGCAGAATCAGGCCGATTACAGCAGCTGCCATCATGACCCCTGCTGCAAAGCCCAGGATTGCATCGTTCCATCTGTGAGGGATTTTTCTGATTATCATTCCGAGTATGGCACCGATTACGGTCGCCCCGCCGATGCCAAGAGCTGTAAGCATTACATATTCCATACGACAGTTTCCTTTCTGATACCTGTTTACCACATATTATGTTGATTAAAACAGATCTTTTACAGAAGGGCCCTCGATGCACTGTCCTTTTTTATCATACCTTGAGCCATGGCATGGACACTCCCAGGTCTGTTCCTCTTCATTCCACGTCAGTGCACATCCCAGATGACGGCACCTCGGAACTTTCGGCTTCAGCAGATTTACCGCAGATTCCATCACATTCAACGCAAGCTGCGGCTTCAGAACAGATCGGTGCGGCCTGAAAATCCCCGCATATTGATTTTCCCGGCCGCAAATCAGATCTGTCAGTACCATGGCACTGACCATGGATCCGGTCATTCCCCACTTATTGAAGCCAGTAGCTGTCCACAGTCCACAATTCTTCTCACCCGGCTCCGCCTTTCCGTAATATGGACCGATATAAGGAATTCCGTCCAGAGTCATGCAGTCCTGTGCTGCCCAGCGGTACCTGGTTTCCCATCCCGGATAAAGAAGTTCCGCCTGCTGCTGCAGATTCTGCCAGCTGGAATCAACCTTTCCCGGCCGTCCGCTGCCACCTCCCATCAAAACCATGCCATCTGCGCTCCTGAAACTGAGCCCGCTTTCCGCTTCATCCATATACATACCTTTCAGTTCGGCTGAAGTTCCCGGCCATCCCGCAATTACCAGCGATCTGCTCTGGTACATCTTTGCAAAATATCCGCCCCGGCGGTCCATGAAAGGAAAATGACAGGCGAATATCACCTGATCCGCCAGGATACTTCCATGTTCTGAAACAGCTTCCCATCCACCATCGGACCATCTTTTCAGCCTGGTAATTCTGCTGTTTTCAAATATAACTGCGGATAATGGTTTCTCCCCTTCTGTTAAATGCTTCAGCAGCTTCCATGGGTGAAAACAGGCCTGCATGGGAAATTCCACAGCCCCATCTGTTTTGAAAGGAAGTTCAAGTGAATCTCCGCTGCGCAGTCTGGCTGCTGTACATCCAATCTGTTCCAGTGCGTTCATTTCCTGTTCCAGCACCTGCGTTCCACCTGTGGAATAAATATAGTTGCTGGTTCTTCGAAAATCACAGTTGCCAGTTTCACCCTCACAAAGCTTCCCAAACTGTCCGATAGCCGCTTCATTTACTTCCAGATACAGTTTTGCCCCCTCAACGCCCAGATTCCTTACCAGATTCTGATAAATGAGACCGTGCTGCGAGGTGATCTTTGCAGTCGTCCCTGCTGTTATACCGCAGCCGATTCTGCCAGCTTCCGCAACCGCCACATCAATCCCTTCTGCAGCCAGGCTGTGTGCTGTCAGAATGCCCGCCATTCCTCCCCCGATAATCAGCACTTCGCAGCCTGCTACCCCTTCCAGCCGCGGATAATGATTCAGTCTGGAACTATCCTCCCAAAGTGAAATATCTTTACTCAGCTTCATGATGTTCCTCCGCAGTATTCTTCCTGCCTGCACGGGGAACTGCACATGCCCCGTCCCTGCATACATAAAGTGATGAACTGTCCAGCCAGATAGAAAGTGCCATCAGGAAAAAGCAATGGCCCGCAGGATATTTTGCCGCATCATCTGCAAGAAACGCCATCTGTTTCTCAGCAGAGTCTTCGAGTATATCCGCATAGCAGCTACCTGTGCTGTAATGCATCAGCTTCACCAGGTTATATGCCATAACCCCATTCCCGCTTGGAATTGCGCCATCGTAGGTTTCTTTCAGATTCACAAGAAGCCGTTCATTTTCAGTTCCAGCGATGTTAAAGCCACCGCTCCCCTTATCATCAGAAAAATGCTTCAGCACATGATCCGTCATCAACTGCGCTTTTTTCAGATAATCGTCCTTTCCCGTAACTTCATAAAGTCCAAGAATCCCGCAGATTACCCATGCATAATCATCGAGAAAACCGATTCCTGATGATTTTCCATTTCGCCAGCTGACGGAAAGGCTGGTCTTGCCATCTGTTTCCGTCATTTTTTCTGTAACAAACCGGATACAGCCTTCCGCCCCGTCCAGGTATTTCCGCTTGCCGGTTATACGGTACAGTAATGACAGTACCCACGCAGTCATCCCATTCCATCCGGTCAGTATTTTGTCATCCGTATGCAACGGATACCGTTTCTTTCTGTATTGAAAAACCTTTTCGAGCAGACTGCTTTCACCTTCCGCCGGCCTTTCGTGTGACAGCAAATTCAGCACATTTCTCCCTTCAAAATTCCCTTCTTCTGTCATCCCGTAATGTGATGCAAAATCTCTGCCGTCTTTTGGTCCCAGCAACTTTATAATTTCATCATAACTGAACACATAGAACAAGCCTTCCTCTCCCTGGCTGTCTGCATCCTGAGCACTGTAAAATCCACCATGCCCTCCCCGCATTTCCCTCAGCATCCACTCGGCAGTCCGTTCTGCAGCATCAAGGTAAATCTGTTTTCTGGTCAAATCATACCCTCTGCAATATGCTGCAATCAAAAGTGCATTATCATAGAGCATCTTTTCGAAATGCGGCACCAGAAAATACCGGTCTGTAGAATACCGGCTGAAGCCTCCGCCAAGATGATCAAAAATTCCGCCCTTATACATCTGCATCAAAGTTTTTTCAGCAATCTGAAGAAGTTCCTTATCCCCACGTTCCTCATATTGCTGCATGAGAAACAGCAGATTATGGGGCATAGGAAACTTGGGAACTGAACCAAATCCCCCATACTCCCTGTCAAACTGATTTTTCAGCTGCAGTATTCCCTGATTCAAAAGTTTACGACCCGTTTCATAGTCCAGGGTTCCGTTTTCCGTCCCCTTCTCCATATTTTTCAGGTGCAGGTGCAATGTTTCAGCTGCATTTAAAAGCTTGCTGCGGTTTGATTTCCATGCATCCGCTATATAAGTCAAAATATCTAAAAGTCCGGCCATTCCCATACGTGAGTACTTTGGGAAATAGGTTCCTGTAAAGAAAGGTTTCTGATCTGGCGTCATAAAAATGCTCATAGGCCAGCCACCATTTCCCGTCATTGCCTGACATGCCGCCATATATACTGCATCCAGGTCCGGCCGTTCCTCTCTGTCAACTTTTATGGAAATAAAGCTGCGGTTGAACACCTCTGCCACTTCCTGGTCCTCAAAACACTCTTCCGCCATCACATGGCACCAGTGGCAGGTACTATAGCCAATACTGAGAAAGATGGGTTTATCTTCTTTTTTCGCCCGTTCAAAAGCTTCTTCACACCATGGATACCATTCTACAGGATTTTCAGCATGCTGCAGCAGATAGGGACTGGTCTGATTCTTCAAATAATTCATAAGTTCACCTCCGGATTAACATACAATTAGTATGTGCTTCCGGCAAAGAAAATAACCTTACCCGGCAGATTGAAAATGTGTTAAAATAAATGCAACAAAGTTTGTCGAAAGAAGGCGAATTAAATCATGTCCAGCAAAACTTATATTACGGACTTTACACAGGGCAGTGTTTCGAAGCATCTTCTCATTTTCTCTGCACCGCTCTTCCTCTCAAATCTTCTGCAGGTGGTCTATAACCTGGTGGATATGGTCATCGTCGGACAGGTGACCGGAGAAGCGGGACTTTCTGCGGTAGCAATCGGCGGCGATGTATCCGGCTTTCTTACATTTATATCCATGGGATTTTCAAGTGCCGGTCAGGTTCTGATTGCACAGTACCTGGGGGCAGGTTATAGAGAACGTGTTGGACGCTTTATATGTACCATGTCTTCCTTTTTACTGACAGTTTCACTCCTGGTCAGTGTCTTCTGTCTGGTTTTCCGTGAAGGAATTCTTGAATTGATGAATACTCCTTCTGAAAGCTGGCAGCAGACACTGGATTATGCCACAGTCTGTATGTTTGGTATGGTATTCATATATGGCTACAATATTGTGGGGGCTGTACTCCGAGGAATGGGTGATTCAAAACATCCTTTTATCTTCATCAGTCTGGCCGCAGTACTCAATGTAATGCTCGACATTGTATTCGTAATATTACTGGATTTCGGAGCAAAGGGTGCAGCTTTGGCCACTGTAATCAGTCAGGGTGTCAGCTTCCTTTCATGCGTCGTATTTCTTGCCCGCAACAGTAAGAAGTTCGAGCTGAACCTGAAAGCTTCAGATTTTCTCCACTGGGATATTCCAATGCTGACAGCGCTGATTAAGCTGGGAATACCGATGGCAATAAAAAGCGCCGCCATTCATTTTTCCAAGCTGTTTGTCAACTCCTGGATCAACTCCTACGGTGTTACCGTATCTGCAGTTGCAGGAATTGCTAATAAATTCAGCAGCATCAGCAACCTGTTCTCTCAGGCAGTTAATACAGCGGGAGCGTCCATGGTTGGCCAGAATATCGGAGCGAAAAAATATGAACGAGTACCGAAAATCATGCTTACATCTTTTGCCATCACATTAGGAGTCGCAACTACACTCAGCATCCTGCTGCTTACCTTCCCTTCCGCTATCTTTGGTATATTTACCGACAAAGCAGAAGTATTAACTGTATGTATGGAGTACCTTCCGATTGCAATTATAATCTTCTACGGCAGTTCTTTCCGTGCATGCATGAATGCCCTGATCAACGGAAGCGGAAACTACAGAATCAACTTCGTTACTGCAATTCTGGATGGAATGGTAATGCGGATAGGCCTTGGTATTCTCTTCGGACTTATCCTGCAGATGGATTATGTAGGTTTCTGGCTTGGCGATGCATTGGCAGGTTTTACTCCGTTCTTTATTGGAATCGTATACTATTACTCCGGAAAATGGAAAAAAGGACAGATTATCTAAATCTGTCCTTTTATATTACTCTTATAGATAAAATAAAAAACAGGTCTTATGACCTGTTTTCAGATTGGTGACTCCACCGGGAATCGAACCCGGGTTACCGCCGTGAAAGGGCGGTGTCTTGACCGCTTGACCATGGAGCCATTTTAACCGGCAACGTCCTACTTTCCCAGGCAGCTTCCCACCAAGTATCATCGGCGCTAAGGA
>JAZNKW010000047.1:0-24438 GCA_045578745.1 Anaerovoracaceae bacterium
CTGCTCGTTCTTAGCCTCGTCATACTCTGCGTTCTCAGAGATATCACCAAAGGCTCTGGCCTGTTTAATCTGTTCTGAAACCTCATAACGTTTTTCTGTCTTCAGATACTCAAGCTGTCTTTCCAGTTCTTCATATCCTTCTTTAGTAAGAATGATTTCCTTTTCGCTCATTTATCCATTCCTCCAAAAATAAATTACATATAAATTATAGTATATTGTTTTTTCCATAATATGTCCAGTAATTATGGAATTATTTCTTAAAAAACATTTGCATTATTAAACTGTTAATGCTATAATCATCTTCGTTCGAAAAAATGAATATTTCGGGGTGTAGCGCAGTTTGGTAGCGCAACTGGTTTGGGACCAGTGGGCCGCGGGTTCAAATCCTGCCACCCCGACCATTAAGGAAACGGACTTTGTCCGTTTTTTTTATTTTGTTTGCATCTTGATTTTCCTGCGGGAAAAGTGTAGACTTTGTAACAGTATGTATTTACTTGAAAGGTGTTTATTATGGTATTCAGCAGTAATGTATTTCTTATGGCGTTCCTTCCGGTGACGCTCTTCTTTTATTTTCTAATTCCGCAGAAGTTTATAAGACTGCGAAATACGGTGCTTCTTGCTGCCAGTCTGTTCTTTTATGGCTGGGGAGAGCCGAAGTATATTCTGGTTATGCTAGGTTCTGTTCTTTTTAACTATTTCCTTGCATTGTTTCTTGCAAAATCTTCATCCAGCCGTATTCCTCTGCTGGTTCTTTCTGTTGCAGGGAACCTTGGGATTCTTGGTTTTTTCAAATACACGGATTTCCTGATTGATACGGTAAACGGTGTTTTTGGCGGAGGACTGAGCCCGCTTAATATAGCACTTCCAATCGGTATTTCCTTCTATACATTCCAGACCATGTCCTACGTAATTGACGTTTACAGAGGTAAGGTAAAGGTTCAGAAAGATCTTCTTGCTTTTGCATCTTATGTAACGCTCTTTCCGCAGCTGATAGCTGGTCCAATTGTACGCTACTCTGATGTGGAATTGCAGCTGACTGCACGCAGCTCATCGATAGATCAGATAGCAGATGGGATCCGCCGGTTTATCATTGGCTTTGGTAAAAAAGTTCTTCTGGCAAATCAGGTTTTTGTTATCTGGAAAGAACTTTCTGTTATGGACGAACTGTCTGCAGCGTCTGCATGGCTTGGTGCTGCTGCTTTTACATTCCAGATTTACTTTGACTTCAGCGGTTACAGTGACATGGCTATCGGTCTTGGGAAAATCCTCGGTTTTGACTATCTGGAAAACTTTAACTACCCTTATATATCACAAAGCATTACGGAATTCTGGCGACGCTGGCATATGTCTCTAAGCTCCTGGTTCAAAGAATATGTTTATGTTCCGATGGGCGGCAACCGCAAGGGACTGAAACGTCAGATTTTCAATATTGCCGTGGTATGGGCACTGACAGGTCTATGGCATGGTGCAAGCTGGAATTTTGTAGCCTGGGGTGTGTATTTCGGTCTGATTCTGATTATTGAAAAGTTGTGGCTTCTCCGTAAGCTGGAAGCTATTCCGAAGGCTGCAGGCCATATTTACAGCCTGATTCTGATTGTAATTGGATGGGTTATCTTCGCAATCGATGATCTGGGACAGGTGGCAGAGTATATCGGCATGATGTTCGGTTCATCCGGAGCGGCTATCGATGATGCATTTATCTACTTCCTGCAGACACGCTGGATTCTGTTTGCCGGATGTGTTATCGGTTCTACACCGCTGCCGGCTGCATTTGGCCGATGGATTACGGGTAAACTGGATGAGTATCCTGCCATTGCAGGACTTGCAGAAACTGGTTTTCTGCTGGCTGTTATGATTGTTTCTGTTGCTTTCCTTGTGAGCGGGTCCTACAATCCGTTCCTGTATTTCAGATTCTAGGAGGTGGACAGAATGAAGATTAGGAATTTAATTTTAATCATTGGTACAGCTGCTTTTCTGTGCCTGCTGAGTCTGGGTACCCTGATCTGTCCGGACCGGGAATTCTCCGAGAACGAAAACCGTTATCTTCAGAGTGCACCGCGCCTGTCTTTCGATAAAGTTCTCAGTGGGGATT
Source organism: Anaerovoracaceae bacterium (assembly GCA_045578745.1). Taxonomy (GTDB): domain Bacteria; phylum Bacillota; class Clostridia; order Peptostreptococcales; family Anaerovoracaceae; genus RGIG7179. The sequence goes on from JAZNKW010000047.1 coordinate 2,093, forward strand.
TTGCGGAGGATGCGGAAGGCTATCTGACTGACCAGATTGTGTTCCGTGAAGCCTGGGTTACCGGGAAAAATCTGATGGAACGAGCCATGGGAATTCATGACATGAACGGGGTTTATCTCTGTGAAGACGGCCGTCTGGTGGAACGGATAACAGATGCTGATTTCAACTGGAGGCAGTATAAGCGGAATCTGCAGCAGATTTCACTTTTGACAGAAGAACTGAAAAAAGAAAATATTCCGGTGGATGTGATGATGGTACCGACAGCGGCATACGTATGCAGGGATGTTTTGCCGGATCATGCAGTGCGTTTTGATGAGGATAAGGCATTTACGCAGGCGGAAGTGCTGCTGGGGGACAGTCTGATAGATCTGCGTCCGCAGATGACAAGAGAAGATACTTTTGACATGTTCTTCCGGACCGACCACCACTGGACGGGATTTGGAACTTTCACGGGATATAACGCATACAGAGAGCGCCTTGGGGAAGAGGTGCTGACCTGGGAGGACTGCAAGCCGGAAACACTTACAGAAGAATTCTATGGAACTCTCTATTCCAAAGTTCTTCTGCCTTCGCTGACCCCGGATATGATTCAGATTCCGGAGGACGCTCTGGATGCGGAATATACTGTGATGATGGACGGCGAGATGCATGGAAGTCTGCTTTTCCGTGATTATCTTGATAAAAAAGATAAATATGCCGTGTATTTCGGCGGAAACTATGCTAAAGTAGATATATCCATGGAAAATTCCCGTGGCAGCGAAGACCTTCTGATTATAAAAGATTCCTTCGCCAATTCCTTCGTTCCGTATCTGCTGGACGATTTCGGGTATATTACCATGGTAGATACACGTTTTTACCGGGAAGATATTTCCCAGCTGGCAAAAGGCTATGACAGGGTGCTGGTACTTTACGGCATGGCCAATATGGGGCAGCAGCGTATGGTTCTCCTGTCCGGACTGACCGGCGGAGAATAAAAGGAACAGGGAGGACGACGGATGAAACTGAAGGATCTGGAAACACCGGCTCTGATTATCGACGAGCTTGTTATGGAAGAAAACATGGATCAGATGATGGCCATGCTGGAGGATACGCGGATTCAGCTGCGTCCCCATTATAAGACGCACAAATCCCCGGACCTGGCTTGGCTGCAGATTGAAAAAGGTGCGAAAGGCATTACCTGCTCCAAGCTGAGCGAGGCGGAAGACCTGGTGAAGGCAGGGATTTACGATATTCTCATCGCCAATCAGGTGGTTCAGAAGTCCAAGATTGCCCGTCTGGCTTCTCTTGCAGGTATGTGTCACATGACTGTCTGCGTGGACTCTGAGCAAAATATCCGGGATCTTTCTGCAGCGGCATGTCTGGCGGGTTCTGTAATTCACTGCTATGTGGAACTGGATATCGGTATGAAGCGGTGCGGTGTGAATACATTTGAAGAGTTTTATGCTCTGGCAGTTCTTCTGGAAGAACTGCCGGGTGTTTCTTATGACGGTATTCAGGCCTATGCAGGAAATCTTGCTCATGAATATGATGTGGAGAAAAGAGAAGCTGCTATTGAGGCTAATGAAGAACGGCTCCGTCAGCTGATTACCTATCTGGATCAGCGCGGCATCAAAAACCGTGAAGTCAGCGGATGCAGCACAGGCAGCGTCTATATGAAAAAATACAGCAGCGTATATACTGAGCTGCAGCCTGGTTCCTATATTTTCCTGGATATGGCATACCGCGGTATGAAAACTGCTTTTAAAAATTCCCTGTATGTTCTGGCTACCGTAATTTCTGCAGGTCCGAATCACTTCGTCATCGACGCCGGTGTGAAGAGTATCTGTCCGGATCAGGGAAATCCCGGACTGGACGGTATTGAATTTGAATCCGTAAGCCTGAGTGAAGAGCATACTGCTTTTTACGGTCCTCACAGCCTGAAGGTGGGGGATATGGTAAAGGTAGTACCGGGTCACTGCTGTTCTACTGTGAACCTTTATGATGAGATGTACCTGCTGGACGGAGATACCGTGATTGACAGGATTCCTGTAGTGGGCAGAGGTAAGTCGAGATAAAAAAGACAAAAATAAAAAGGAGCATATGCTCCTTTTTTTATGCTTATTTGCTTGTTTACAGAATTGCGAAGTCTACCCACTGGGAAATCAGATATGCCAGTGCAGACAGGACGCAGCAGAAGGAGATGACCTGAGATTTAATCTTCGCCTGACGGTCAAAGACTGCCATGGAGAGAATCCAGGCTACAACCAGAGTAATCAGAGCGATTACAGTCATCTTGTTAATCATGCCGGCCCAGCCGCGGAAGAAGAAGCACAGAAGTGCAACAACAACTACCGTCAGTGCATATTTCAGCGGGCTTCCGGACTTGCAGAATGTAGGTATGAGAAGTGCTGCCCAAATAACCCCCAGCAGCAGACACTTTGCGATTAAAATCAGAAATGCTTCCATGTTAAATACTCCTTTAATTCGTTCAATACTAACAGTATAGTTGATTTTTCGGCAGGAATCAATTAAAATATAATAGAAAAATTATGACTAAACGCAGGAGGAAATTATGGCACAGTTATATTATAGATACAGTACAATGAACGCAGGAAAGTCCATTGAACTGATTAAAGTTGCTTACAACTACGAAGAAAGAGGTAAGCATGTCCTCACACTGGTTCCTGCCACCGATAATCGTTACGGAACCGGTCTGATTACATCCAGAATCGGTATCCAGAGAGAAGCAATGGTTGTTGCAGACGATACGAACATTCTGGAATTATACATGCGTGAAAATGAAAAGCAGACGATTGACTGCATCCTGATTGATGAGTGTCAGTTCCTGAAGAAGCATCACATTCAGGAGCTGGTTGAAATCGTAGACAGCTGTGATGTGCCAGTACTGGCCTATGGTCTGAAAAATGACTTCCGTAACGAGCTGTTCGAAGGATCCTACTATCTGTTGATTTATGCAGATAAGATTGAAGAAATCAAGACCATCTGCTGGTGCGGCCGCAAGGCGACCATGGTTGCCCGTCTGGTGGATGGAAGAATTGTAAAGCAGGGGGAACAGATTGTGGTAGGCGGAAACGATATGTACATCTCCCTTTGCCGCAAGCACTATAACGACGGCAGACTGGGGCCTTCCAAATGATGGGGGCAAACGGCACATGCCGGACAAAATCTCTGCAGCAGGCTTTTCTGATCTGCCTTCTGGTTCTGTCCCTTCTTCTGGGCTGCAGCCTGTGGGCGGATGAGGCTTCTGCAGCAGAAAAGACCGGTACCGTTGTCATTGATGCACTGAACGTGAGAACTGCTCCGGGAACCCTGAATCAGGCTCTGGGACTGATTTATATGGGTGAGAAGGTAACTATTCTGGGAACAGAAAAGGACTATACCGGAACAGCCTGGTATATGATTTATTACAACGGCAGCATTGGTTATGTCAGCTCTGATTATATTGCCATCGACAGTACTAATGAGTACGTGTATGATGCTGTTTTTGAGATGGAAATGGATATTCAGGGATTCCCTGAAAGCTATAAGCCTTATCTCCGACAGATTCATGCCGACTATCCGCACTGGGTATTCCAGGCTGCTCATACAGGGCTGGACTGGACATCTGCGGTAGATGCAGAAAGCCAGCCGGGAGTTACTCTGGTAACCGGTACGGCGGCAGCTTCCTGGAAATCTACGGATCCTGGGGCATATAATCCGGAAACCGGAAAATACATCCAGTATGACAGCGGAAACTGGGTTACCGCATCCAGAACCATCATCGAGCATTACATGGACCCGAGAAACTTCCTGAATCACGGAGGAATCTTCCAGTTTATGGCCCATTCCTATGACGGCCGCACCCAGAATGCAGAGGGCCTGCAGGGTGTACTGACTGGAACATTCATGGGGGGAGATTTCCCGGAAGAGACACATCTTACATATAATGATGTTCTGATGGAAGTTGGTGCACGGACAGAGGTCAATCCTTATGTTCTTGCGTCCATGATTCTGGTTGAACAGGGCAATTCCGGAATCGGAAAGAGTATCTCCGGTACAGTTGAAGGCTATGAAGGATATTATAATCACTTTAATGTAGGAGCCTATCAGGCAGGAGGCATGGATGCAGTAACCAGAGGTCTCTGGTATGCAAGCCAGTCCGGAACCTATGAGAGACCGTGGAACAGCATCTACCAGTCGATTCTGGGCGGCGCATCCTTCTACAGTGAAAACTACGTTAAGAACAATAAAAATACCCTCTATTTCAAGAAGTTCAATGTGATGAACGGTGTGGAAAATGTGGGGAAAGGCCAGTACATGACCAATGTGCAGGGTGCCGAAAGTGAAGCAGCTGCTTTAAGAAAGGGTTATCTGACCGTACTGGATCAGGCTATGACCTTTATCATTCCTATATATCAGAACATGCCGGAAACGGCCTGCCTGAAGCCTGTTTCCAGTGCAAACAATGATAATTATCTGGCATCACTTTCCGTCGGTGGATATACGATGAATCCTGTGTTCAGCAGCACGCAGACTTCTTACGAAGTGACTGTTCCTCCGGGAGTGAAGTCTGTTCAGATTGATGCAGCAGCCAGAAACAGCAGTGCGACAGTTTCTGGTACCGGTTTCATTACCCTGACAGCAGGGGAACAGTATGCAGATATTACTGTAACTGCAGCCAATGGCGAGCAGCGTGTATATTCAGTAAAAATTACCTGCATATCGGAAGACCCTGATGGAAGTATCCGTGCGGCAGTGGAAACTGCTTCTCTGAAAGCATCTTCTTCCCTCAGTGAAGATGGTGTGATTACTGTCAGCTGGACTGACAGCAGCATTGAAATGACATGCTACCAGGTATTCCGTTCCCTGAAAAAGAGCAGCGGATATGGAACGAAGGCTTATTACACTACAGAAGACGGCACAGTTCGGAGCTTCTCTGACAGCGGAAATTTTGAGGTGGGAAACACCTATTACTATAAGGTCCGCGGAATGCGTCTCATTGATGGGCAGAAGGTGTATACTCCATGGTCCACCAAATCCTGGAGAACCATCAAGAGTCTGCCGCAGCCTGAAACTCCTGTGACTCCGGAAGTGCCGGAAGAACCGCAGCCGGAAGGAAATCCGCAGCCGGAAGACGGAAAGCCTGTAAGCAGTGTTGCACGCGGTGTAATGGCTACAACCGTGGATCTTCAGACTTCTCTGACGGAAAGCGGAAAAGTCCGTCTGGACTGGAAAAAGTCACCAGGCTATAAGGTGGATTACTACGAAGTTTACCGCTCTACCAGCCAGGACAGCGGCTATGGCAGCAAGGCTTATTTCACCAACAAGAGCGGTGAAACATTATATTACATCAATACCGGCGGACTGAAAGAAGGTAACACATATTACTATAAGGTACGCGGTGTGCGTACTGTAGATGGTCAGGTCTATTACACCTGCTGGTCTAATGTGTCCTTCCAGACCATTGGCCAGGTGTCTGTACCGGACACCAGTGACCGAACACGTATCGGTGTGGAAGCAACGACCGTAGACATGAGTTCTTCCCTGACAGAAAAGGGTACCATCCGTCTGGACTGGGGCAAATCCCCTGGCTACAAGGTGGACTATTATGAAGTATGGCGCTCTACCGCCCGTAACAGCGGCTATGGAACAAAGCCTTATTACACCACGTCCAGCGGAAGTAAGACATACTACGTTAACACGAAGGGGCTGGAACCTGGAAATACTTATTACTTCAAAGTCCGCGGTGTACGTGTGATCAACGGAGAAAAAGTATATACCCAGTGGTCCAATAAATCCTGGAGAACCATAAAATAAAGGATAAGGAAAAGACTGCGATGAAGAAACGGTTTTTATGCATGGCGGCGGCTTTGATGCTGCTTATGGCCATGATGACTACAACTGCATATGGTGCAGAAGCTGCCGTTGCTTTTTCCTGCGATGAAGTAATCGGTGCAGGGCAGTCTTTTTCTGCTGCTCTGGAGTACGGCGGTGCTACTTTTGGCACGGCTGCTGTTGAAGTAACCTATGATCCTTCAGTTCTGGAGTTCCGCTCCTGCAGCGGCGGTGAGGGATTTGAGGCTGAAGAGGGTCTGGCCAAAATCAGCCTGAACGGCGGTGACGGCAGGGAGTATTTATCCTGCAAAATCCGTTTTCATGCGGTTTCTGAGGGGGAATCTTTCATTACGGTAACGGCTTCCTCTCTTTATGCGCTGGATGGTACGGAGCTGGTTGCAGAAACGCGTTCTGTGAAGGTAAAGGTTCTCAGTGAAGAGGAAATTATGGAATCTGCAGATGATTCAGAAAGCATTAATGATTCACCTGTGGACTCAGAAGGAGCGGAAAAGGAAGTGACTTCTTCAGCGGAAGGCGGCCTTCTGGGATTATGGGCCTGGGTGAAGGCAGGTATTGAAGACGGAAGCTTTGCAGAATCTGCTGCTGAAAGTCTGAATCGTTTTATGGAAGGGCTCAGCATTACGGAATTTCTGGTGCTGTGTCTGTGTGTGACAGTAATTCTTCTGCTGCTGGTACTGCTTGCAGCAGAAAAGGGGAAGGGGAAAAAATAGTTGGACTTATCAGAAGTTTTAGGAATATTAAAAGTATTTTTCAGTGAACTGACACCGGCTTCAGTGGCAGTGCGGCTGATTCTTGCAACTGCTATGGGCGGTATGATTGGGATTGAACGTGCGCAGAAACGTTATGCGGCCGGTATCCGAACCTTTGCACTGGTGTGCCTGGGATCTGCACTTGCCATGATTACGGCTCTTTATCTGGCTGAAATGAGCGGCGGCGATGCCGATGTGGGAAGAATTCCGGGGCAGGTACTGACCGGTATCGGTTTCCTGGGCGCAGGTACAATTATTGTAACTGACAGAAAGCAGATCCGTGGCCTGACTACAGCTGCAGGACTTTGGGTAACTTCCACCATGGGCCTTGCCATTGGAGCAGGATTTATCTGGGCTGCAGTTCTCTGCGTAATTCTGGTCCTGTTTACCACCTGGCTGATGCATTCATTTTCCAGATATGTGGAAAGCCATACCCGTACAGCTGAACTGTATATTGAAATCGACAGAAGTAAAGTTAATGAACTGCTGAAGTTTATCCGTGAGCAGGGATACCTGATTAAATCCATGGAACGCCGTCAGGAACCGGTACTGGTGGAGGGGGATATTGCCCTTCGAGTGGGGCTGGATCTGATTCACAAATATTATCATCCGCAGCTGATGGATGATGTGATGAATGTGGAAGGCGTACACTATATCGAAGAAATCGGTTAGAACACAGCAAAGATTGTTAGAGGCATGAGGAAAAATCCTGATGCCTCTCTTTTTTATACAGAAAACTTTATTACTGCAAAGCAGCGAAAAGTATGGTAAAATGTAAAAAAGTAAGGAGGGGACAGCGATATGTTTGTGAATGCAGTTTTACTGAATACCTGGTCGAAGGCATTTGGGCTTACAGAACTTATTCCTGCTGAACTGGATTACGATCTGGAGTACGGTAAGCCGACCGAGGCTCAGTGGAATTCATATGAATATCTTAAGGAATATCAGGCTGAAGTGCTGCAAGGTATCATGAAGGCAGTTTTCACCGAATATCCGCAATGGCAGGAGGATTATCGGTATGAATTTGATAATCTCCAGGAAATCATGCCCGATGTTGAAGAACCAGGGGAACTGACCAGCTTAATCCGTCCTGAACATATCTATTTCATGAATGTGGAAAAAGATTACACAGCATATATTGGCGTGCAGTTTAACTGCAGCTGGGATTCGGAAGAAGGTCTGGGTGTGATGATACATAAAGAGCGGGTTGTTCATATTGGCAGCCGTAAGGATATTTATCAGAACTGGATTGCGGAAAATGACCGGGACAGCCGTGAACACCATGATATAAAAAGCGGTGTGAAGATGGCCTGCAATATCAGGCTTTAGGATTTGAGAAAGAGGGATAACCGATGAAGAAGTGGATGAAATCACCGGCAGTTTGGGGAATGGTAATTCTGTTCCTGGTATCTGCAGGTACAATTACATATATGGCAGCTGAAATAAGCAGGACCCATGAGGAACTGGCGGAGCTGGAATTGCAGCTTTCCGCACTGGAAGAAGAAGTGGCTGAACTGCGGGAAAAGGCTGAGGCAGAAGATTTTGCACAGAAAGAAGAGATGATGCCGTCAGAAACTCCGGTACAGGAAACGGTGAAGCCGCAGAACGGTCAGACAGGCAAACCGGTTCAGAATAAACCGGTTCAGCCGGTCAGCAAGTATGTTTCCGAGTCCAAAGTAAAAGAAAGTATTCTGGGGGATCTCCAGTATGACGATAATCCGGAGGATCTGGTTTTCGTGTCCATTGCGCTTGATGAAACACAGACACCGCCGGTTTATGATGTAATTGCAGAAACTGCGGACAAATACAGAAAACATATTTATAAAGTCAATGCAGAAACCGGACTGATCCGGGACCGTATATTCTATAATGCAGATAATTTTGAAGAAGAAGGGCAGATAGGCCTTCATAAAGAACGTGGGGATTCCTCGGAACCTGAACCATGGAATAAGTACTGGGAATTATACTGCCGTCCTACTGGACAGGCTTACTATGAGGATATTCCTATCATATACTTCGATTCAGAGGAAGGAAAAGCATATCTGGCTGCAATCGAAGAGAAAAAGAGACAGGAACAGGAGGTGGAGTAGCTTATGTGGCTTATCGCAGCAGTTTTTTCATCATTATTCGCGGGTTTGACCTCGATTCTGGCCAAGTGCGGTATCCGCAAGACAGACTCCGACATTGCTACGGCAGTGCGTACCATCGTGGTTCTGATTTTTTCATGGATCATGGTAGGCGTAGTGGGGTCTTTCAGTACCATTGGAGATATTGCACCGCGGTCACTGGTGTTTCTCATTCTGTCCGGTTTTGCTACCGGTGCATCCTGGATGTGTTATTTCAAGGCTCTGTCCATGGCGGACGTAAATAAGGTAGTGCCGATTGATAAGTCAAGCACGGTACTGACTGTACTTCTTGCTATCATTCTTTTTGGTGAAACAAATAATCTGCCGGTAAAACTGATCGGAACAGCTCTTATCGGCTGCGGAGTGCTGCTGATGATTGAAAAGAAGCAGACAGACGGAGAGCAGAAAGAAGAACGTGGGTGGATGATTTACGCCGTTCTGGCGGCTGTTTTCGCAGCTATGACATCAATCCTCGGCAAAGTGGGTATCGACGGTGTAGAGTCCAATCTGGGCACTGCAATCCGTACTATTGTCGTACTGGTTATGGCCTGGGCTATTGTTATCATGAAAGGAAAGACACATCAGGCAAAATCTATCGACAAACATGAACTTGTATTCATTTGTCTTTCAGGGCTTGCCACCGGTGCATCCTGGCTCTGCTATTACTATGCAATCCAGCATGGTATCGTTAGTGTAGTTGTTCCCATTGACAAGCTGAGCATCCTGGTTTCTATTGGATTTTCCTACGTTGTATTTAAAGAACGGCTGTCAAAAAAAGCAGCAGTTGGCCTTGCTATGATGGTTTTGGGGACTCTGGGCATGGCATTGTTTGCATAAAAGAACATTGTGTAATTTTTACGCGAAATATGTGGATAACTTTTAACTGAATTGTCTGAAAATTCGACGTAAATGTTGAAATATCAATATTTATTAATGTATTTTTTATCCACATGCGGACATGGAATTGATTGTATACAATCTGGAAAAGTGATGTGGATAATTCTTGGAAACATTGAAATTTAAAGCTTTTCAGCCTGTTGAAAACCGTTCAGAACAGAACGGAAATTGGTTTACATAATTTTTATGAGGCGTATGATGAAGTGGAAAAATGATACAGTCACAATAGAAAATGGAGAGATGGATTACCTTACTTTCGGATGCGGGGAAAAAGTTCTGCTTTTGATTCCGGGACTGGGGGATGGCTTTAAAACAGTGAAAGGGATGGCCTTTCCATTCTCTGTACTATATCGTAAAATCGGCTCAGCGTACCGGGTATATTCCTTCAGCAGGCGAAGAAACATTGCAGCAGGACATACTGTAAAGGATATGGCAGAGGATCTTTATCTGGCAGCCAAGGCTCTGGGGCTTGAACGTGTTCACATTGTGGGGGTTTCGCTTGGGGGAATGATTGCGCAGCAGCTTGCTGCGGCACATCCGGATTTTGTGGAGAAACTGGTGCTTACCGTAACCACCGATAAAATGGAGGAAGAGTACCGCACCGTCATCAAAAGATGGATGGAGATGGCAGAACAGGGTGACTACGCAGGAATCATGACAGATACTGCAGAACGCAGCTATTCTGAGGCCTATCTGAAAACGGCCCGTTTAATGTACGGCGTGATTACGAAAGTCGGGAAGCCAAAAAGTTTTGAGCGGTTTCTGATTCAGGCTCGCGCCTGCCTGGATTATGATACGTCCAATCTGCTGGACAAAATATCCTGTCCGACCCTGATTTTGGGCGGAATGCAGGACAAGATTGTCGGGCCACAGGCTTCCTTCCGCCTGGCAGAAGGGATTCCGGATACGGAACTGCATATGTATGAAGCATACGGTCATGGCGCATACGAAGAAGCGAAGGACTTCCAGAACCGTCTGCTGGACTTCTTGAAATAGGAGAGTGTGTTATGAAACGAAAATATTATCCCATTCATCCGGATTTTGCGCCGCTGGCGAAAATGAATCCTCTGCTGAACCGGGCTGTGCTGCCTGCTATGCAGAAATCCATGGGAGCACTCTGGAACATGGAAAAATCTGGAGAAGGCGTAACGGTAACAAAACTTCAGATTCCGCTGGATAAAAAGAAATCAATGCGGGCTATCCTGTATTCACCGGAAGGCTGCAGCGGAAAGCTTCCATGTCTGGTGTATTATCATGGCGGCGGATTTGTGTTTAATGCAGCACCGTACCATTTTCTGAATGCCAGAGAATACTGCCGCGGTGCCAAGTGCCATGTACTGTTTGTGGATTACCGTCTGGCACCACGTCATAAATTCCCTGCAGCGCTGGATGATGCTTTCCGTGCTTATCGCTGGACACAGATGAACAGTGAAGAACTTAATGTGGACTTTAAACGGATTGCTGTAGGCGGTGACAGTGCAGGAGGAAGCCTGGCTGCTGCAGTATGCCAGATGGCCAGGGACTATGGGGCTGCAGTTCCATGCGGTCAGCTTCTGGTGTATCCATGCACCGATGTACGGATGAAGACGGATTCTGTTAAACGGTTCACGGATACTCCAATGTGCAACAGCCGCGATATGGCAAAATACATTAAGTTTTATGTTCCGCACCTTGCACACCTGTCGATGGAAGAAAGGGTGTACCTTTCGCCGGCGGAAGCTCTGTCCCTGGAAAGCCTTCCGGCTGCTTATGTGGAAACAGCAGAATTTGACTGTCTTCATGATGAGGGACTGGAATATGCCGGTCGGCTGGAAGAAGCCGGTGTGAATGTAACAGTTCATGAAACTAAAGGGACCGTACATGGGTATGATTTCATGTCGAAAAGCCCGATTGTGTGGGAAAGTATGCAGAAACGTATCGCATTTCTGTGTCGAATTTTTAAAATAGACGGGAAATAATTCGGATAAAAAATATTATGTCAACCTTTGTTCGCGTTATTGCGAACAAGTTTTAACACTGCGAAAAGCTTAAAATTTCAATGGTTTCAACAATTATCCACATTGAAAGTTAATATTGTATACAATTCAACCCTCAAAGGCATGTGGATAACTTTAATACAAATAAACGTTGAAATTTCAATATTGAACATGTGGATAACTTTTGTCAAGAGGTAAGTTATCCACATGTGTGACGTAAAATTTGCCGAAGTTTTCCATTTTGTGCACAGGGACGAATCCGGAACCTTATTTTGTGGGAAATAACAAGGCGTAATAGTAAAACAGGAGGATAAATATGGATTTCACAGTAATTAAATCAAATCTGACGAAGCTTGGATATAAGGTTTCCTGCTTCGATACGGCAGCAGAAGCTGCAGCCTATCTGGATGAACAGATCGATAATACAAGTGTGGGATTTGGAGGTTCTGTGACACTGGATCAGATGAAGCTGGAAGAACTGCTTTCAAAGCATAACCAGGTAATCTGGCATCACAAAATTCCGAAAGGACAGCCAACACGTGATATCAGAGTGGAAGCTGCACGTGCGCAGGTGTACATTTCTTCCGTAAACGGCATCGCTGAAACGGGAGAAATCATCAACATCGATGCTACCGGCAACCGCGTTGCAGCAATTACATATGGTCCGGAACGTATCTTCCTGGTAGTAGGTGAAAACAAGATTGCGCCGGATTATGATGCAGCTCTCTGGCGTGCCAGAAACATTGCCAGCCCAAAGAATGCGCAGCGCCTTGGCGTAAACACACCTTGTGCTGAAAAGGCAGATAAATGCTACGACTGCAAGAGCCCCGGCCGTATCTGCCGCAACCTTTCCGTCTTCTGGTCTGCACCCGTTGCCAGCAATATTGAAGTAATCCTGATTCACGAAGAACTGGGGTATTAGATTTTGGTGAGATAACATGAGAAAGAAAAAAATTGATGTATTCGCATATGCCGGAGTGATTCTGCAGGCCCTTGATGAAGGGATTCTTCTGACAACCAGATCCGGAGAAAAAGTAAACACTATGACCATTGCATGGGGCTCACTTGGAATTGAGTGGAATCGTCCCATCTTCGTGACCATGGTTCGGGAAAACCGCTTCAGCCGCACCATGCTGGATGAAAACCCGGAATTTACCATTAATGTGCCGACAGGGGATTTTGAAAAGAAAATCCTGGGGTACTGCGGACGTATGTCCGGCCGGGATACTGACAAAATATCCGACATGAATCTGACGCTGGTTCCAGGGGAGTGTGTCTCTGTTCCGGCAATCAAAGAACTTCCGCTGACCCTGGAGTGCAGAGTGGTATACAGCCAGCTGCAGGACAGAAGGGCACTGCCGGATGAAATCAATGAACGATTCTATCCACAGGATGTAGACAGCAGCAATCCAAGCAATAACAGAGATTATCACATTACCTATTACGGAGAAATTGTTAATGCCTACATTCTGGAAGAGGAGGATATATGAATATCAGAATAGAACCTGCTTTTGAATACAGGGAAGAAATAAAAGAGCTTTTTACAGAGTACACTCGTATGCTGGTAGAAGGGGACCCGGCATTTCAGGGCTATCTGGATCAGCAGAATTATGACGAAGAAGTAAAGAACCTGAAGATGAAGTATGATTACCCCATGGGCCGGCTTTATATTGCTCTGGATGGGGATAAGGCGGCTGGCTGCATTGGCCTGAAGCCATTTGATGAAGGCCGCTGCGAGCTGAAGCGTTTATACGTTAAGCCGGAATACAGGGGTCATAAGCTGGGGGAACAGCTTGTGGCTAAGATTGTTGAAGATGCCCGCGAAATTGGTTACAGAACCATTCTGCTGGATACTCTGCCGTTCCTGCAGACAGCAAAAGCCCTGTATGAGCGGATGGGATTCACTGTGTCTGAAAAGCATAACGACAGCCCAATGGATACTTCCATATTCATGAGGATGGAACTGTAAAGTCTGTGTGAATTAAATAAAGGGGGAGAAATTATGAAGAAACAGCTTATGAGATTTGGAATCGGTACAGTTTTCGTTCTGGTAATGGTCTTTTCTCTGTGGGGATGCGGAGGACTGCAGGATGTTCCTGAAGAACCGGACAAGTCGATAACTCCGGTACAGGAGGAAAACAGTCCATTTGCAGAAATGCTGAAGACATTGGAAGCATCTCAGTTTACATGTATGGATGGTGCGGGGAACATATCAGCAGAGGAATTTGTCACTGCACTGAAAAATGCAGCTGCCGGGGAATATACGCTGGATGAGGGTGTGGAAGATGGATATGACCCTACTGCCGGATACTGCTGGAGTCTGGAATCATATTTTGAAGGGAATCTGGATACGACAGGAATCAGCTGGAATGATTCCCACCTTAGAGCAGAATGTTATTTCACCGAAAACCTGGTAAAGGTATGGTACGGAAAAGCTGGTGCCTATGAGGTGGCAACCTTTAATGATGAGGATCTGTATCAGTTGATTCTGCATAAGGGTGACCGTGAGCACCGGATTGATGAAGATGACTATGAGAAGTTTAAAGACATCCTGACAGAGCAGATGGAATTAAACTATTACAGATGGAAAGACAGTCCAGGCAATATAACCGGATACGAACTGCTGGAGTTCTATAATTTGGGAAGCTATGAGGAAGACGGTGCTGTAGTGAAACTTTATGATTTTGATTATGCACTGATACCTGAAAATCCGGAAAAAATCATACTTGTAGGGGGAATTGGTTTTGACAGTCAGTTCCGTCTTATTAACTTCAATGGCGGCGGCCAGCTGGCTGTGCGGTACCGTGATGGTGAAATGACGGCACACAACTTTATGGAAGATGATTTCCACTACATTCCCGGTAAGGGAGAAAATGCGGAAGTTGATGAAGCACAGAGGGAGTATCTGAAAATTGCATTGGATGCTGCAGAACATCAGGAATAAGGATGTTTAATATGAACGACAAAGATTATATCTACAATCAGAAAAAAATACCTAAAGACCAGTGGCGGTACGGGATGCGTTCCAGTGCGGCTGCCGGATGCGGCTGGATTGCGGCATATAATGCGCTGCAGCTCATGGGCTATCATACGGAACCGGAGAAACTGATCCACTATTATAAGCGCCATGTTCCGGGGCTTAACGGTACATTGGGAACCTTTGTTATGACGCCGGTTCAGCTTTTTCGGAAGCTGGGGTTTGATGTGAAAGTCACAGTTCGCCGTTCCGAGTTTGATGACCTGGCAAAATTTTCTGATGCCTGCATTCTCTTTTATCACTGGATCAGGCGGTCTAAGTTTGGGGCTCATTTTGCAGCACTTCAGTATAGGGACGGACAGTTCATTGGGTACAATACGTATAAGACATCCTCAGGACCTGACCGGTATGGCAGAAGTCTTCAGGATTTTCTCAGAAAGCAGCACTATTTCGGCGCTGTGCTTATTGGAATTAAGGAGCGGAGATAATAAGGATTGAAAAGCTGATTTGTTTACAAGTCAGCTTTTTTACTTGTTCCATTCCATATGGTTTTGCGGTATAATAGGGTAAAGTCAAGACCTGAAGGAGGAATCGTAATGAAAGTAGACTTTTGTACTTGTGACAGTTATGACTGCCCAAACCATCCAAACAACCATGACCAGGGATGTACCCCATGCATTCTGAAGAACCTGAATGAAAGGGAAATTCCATCCTGTTTCTTTAATGTGGCTGACCCTGAAAAGAAGAGAACCGGCTACTTCTTCGAAAACTTTGCGGAAGTAGTGAAGAAATAAGACTGAAGTATCATGAATTTGTTTATAAGAAGAGCAACTGAATCTGATGTTTCTGCTGCAGCAGCTCTCTGGCGGTCTCTTGTGGGAACGGATGGCTGTACCTGGGATGAAG
This sequence comes from Anaerovoracaceae bacterium, assembly GCA_045578745.1. Taxonomy (GTDB): domain Bacteria; phylum Bacillota; class Clostridia; order Peptostreptococcales; family Anaerovoracaceae; genus RGIG7179. Next base: position 17,559 of record JAZNKW010000047.1, read on the forward strand.
AATATCCCGGGAAAGAAGAGGCACAGGAAGATGAGGCACACGGAGATCTTTATGTACTCTGTACTGACGATAATAAAATCATTGGTGCTATGACGGCAGGAGAGGACAGCGAGCTCTGGCAGTATGATTTCTGGAGTTAGGACATAAAAAGGCACTGCGGCTGTTCACGGTTTGGGATTGCTGCAGCATATCAAAATCGTGGTCTGGCAGGGTTCATGTTTTCAGAGGTAGAAAAAGATGTTTTCAAGAGGGGATATGATGGGATTGGATTCCTTGTAAGCCCGAAAAACCTGAAAGCACTGTCGGTTTACAATAATTTAAATTATGTAAAAAAGTTGGTGAATGCGTTCTTTATGAACAAAACTGGTTCTGCTACGAAAAGAAATTGACTGAATAAAAGACCGGAGGAAATGTGATGGTGACGAAAGAGTTTATTAAAAGTGGTATTTTGCACATTTTTAATACTTTCACGGGAAATCAGGTTACGGCAGAAGTAGCTCTGATTCCGGAAGCCATTGATATGCCGCTGTTTGATGAGCCCCTTATTGGAATTGGTGCGGCTGATGATCCGCTGTTTATGAAGCTGAAAGAAGAAGATGTGGTTGGTCCGTGGTATATGACTCCGAAAGAATGGTATTCCGAAGCAAAATCTGTAATTTCTATCTTCTTTCCTCTGTCAGAGCAGATTCGTGCAAGCAACCGTTTCCGTACGGAGGAACCTTCACCACAGTGGCTTCATGGCCGAATTGAAGGACATGAGTATATCATGAAGTTTACACGGAAGTTCTGTCAATGGCTGACGGAGCAGGGAATCGGCTGGTGTTTTCCTGATGATGATTCCCGCCATGTGGGTATTACGGCTGGAAATGCCATGCAGGAATATGACTGTGTCACAGAAAAAACCTTCGGCAGCAACTGGTCGGAACGGCATACTGCATACATCTGCGGAATTGGAACTTTTGGGCTTTCGAAGGGGCTTATTACAGAGAAAGGTGTTGCCGGCCGTTTTATCAGTGTAATTATCAATCGGGAAATTCCTGCAGATATTCGGCCATATACTGGTGTTTACGATTACTGCAGTATGTGCGGAGCATGTATAAATCGATGTCCAATGGGAGCTATTTCCTTGGAAAAAGGAAATGACTTGAGTATCTGTAATGTCCAGATTTCAGCCATGCGTAAAAAACTTGCCCCACGGTACGGTTGTGCACTGTGCCAGACAGCGGTTCCATGTGAAAACCGGATTCCGAAAAAGTAATATTTAAGGAAAATAGAGGTAATTTATAATGTTTGATTTAAAAAAACGTCTGCCGGCATGTGCAGTTATGCTGGTCATTTATGGGGGAATGTATCTGCTCAGCAGTACATTGCTCAGCGGTGCGGAAGCCTTTGCTTTCGTAACCGGAAGTACGATTCTGCTCTGTGCAATCGTAAATCTTGTGATTGTACTGTTTGAAAATCCAATTGCAGGTATCATCAGTGCAGTCGGCTATCCTTTTGCAGCTGTATTTGGAAGCATGTTTGGAGTACTCAATGAAGCTGAAGGAACCTTCGATGGCTGGAACAAGTGCCTGTACTTCTTCTTTGCCGTTGCTTCTGTGGCAGTGCTCTATTTCCGTGTGAAAAAAGTAAAAGCAAAGGAAGCCGAACGGGCAAAGCAGAAAAGCGAAGGCGAGTACTAATTTGAACTTGAAATTAATGTATTAACGCATTAATATGTAAATATATAAATCAAGTTTAATGTAACAAGTGCAATATAAGGAGGTGCTTTTATCTTGAAAACCATCGCAATTGCAGGTACTTTTGATACCAAAGGACGTGAACTGAAATTCATTAAGGAACTGGTGGAAGAACAGGGTCTGGCCACACTGTGCATTCACACCGGGGTGTTCGAACCGCTGGTTGCACCGGACGTAACCAATGCAGACATTGCAGCTGCAGTGGGTGCAGACATCAATGCAATCATCGAAAAGAAGGATCGTGCGACCGCTACCGATGTACTTTCCAGAGGGATGGAAGCACTGATTCCGAAACTGTATGCAGAAGGCAAGTTTGACGGCATCATCTCCATCGGCGGTTCCGGCGGCACTTCTCTGGCAACGCCTGCTATGAGAGCACTGCCAATCGGTGTACCGAAGGTAATGGTTTCCACCATGGCTTCCGGAGATGTTTCTCCATACGTTGGTACCAGCGATATCATCATGATTCCATCTGTAGTAGACGTGGAAGGTCTTAATGATATTTCCAGAAAGATTTTCAGCAATGCAGTCAATGCACTGGTTGGTATGGTGCAGAATCAGAAGGAAATTAAGGGTGACGGCAAGCCGCTGCTGGCAGCAACCATGTTTGGTGTAACCACTCCTTGTATCAAGACGGCCAAGGAATATCTGGAATCCCAGGGCTATGATGTGCTGGTATTCCACGCTACCGGTACCGGCGGACAGTGCATGGAATCCCTCATCGACGGCGGATTTATCAAGGGTGTGCTGGATATTACCACCACCGAATGGTGTGACGAAGTGGTTGGCGGGGTTCTCAGTGCAGGACCAAACCGTCTGGCAGCTGCAGGCAAGGCCGGCATTCCGCAGGTTGTATCCGTAGGTGCACTGGATATGGTCAACTTCGGACCTTGGGATACCGTACCTGCACAGTTTAAGGAAAGAAACCTGTATAAGCATAATCCAACCGTAACTCTAATGCGTACCACCGGTGAAGAACTGGCTGTCATCGGCGGCAAGATTGCAGAAAAACTCAACGCAGCAGAAGGCAAGACCGTTATGATGCTGCCGCTGAAGGGCGTATCTGCCATCGATGTGGAAGGCGCACCATTCTACGATGCAGAAGCAGACAAGGTTCTCTTCGATACGTTAAGAGAACAGCTGGCTGACAATGTGGAACTGATTGAAATGGACTATGCGGTGAACGATGATGAATTTGCACTGGCAGCAGCCAAAAAGCTGATCGAACTGCTGGGCTAAGATATTTTGAACAGAAAACAGGAGGAATAAAGTATGAATACTCTGACTAGAGCGGAAAATATGGCGAAGTTTAAGGAACAGGTTGCAGCCGGCAAAATCCTGGTTGGCGTAGGTGCTGGTACCGGTATCACTGCAAAATCCAGTGAAGCAGGCGGTGCTGACATGCTGATTATCTACAACTCTGGACGTTACCGTATGGCTGGCCGCGGCTCTCTGGCAGGTCTGCTGTCCTATGGCGATGCAAACCAGATTGTAGTGGAAATGGGTGCAGAAGTTCTGCCTGTAGTAAAGCACACTCCTGTACTGGCAGGCGTTTGCGGTACTGACCCGTTCCGTGTAATGGAAATCTACCTGAAGCAGCTGAAGGAACAGGGCTTCAATGGTGTGCAGAACTTCCCAACGGTAGGCCTGATTGATGGTGTATTCCGTCAGAACCTGGAAGAAACCGGCATGGGTTATGGTCTGGAAGTAGACATGATCAGAAAGGCTCATGAACTGGATATGCTGACCTGTCCATATGTATTCGATCCGGACCAGGCTCGTGCCATGGCGGAAGCTGGCGCAGATATTCTGGTAGCACATATGGGTCTGACTACCAAGGGTACCATCGGTGCCAAGACTGCACTGACTCTGGACGACTGCGTTGTAAAGATTAAGGAAATCATCGCAGCAGGCCGTGAAGTAAATCCTGACATCATGGTTATCTGCCATGGCGGTCCTATCGCTGAACCGGACGATGCACAGTACATCATCAACCAGATTCCTGAAATCGACGGTTTCTTCGGTGCATCCAGTATCGAACGTTTCGCAGCAGAAAGAGGCATCAAGGCTCAGGCTGCAGCATTCAAGGCAATCACAAGATAAAATCACTCCTCGCATTCCTGCAGGAACTCATAATCGGAAAACAGCGGTCCCGGAAGGCCGCTGTTTTTCTTTATTTACTTTTCACAAGAGAAAAAATATGTTAAACTGAAAAGAAAAGGGGGCCTATACATAGATGAAAAAGTTATCAAGAAGTACTGCACGTTTTGTGCTGGTTTGCCTGGGGATTTTCGCACTGATGATGGGAGCAGCAGTGCTGACACAAAATATGATTTTCTTCCTGCCAGGTATGATTATCGGAGTACTGGGACTGATGGTCCGTTCGGCTAAAATCCGCTGTCCGCATTGAGGAGAACTCAAGATGATTAAGATGATGGATATTCTGAAATGGTCTGAGGAAATTCATTTCGAATGTCCAACCTGCGGCGGTATTATTGAATATGACGACAAATAAGGAGGGCTCCATGCCAACCATAACCACATACAGCGGTATCCGGATGAATCCGGTAAATCCGCAGAGAGAAGATATAGATATTCGGGATATTGCTCACGCGCTTTCCCTGGTATGCAGGGGAGGCGGCCATGTGATTCAGTTCTTTTCTGTGGCTCAGCATAGCTTAATCTGCGCGGAGGAAGCAAGACTGAGAGGCTGCTCTGCAAGAGTGCAGATGGGTGCACTCCTTCATGACGGCAGTGAGGCCTATATGTCTGACTTGGTGAGACCTGTAAAGCAGCAGATTCCACAGTACCGCACCATCGAAAACCGTTTGATTGATACCGTATGGGAAGCCTTTATTCCCGGGGAACCGCTGACGGAAGAAGAACGCCGGATGATAAAAGAAATCGATGACGATGCCATGTCATGGGACATGAAGATTTTGCTGAGAGATGAAATCAATACGAACTACCGGAACATGAGGCATCTGCCGGAACACCAGCTTCTGCCCATGCAGGAAGTGGAGGAAGCGTTCCTGAAAAAATTCGACCAGCTTAGGAGAGACCTGATATTATGACAAAAAATACTGCAAGCAAACTGAAACTGATCCTTTCCATGACTGTCTTCGGGACGCTGGGACTGTTTACACGAAACATTGCGGTCAGCTCCGGGGAACTGGCCCTGTACCGTGCTGTACTGGCGGCCACTCTCATTGTTGTGTTCCTGGCACTGACCCGTCAGAAACTGGACTGGGAGGGTATTAAGAAAGACCTGAAATATCTGATTCTTTCCGGTGCGGCCATGGGCTTCAACTGGATTTTCCTGTTCCAGGCCTATAATTACACAACCATTTCCGTGGCGACCCTGTGCTACTATTTTGCACCGGTTATTGTAACCGTAACCTGCGTGTTTCTGTTCCGTGAACGGCTGAACGCGAAGCAAATCCTGTGTTTCGTCATGTCCACCCTGGGGCTGGTGCTGATTATTGCCAACGGCGGTCTGTCCGGCGGAGGCAGCGATGGTATTGGTATTGCCTATGGTCTGGGTGCAGCGGCACTGTACGCCACTGTAATCCTGCTGAATAAGTTCATGAAACATACAGAAGGTGTGCCGCGGACTCTGTTCCAGTTCTTCGCAGCCATCCTGATCCTGATTCCATATGTAGCAGCAACCAGCGGGTTCCACCTGGAAGTGCTGGACACCAAAGGCTGGATTTGCCTGCTGATTCTGGGTCTGTTCCATACCGGTGTGACATACTGCCTGTATTTCTCTTCTTTGAAAGAACTGAAGGGACAGGAAGTGTCTATCTTAAGCTACATCGACCCTCTGGTGGCAGTACTTATTTCTACCGTAGTACTGGGTGAAGCCATGACTCTGCTGCAGGGCCTTGGCGGTCTGCTGATTCTGGGATTTACACTGCTGAACGAGCTGGGACCGTGTCAGAAAGGGGATGCTGAATAAATGGATTTACTGATTGCTTTTGGTGTATTCCTGAGTGTTATGGCAGTAACCTTATTTATGGGCGGTTCCATGATTATTCCGCTTTCAGTTGGCCTGGTGGCCTTTATTGCGGTTGGAATGCACAGGGGAGATCGCCTGCCGGTACTGGCAGGTATGGCGGCTGCGGGAACTAAAGATGCTCTGATTGTAATTAAAGTCATGACATTCATTGGTTTTCTGACGGCTGTGTGGCGCTGCTGCGGCACCATTACCATTTTCGTATATTACGGAATGAATATTATTACACCGCCGCTATTCCTGCTGATTGCATTTCTGCTTTGTGCACTGCTCAGCTACGGCATCGGCACATCCTTTGGTGTGGCAGCTACTGTAGGTGTGATTTTTATGACACTGGCACGAAGCGGGGGCGTGGACCCGGTCATTACTGCCGGTGTCATCATGTCCGGTGTGTACTTCGGTGACCGTGGGTCTCCGGTTTCCTCCAGTGCCAACATGGTAGCAGGAGTGACCCGAACTGATATTTTTGATAATGTAAAACGGATGATGAAGAGTGGACTGCTTCCGCTGATTCTATGTCTGATTATTTACACAGTACTTTCTGTGACCCATCCGATGAAGTCTATCGATGAGGCCTTTATCGCAGAGTACGAGTCGACTTTCACCTTGTCCCTGTGGGCCTTCCTTCCGGCGGCTCTCATGCTGCTGCTGCCGCTCTTTAAGGTTAAAGTTCTTCATGCCATGGCTTTAAGTACGGTCTGCGGAATGATTATTGGCTGGAAAATTGAAGGCTTTACTATTGCCGAACTTCTCAAAATCTGTATTTTCGGCTATCATCCTGAAGGCTCGGATCTAGTTCGTATGCTGGATGGTGGGGGACTGCTTTCCATGCTGCCGATTGTGGCAATTGTCATCATTTCCTGTTCCTATTCCGGTATTTTTAAAGGTACAGGAATGCTGAATGTGATTCAGGGGAAACTGGGTGAACTTTGCGGAAAATTCGGACGGTTCCCAGCGTTGCTTATTATGACGATTGGTATGGCAGCAGTGTTCTGCAACCAGACAATCTCTACTCTTATGTGTGCAAGCTTGATGGAAAAACCATATCTGGATGATGGAGGGACGACGGAAGAATTGGCCCTTGACCTGGAAAATTCAGTGATTCTGATTGCATGCTTTATCCCTT
>JAZNKW010000048.1:0-2733 GCA_045578745.1 Anaerovoracaceae bacterium
TGCGCGTCTACCAATTCCGCCAAGACCGCATATTTACTTTCTGTTCTCTCACCGAACAAAAATTAGTATACTACAAGTTAAAACAAAAAGCAAGTACTTTTTTTAAAAAATACTCACTTTTTTCAACTTTTTTCTATTTGAGTTTATCAGGTCCGTTTTTACCCTTCTATACGGAGCTTTTTATCCTTCAGCCGGCTGTGTACGCTTCTGCGGATCAGTGCGTAGATGACCGAGAAGAGCGGGATAAAGACGATGATTCCGAAGATGCCGGAAACACTTCCCCCCACTACGACCGCCAGCAGTGTCCAAATGGCAGGAAGACCTACTGAGCCTCCCACAACCTTTGGATAAATCAGGTTGCCTTCAATCTGCTGTACGACGAAGAAGATAATGATGAACCAGAGGATTTTGGCAGGTGCTTCCACCAGAACCAGCAGGATACCGAAAGCCAGACCGATAAACGCTCCGATAAACGGAATCAGGGCCATGGAACCGATGATCACCCCGATGGTAACAGCACATGGGAAGCCGCCAATCAACAGAACCACGCAGAACATTCCGCCCAGAATACAGGCCTCCAGGCACTGCCCGGACAGGAAACTGCTGAACGTTCTGTAGGTCAGTGAAGCTACATCGCAGATATTATCTGCCCAGGATTTTTTCAGGTACGCGTAGGCCAGTTTTTTCGCCTGGATGCCCAGCTTCTTCTTGCTCATCAGAATATAGATGGCAAAAATCAGGCCGAAAGCCAGATTTGACAGAACTCCTACCACGCTGCCTGCTGCACTTCCTGCAGAGGACAGGATACTGCCCAGATTGTTCTGCAGCTCATTGAGGATCGACTGCACATCAATCTTTGCCAGAGCAGTCTCAATAAAGGTAGTGTCAATCCGGTGCTGCTTCAGCCAGTCAATCCACAGCGGCAGATTTTCCTTTACGCCATATACCAGAGTTGTGACAGAGTCCACCAGGTTCGGTACGATAACGCTGACAATCAGGCTGATGACTGCCACAAAGGCAATGAGGGTCACAATCAGGCAGATCGGACCTTTTGCAGTTTTCAGCACTTTAATTTGTTTCTTATTATATATCTTATCGCACTGCTTCTCAAAGAAATGCATCGGTACATTCAGTATGAATGCAATCACCCCACCTACAATCAACGGCATGAACAGAGCGGCCACAGTCCAGATACTCTCTGCCACCACCGGCAGGTTGGACAGTCCTACATAGAATCCCACCCCGAAGAGAATCAGCAGCAGTGTATTCATGAATTTTTTATCCGGTTTTCCTTCCATTTCACGGTTACCTTCCTTTTCCCAAAATATAAAATACCCTTTCCATTATACAGCTCAGCCTGCGGCCGGTCCTCTGCATTTCAAAGCAGGGCCTTCCGCAGGCATTGCAGTTTCTGTTATTTCACAAATGTGATATCTGCACGTTTCAGCCGCTGCGGTATGTACAGATAGTCTTCCTTCGGCCATCCCACCAGGAGCGCGCCATAGAAGCTGTTATTGTCCGGCAGCGGGAACATTTCCTGCAGTGCCGGGATTTTGTTAGCAAAACGGGTAAGATAGCCCGCCCAGCAGGTTCCCACGCCGTGTGCCTGCAGCATCAGATCTGCATAGTCCAGCGCCAGAGCGGTATCCACCGGTGCGTTGATGGCATTGTTCCGGCTGTAAGCCAGAATCAGGGTCTGTGCGTGCCCCAGAACCAGGTTGTTTCCCCGTTCCAGTTCCGACAGCACTTCCGGACTTTCCCCGGTTTCCCTGATGTAGTCCAGGATATGACCCATGACGGCATCCACCTTTTCACGGCCCTGTACCACATAGTACTTGGTCGGATGCTGGTTCTTGGCACTTGGTGCCCAGGCTGCTGTTTCCAGTGCCTTGCGGATGATTTTTTCGTCCACTTCCTCTTCCCGGAAGTCCCGGTAGGACCGGCGGGTCAGCAGGAAGCTTTCCATGTCCTCAGCAAAGGTGTCGGACACAATCGGCTTATCTTCCCCGATCATCATCGGCGCATCATTGAACTCGATGGCCCCTTCCGGGCAGACGATGCCGCAATGCATACATTTTGCACAGCCGCGGGTCTTATCGTCCAGAACGTAAGGCTTACCGTCACGTTCTTCGATGATGGTCCAGATGCATACGCGGGTGCACTTAAGGCACCCAACGCATTTATCATAATTAATTTTAATCATATTATTTACCCTCCTTGCGGTGGGAATGTTTTACTTGAAGTACTTCACTGCAGATTCGAACATCTTCATGTCGAATTCGCCAATTACATTCTTATACAGACCGTAGCCGATACGTTCGGAGTGACCCATCTTACCGAATACTCTGCCGTCTGGGGAAGTAATACCTTCGATAGCATATACGGAGTTGTTAGGGTTGAACTGAATCTGATCAGTTGGCTTACCGTCAAAGTCAACGTACTGAGTTGCAATCTGACCGTTTGCAGCCAGCTGTCTTACCACGTCTTCATTTGCCAGGAAGCGGCCTTCACCGTGGGAAATAGCTACAGTGTAGATTTCGCCAGGCTTGGTTGCTGCCAGCCATGGAGACTTGTTAGAAGCGATTCTGGTCTGTACCAGCTTGGACTGGTGACGGCCGATAGTGTTGTAAGTCAGAGTTGGGCAGTTTGCATCGGTGTCGATGATCTTGCCGTAAGGTACCAGACCCAGCTTAACCAGTGCCTGGAAACCGTTACAGATACCAGCCATTAAAC
>JAZNKW010000049.1:0-69217 GCA_045578745.1 Anaerovoracaceae bacterium
ACATTGTCAATATCAAACCTATAATAGTTCTGTTTTATCGGCTTTACCGCACGCATGAAACCATCCTCTGCATCCAGGTAGAAGAAATTGCTTCCCGCCTTAATTTTTCTGGTGATTGTGTTGTTTTCAATAACCCAGAGCTCATACTGGTCCCTGTCGTTTTCCACGATGGCATAATTGCCGCGGATTCCACGAAGATCATAGTAGCTTTTGCCGGTTCTGTAGATTTCTTCCCCCTGAGGTGTCCAGATGAAATGACGGACAGTGTATCCGTATCCATACATCGTCTTAAATTTCAGTGTTTCAAAATCCTGCAGGAACTGTTCTTCACGGAGATGCCCGTAAATATAATTTCCATTCAGTGAGAGATTTCCGAACAGCTGCCCCTCGAAAGCCACTTCATAATCTTCATCCCGAAGATATTCACAGTAGAAGTGTTCGTCTCTTCCCACATAGTCCCAAATCAGATCATATTGGATTTTCCAGTAGCCCAGACCTCCAGACACGATGGATTCACCATCTTTCGCAGTGTATTCCACTTCACCGGTCCGCAGATTGATAATCTGATCCCTCTCTTCGCTGCCCTCTTCATCGCTGGCTTTGGCGATGGCATACCACTGCTGCTTCGGCAGCACAGTCCGCCGATCACCTTCCCAGAGAACTTCCCCGTTTTTTGTCCGTTCCACTACCCAGCTGGTCTGGCCTTTCACCTTCCTCTGACCCGCCATGTATTCTCCGCTTTCATGAATTACCGGTTCAATCAGATCGGTTTCAATAAGATCCAAAGTCTCCACATCCAGCAGCCACCACTGGTCTTTGTGATTTCCCAGCGGCATGTAACGTCCCACCTTCGCTCCTGCGAAAGACAGCTCTGTTTCCAGCACCGGATTCAGCTGGCGGTCGTAGATGTTATAGTAACTGTCGTACTTCCCACGCTGGACCTTCACCGCAAAATATTCTTTTTCCCCGTTGACAATCTTCATATCAGCAATCTGGCTGTCGAAGCTGTGTACAAACATCGCATCCGATTTACTGCCTGTGCCTCCTGCAAGGAAGAATGCTGCTGTGAAAATGATCAGTATCACCAGGCCCACTGCGGCAGCCGCCCCCAGTAAGATTTTGCTGTTTCTCATCATGCCACCCCTCCATCCTTTTTCTCTATCAGAACCACACATACTTTATACGCACCGGCCAGCAGCACCAGGCTCAGTGCCAGATGGAAGAACGGCTGTAAGATGGCCGGCTGAAGCCAGTCCATCATCTTCGGAATCTCTGCTGCCATGTAGTAAGTAACCGCAGCCATCATACCAATATACAGCATGGAATTCTGCACAATCCAGCCCTTCCCCGCCCTCGGCAGATAATGATAGAAAGTTACTCCCATCAGAATCAATGCAGAGAGAGTGAAACACCGTACTGTCATGTTGAGAAAGTCCAGAACTGCAGCAAGTGGAATCAGAGCTGGTTCAATCCTCATACCCGTAAACTCCTGAATCCACTCCTCAAACAAGGCCACCACCCGCATGGGATCTCCATTGTAAATTAACGCCCTGAAGGCGAAACAGACATAGTAGATAGCCCCAAGAGCTGTGAAAACAAGTCCGCCCGTGAAGATTTTGCTGAGAACCAGGGTCGGTACAGACACAGGAAGCGCCCGGGAAAGAGCTGCATCCTTACCATGAAGACTGCTGCCACAAAGCTTGCTGAAAATCTGGTACAAGCATCCCATTACCGCAATAATAGCCGGAATAGCCAGCAGCAGTACTCCGAAGGAGAGACCCAGTCCAAACAGCGCGGTCCATACCAGCAGCAAAATCTGCAGATCTGATTCAATAATCTTCAGGTCTGTTCGTATGCAGTTGTCAAAGAGATTTTCTTTTTTCATCACTTGCCACCTCGCTGCTGCAGGTCAATTAATGCTGCATATCCGTCTTTATTATGTACGACTGCATAGCCGTTTTCTTCCATGGAAGCGCCATAGAATACAAAGTCGCTAACCGGCTGCAGATTTTCGTTCAGATAAGTCCAGCGGTATTTCGCCGCCTTATCTAGATTAGGTTCTGCTGAAGGATGCTTTGGATCCTGGTCAAGGAACATCATCTTATAAGCCGGAATGTATCCGTCAGCAGGAGTTCCGTCTTCCGGCAGATAGCAGTAATATTCACTGCCGGTTTCATATTCCAGCCCGTTCTGCCCAATCGTCCGGTAAATAAAGGAGTCATCCTGCAGATTCCGGCACACCAGCATCCTGCCCACATTACCCAGATAATGTGTATTGATCGGATCCAGCCAGTAAACCTCTTTCCCTTCCCTGTTATACACGTGAAGGTCCGGCTCTATAAACATGCCGTCATCACTGTACTTTTCCAGATTATCAATGCTGGCATCTTCGATGGTCCTGCCAATGACCAGCCCGTCTTCCAGTGACACGCTTCGGAACAGTCTGCCCCCCAGAGCAATCCGATAATCTGCATCTAATACAAAGCTGCACTGTCCGTCTTTCACAGTCCAGAAATCGTCCGTTCCCTGCCAGATTTCCTGTCCCTTTTCTGTCTCAAACTCAACTTGGCCGGTCTGCAGATTAATAATCCGGTGGGGAGCCTTTTCCGGCTGCTCGATGACATACCCTTCCTTCTGCGGCAAATGCAATTTATCAGAGCTTTCATAGATAAGATTGTCAGTCTTGGTGTCTATTACCTTCCAGCCATCCCATTCTCCCAGCAGATACTTGCCGCTGCTGTGAAGGCTTGCATTATACAGGTCGAAAATCTGAAGTTCCAGTGTTTCTCTATGTACCAAAGCGGTATGCATGGAACCGCAGGTCATGAAATAGTCACCTGCATACTGCGGTTCTTCCCATGCTCCAACTTCTGTGTCCAGCAATTTCCGTCCGTTCTTATCAATGATGATATAAGCGCCATTTTCCTTCACCGCAAAATAACCCTTTTCACCGTTGACAATCTCAATGGTCTGATGTTTTTCCGGAAAGTCAATGAGAATCTCTGCCTTCCCTTCCAGTGCCTTGTAGATTTCCTCCGACGGAATGGACAGGTCTGAAGAATAGATGGAAACCAGGAAGTAAATACAGACTGCAATTGCTGCAGCTGCTGCCAGGAACCGCTGTATATATTTACTTTTCAGAATTTCACTCTTCATAGTGCCTAACCCCTGAATATTTCACACATGGCTTCTTCCAGCGTACCTCCGTATTTAGTGCGGAGCACATCGCTGTCTTCGAAGCATTCTACTTTTCCTTTCTTTAAAACGATGATGGAGTCGAAAAGACGCTCGATATCCCGTACAAGGTGAGTTACGATAATCATGGTTCCCTGCGGATTGAAGTTTTCCAGAATCAGGTCCAGCACATGCTGGCGCGCTTCCACATCCACACCGCCAATAGGCTCATCCAGAAGATAGAGTCGGGCATTGCGGGACATGAGCAGAGAAATCTGCAGTTTATCGATTACCCCCTTGGACATTTCCTTCGGCATGGCAGTCGGCCGCACATCGAAGATTTCCAGCAGACGGCGGCACTTTTCTTCGTCGAAATCGTCGAAGAATGTCCGGTAAATATTGATGATGTCATTAACCATCATGTTTTCTGGCAGCCCGTCCTTATCCGGCAGATATGCAACCCGGGCCTTTGTAAACGCACCCGGCTTATGACCGTCAATGAGTACATCCCCTTCGTACTCCGCATAAAAACCGGCCAAAATTTTCAGAAGAGTGGTTTTGCCGCTCCCATTTGGTCCCAGCAGTCCGATGATTCTGCCTTCCGGAATCTCCAGATTTACATGATCCAATGCACGGACCGTACCAAAATCCTTCGTTACATCTCTGATTTCCACTACCGGCGGATTTTCCACCAGTTTCAGTTTACGTTCTCCTGTCATTGCCATTGCTAGCCAATCCTTTCTTCCATGAATGCTACACTTTCACATCTCCGGCAAAAAAATTCAACCATCTCGTCTTCACTGAACCCCAGAGCCAACATTTCCCTGCGGAACGCATCCGCTGCGTCTTCTGCCGCCTCCCTCTTCAGCTGAGCGATGAGCTTCCGGTCCGTGGTCACGAATCTGCCTGCCGTTCTCTCTGACACCAGCAGCCCCTCACGCTCCAGTTCATTTAGTGCTCTCTGCATGGTGTTTGGATTCACTTCAAAATCCGCCGCCATTTCTCTCACCGATGCCACGCGTTCTCCCGGTGCCAGTTCCCCTGATGCTACTGCACCCCTAACCCGGTTCATAATCTGCATATAGATGGGCATGTTTTCCTGAAGTTTTTTGTCCATCCTGCGGCCTCCTTTCCTGTACTTCCTATATAAGTTTTCTGCATGGATGCTGCATCTCCCCTTCTGCTTATGCTGCAGCACCCATTGTATTATTGTACTATTTGGTTAATACAATAATACATATACACGAGCATACTGTCAAGTACTTTAAAGTGTTAAATTATATATATTTCCAGACCCATTGCCCCCGTCCCTGAAAAGTGGTAGAATGAAAATATATGTACCAAAAAGGAGACTTACAATATGTTACGTTGGAACAATGACTATAATCACGGTGCCCATCCGGAAATCCTGAAGGTACTGTCTGAAATCAATGATCAGCACTTCGGAGGCTATGGTTTTGATGAGTGGTGTGACGCCGCAAAATCCGAAATTAAAAGCCATTTCGGCGCTCAGGCGGACCGCGCTGACATTCACTTCCTTGCAGGCGGCACTCAGGCCAACCTGACCGTTATTACTGCAGCCCTGCGCCCAGTCGAAAGCGTAGTCTGCGTTGAGGCAGGTCATATCAACTGCCACGAAGCCGGATCCATCGAAGCCACAGGTCACAAGATGCTGGCACTGAAGTCAGAAGACGGTAAAGTCCATGCTGAAGCACTGGATGCAGAAGCAGCCCGCTTCTACTGCGATGAAACACAGGAACACCTGACCCAGCCAAAGATGGTTTACATTTCTTCTCCAACTGAATGGGGTACCCTGTATTCTCTTGCTGAACTGAAGGCACTCAGAGAAGTCTGCGACAAGTATGGTATGTACCTCTTCCTGGACGGAGCACGTATGGGATACGGACTGACTGCCCCTTCCGGTGATGTGACACTGGAAGATATCGCAGAGCTGGCTGATGTATTCTACATCGGCGGAACCAAGTGCGGCACCATGTTTGGAGAAGCAGTCGTTATTATGAATGATCAGCTGAAAAAATCCTTCCGTTTCTATATGAAACAGAGAGGTGCAGTTCTGGCTAAGGGATGGCTCATGGGCGTGCAGTTCTATACCCTCTTCAAAGGTGGTAAGGACGCACTCTACTACACCGAATCCCGCCGTGCTGCAGAATACGCCATGGAACTGAAGGCAGCCTTCGAAGCCAAAGGCGTAAAGTTTGCGGTGGACAGCCCGACCAACCAGCAGTTTGTCATCCTGCATAAGGACCAGCTGGCTGCGTTGGAAAAGAAGCATATCGTGGAATACATGGACTGGGTGGACGAAGACCACCGTATGGTCCGCTTCTGCACTGCATGGAGCAGCCGCAGAGAAGATCTGGATGTGCTGCTGGCAGATATTGCAGCAATGTAACCTTAACCTTATAAACACAGAAAGACCGGTTCACGACGAACCGGTCTTTTTATACAAAAAAAGAGGAGCCCAGATTCCGGCGGGGACTCCTCACTAGCTGAATGATGCAGGAAAACGAGTTAGGAGAAAGAACTAGCTGTACTATGATGCATTCCGCTTTCCTGCTCTTCCGCTCTCTATTATACGCTCTCACTCTGAAAAATCAACAGAATATTGTGACAATTCATCATTAAAATTGTTTTTTTATCGTATTTTTGTGTTCATCACACAATTGGTTATAATATGCTAGCCGCAATCGGCAGCCACACAGGAACCACAAAAGTCAGAATGGTTCCGCTGATCAGTGCAACCAGAGACAGTTCCGGACCCACATAGCGGCTCACCGGTACCAGCATGGTATCCATACATCCGCCTGCACCGCTGGCGATAGGACTGCCTTTGCTGATACGGATCAGAACCGGCAGCAGCAGTACAGTAAACACGTCACGAGAGACATTTACGATAAAGCCATAGGTTCCGGCTTCAATACCGTAGGTTTCCGTCATAAACGCACCGGTCAGGCTGTAATAACCCATTCCGCTGGCAGACATGACAGACCAGTTCATGGGAACTCCCAGAATCAGACCGCTCACCAGTCCTCCCAGCAGACAGCCGCAGAAAATGGCCAGAGGCATCCAGAGAATCCGAAGTCCCAGACGGCGAATGTAGCCGAAAACACTTTTGCTGGACGCCAGGCTCACACCCACCCCTGTATACAGGAAAATAAGTGAAATCGTCAGCACAGTATCAACCCAGACTACATCACGGCCGCTGAGGACAAGCCATCCCACCAGAATACCTGCAGCGATAAATCCGGGCATTACCAGCACCAGCGGAGAAAATCCGGACTTACTGCCATCCTCTGCAGACATATCGGGCATATGAGCAGACGGATTTTGGCGGGCTTCCGCAGCCACCTGCAGACGGATTTTTTCCAGAGGCATGACGGTCTTCTCACAGAGTACCACCAGTGCTACCGCACCGCCGATGGCCATCAGGGAAATGGTCAGGCAGTTGATACCAATCCGCCCCAGATTATTCATCACTTCTTCGCTGACACCGATATTGATGCCGATAACCGCCATGAGCACCACCAGTGCCAGATTCATCAGCCCGTCAAAAGCTTTCAGAACCGGCTGCGGCAGCCCTCTCCAGTTAATAGCAGCACCCAGCGCCAGACAGATAAAAGGTACATATACGTTCACAGGATGCCTCCTTTATTATGCAATGGTTCCGGTCACATGGAGCGCAGCGATGCAGGCTTTTACGCCGGCCAGAAGCACGGACTCATCAAAATCATAGTATGAATTATGCAGCCCTGCAGCCAGTGGTGCCTGAAGTGCCATGTAGCAGGCTTTGCCGCCATTGGCATGTACGCGTTCCATAATAAAGCAGAAGTCGTCAGCAGTTCCGGTATTCACCTGAACCGGGCTGGTCTTTTCCAGTTCCGGAACCAGCTCCGCAGCTGCAGCCGCAATTTCTGCAGCCAGATCTCCATCCCCTCCGCCTGCCGGACTCATGCCTGTTGTTGTAATTTCATATTCGCAGCCAAACATATCTGCCGCTGCCTTGACACAGCCTTCTGCCTTTTCGAAAATCCGCTCTTCAACCACAGTTTCAGAGCCTCTGCTTTCTGCCTCGAATCTGCAGTAGCCCGGAATTACATTCCGTGCTGTGCCGCCTTCAATGGTGCCTACATTCAGGCGTCCCACACCGCGGCCATCCTGCAGAAAACCGTTCATGGCAGAGATTGCATTTACTGCAGCCATGATAGCGTGATTGCCCTCCTGAGGAGCACCGCCTGCATGAGCTGTTTTGCCGGTCAGATTCACATCCCACTTGCGGGTGGCATAAAGACCGGTCTGGGTTCCCGCCAGTGCAGTGAATCCCCCTTCAGATGGATAGATATGAATGCCCAGCGCAAAATCTCCGTCATCGGCAATCCCGCTCTGAACCATGGCGTATGCGCCCTTAACGCCTTCTTCTGCCGGCTGGAAAATTACCTTTACCTTACCTTTCAGCAAATGACGGTTCTCATGGAGAATCCGGGTTACCACCATACCCATGGCAGTATGGGCATCATGTCCGCAGGCATGCATCAGTCCTGTATTCTTCGAAGCAAAATCCATTGCATAAGGATAATGTCCGTTGTCTTCCGGTTCTTCTACCCCCATACAGTCCATATCAAAACGAAGAATCACGGTCGGTCCATCGCCTTCCCCTTCCACGGTAAACATGGCTCCGGAATAACCGCCCTTTTCCTCCATTCTGCGGATGATGGAACGGTCCGCACCCTGGCTGATTGCACGGAAACGGTGCGCCATCAGTTTTTCTTCATCGGGATAAGCCATTACGTAATCCGGATTAATGATATCCGTTCCCAGTGCTGCATGGAAATCTTCTGTTTCCAGAAACTCCAGTACCTTAGCAGTAGTTCGGAATTCCGTCCATCCGGCTTCCGGGTACATATGTAAATCGCGGCGGATCCGGACACACTCTTCCGCATAGTCCTCCGCAGCTTTCATCATTTTATCGAAACAAGTCATGTATTTCCTCCTGAATTTATAAAATACGTACTGAATATTTTATCCTCTGCCGGCAGTGGTGTCAAATAAAATTTTTATACGCTAAAGTATTGTCAAGAAATGTTTAACAGTTTTGAAAAGTGGTAAAAAAAATGTTAAGATATTAAACAAAACAGAACAAACGAGGAGGTATGTTTATGTTTAAAAAATTCACAAACGGCTGCGTGCGCGTAGTAAACCGCTGGCTGCCTGACCCGTTCTTATTCGCAATTATTCTGACAATCGTTGTATTTATCGCGGCAATGGTTGGCACCCAGCAGGGACCGGTTCAGCTGGTAAATGCCTGGGGTAATGATGCCGGTTTCTGGGGTCTGCTTTCTTTCTCCATGCAGATGGCTCTGGTTCTGGTACTGGGTTCTGCGATGGCATCTGCTTCTGTCTGCAAGAAGGCACTGGGTGCAATTGCTTCCACCGCTAAAGACAAGAAAAGCGCAATTATCATTGTTACATTCGTATCCACCATCTGCTGCTGGCTGAACTGGGGCTTCGGTCTGATTGCCGGTGCTCTGCTGGCTAAGGAAGTAGCAAAGAGAGTCAGCGATGTGGACTATCCGCTGCTGATTGCTTCCGCTTATTCCGGTTTCGTAATCTGGCATGCCGGTCTGTCCGGTTCCATCCCTCTGCAGATGTCTACTACTACTACAATCCTGGGTATTGAATATCAGGCACCAACTTCTGATACAATTTTCCACCCTGCTAACCTGATTATGTGTGTGGTTATCCTGTTAACCATGCCTTTAATCAACTATGCAATGCATCCTTCTAAGGAACTTACCATTCTGGTAAATCCTGCACTGCTGGCAGAAGAAGAAGAAAAGAAGTATACCATCGATACCCCTGCAGAAAAGATTGAACACAGCAAGATTCTGTGGGCTATCACTTTAGCACTGGGCTTCGCTTACATCATTTACTACTTTGCTACCAAGGGCTTCAATCTGGGCCTGAATATCGTAAACATGATCTTCATGTTCCTGGGTATTCTGCTCCACGGTGACCTGAGAAAATACGTAGATGCCATCGGTGATGCTGCATCCGGTGCTGCAGGTATCCTGCTGCAGTTCCCATTCTACGCTGGTATCATGGGCCTGATGGTTGCACAGAACGGCGATGGTGTATCCCTGGCGTCCATCATTGCAAACTTCTTCGTTAACATCTCCAACGATGTAACCTTCCCAGTACTGACCTTCCTGTCTGCAGGTATCATCAACTTCTTCGTACCATCCGGCGGCGGTCAGTGGGCTGTACAGGGTCCTATCGTAATGCCGGCTGCTACAGAATTGGGCGTAGAATACGGACGTGCTGCTATGGCGATTGCATGGGGTGACCAGTGGACCAACATGATTCAGCCATTCTGGGCACTGCCTGCTCTGGGTGTTGCCGGTCTGTCCGCAAGAAACATCATGGGCTACCTGGTAGTAATCCTGTTCTATACCGGTATTATCGCATGTCTGGGCTTCCTGGCATGGGGTATGTTCTTCTAAGAACTGATTTTAAGCAATAGAATAAAGTGTATAAAAAAGGAAGTGACTGTTTACAGTCACTTCCTTTTCATTTACCTTTATAAAATTTTTCTGTCCCCCAGCTTGGACAGTAAAATCCCTGCAAGCACCAGTACTCCGCCGATCAGGCTTTGCAAGCCGAAGTTTTCATGAAGCACCAACACACCAATCACGGTGGCCGTTAGTGGATTTAATGCACAGAAGAGACCGGCTCGGTCAGCCGTGGTTCCCCGCTGTGCCACCGGCTGCAATGTAAATCCAAGACCTGTGCAGATGAAGGCAAGCACTGCGATTGCTCCCCAGACTGCAGGCTGCGTCGGCAGATGCGGCTGCTCGAAAATCAGTGAAGCAAACAGGCTGAATAAACCGATAAAGCCCACCTGCAGTACTCCCAGAACCAGCGGATCATCCTCCCTCGAAAAACGGTCTGTCAGAATGATTGCCACCGCATAAAAGAATGCCGCACCCATACAGAAAAACTGACCTATAGTAAACTGAAACTCTCCTGTCCCTTGCAGCGTTAGGAAGCCAATCCCTGTCATGGTTACCAGACCACTGATGATGACAGCAGGTTTTGGCAGGCGGCGAATAATCACAGCCTGCAGCAGCGGTACGATAACCACCGCCGTATTCTCCAGAAAGGAAGTTACAGATGAATCCGTGGTCAGAAGTCCCAGCATTTCACATCCCATGGTAAGGAAAAAAGCGCCTCCCAGCACCATACCACGGCAAACCGTTTTCTTTTTAAGAACTTTCATCCGCTTACGGGTAACAAAACACAGAAAAACGAAAGCCAGCAGAAAACGAACAGCCAGAAGATTGAACGGCTCTATACTCTGAAGCGCCGTTTTACTGAAAAGATATGAAGTTGCCCGAATACTGATGACCGCTGCGAGAAGCAGCTCTGCCTGTTTACGACTCATGCTTTTCAGCCTCCAGCTTCTTTGCCAGAAGGCGGCATCCAATTACAAGGACTACCACCAGCACCATAATCATAATGCCGCAGTGCATGAAGAATTCATCCGGCAATATCAAGATAATGGGATCCGTACGCCAGTTGAAAATCCAGAGATCATTATTAAACAGCAGCTTATGCATGAGAACAAAGGCCAGATCCCAGTTCACAGCAATCAGTCCTCCCACGGCTGCAACCAGTGCCAAAGCAGTCCAGCCTGTCCACCGCAGCCAAAGGAAGTCTTTATCTCCCTGGCGATTCTGCCAGGCAATCCGTCCGATAAAACCAATCAGTCCTGCCAGAGCCATGTACTGACATGCCACAAAAATCACCTTCACCTCTTCGAAGTGAATCCGCCCGCTTTCAGACATTTTGAAGTTTGGAAACTCCAGAACCTCCGGTCCCCAGGCAAGATTATAGTCAATCAGCACATCATAATTAAGACGGCAGATTTCCTCCGGAATATTGTAGCGCTGACCTATCTCCAGATGCTGAATATCCCAGTAGTAGATTGGCCGGAACATGACCGTCAGGGTCACAGAAAGACAGATAATAAACAGGACACACAGCAGTGCCAGCAGAATATGTTTAAACAGATGGTTTTTATTCATATATAATCCTTTCAATGGAGATGATTTGCACTTTTCTGTATCATACCACATGTACAGAAAAAAAGACAGAAAAAAATGTACCCCTCCCCTTTACTTTATTGCGATAATGTGTTAATGTATGAGTGTAGTTTTTTATTATCACTCACAATATTCAGAAAGGAAATCCCGGAAATATTCATGAAACTGAACAAGAACATCAACCTGAAGCAGGAAGACATTAATATTCTCAACCTTCGACATTTATACGAACAGTACGGATTCGTCCATTACAAGATGAACAAGTTCGAGGAATACGATTTGTATGTGACCAATAAGGACTTCCTGGCCGGCGGCAGTATCATAACCTTTACCGATACCAATGGTAAACTGCTTGCATTGAAACCCGATGTAACGCTTTCTATCGTGAAGAATTTTCAGGATTGTCCCGACACAGTTTCGAAGGTGTATTACAACGAAAATATCTACCGCACCTCCAAGAGTACGAACACATATAAGGAAATCATGCAGATGGGCCTCGAATGTATGGGAGATTTGGATATCTACCACATCAGCGAGGTCCTTATTCTTGCGGCGAAAAGTCTTTCTGCTCTGACAGACAGCTACATTCTGGACATTTCTCATATGGGAATTCTTCAGGGATTCCTCCAGGAAGTTAAGCTTTCGCCGAAGAACGAAGATAAGTTTCTGACCCTCCTACGTGAAAAAAACAGTCACGGAATCCAATCTCTTTTCGATAGTCTCCGTCTGCCGGAGAAATACCGGGAAACCGCTATTACTCTGGCAACCACCTACGGTTCCATGGCGAATGTGCTGAAGACGCTCCATTCCATCAGTCTCAACGAAACCATGGATCAGGCAATCGAGGAACTGGAAATTATCTGCGACATACTTACGTTGCAGGGCTTTACTTCCATATACCTGGATTTTTCCATCGTCAATGATATGAGCTATTACAACGGAGTGCTCTTCCGGGGCTATATCAACGGAATTCCTACCGGCGTTCTCTCCGGAGGCCAGTACGATGAGCTGATGGACAAAATGGGTAAAAAATCCGGTGCTATCGGTTTTGCCATTTACATGGATCTGATCGAGGATTACGATACATCGCTGGAGGGCTACGACGTGGATATTCTCCTGCTGTACCAGAAAACAACTGCTCCGGACAAGCTTTTTGAAGCAGTACAAGAACTGACGGCTGCAGGATATACCGTTCAGGCGCAGCGGCAGATTCCAAAAAAACTCCGTTACCGGAAACTGATGAAATTCGAAGATGGTACTTTGAAGGAGGCTTATGAACATGAATTCCAGTAAACCGATGATTAATGTGGCCCTGCCGAAGGGGCGGCTTGGTGAAAAAGTATATGATCTGTTTGAGGCTGCAGGCTACCCCTGCGAGGGAATCAAAGAAGACAGCCGTAAACTGATTTTCGAAAATCCCGAAGCAGGCATCCGCTACTTCTGGGTCAAGCCATCCGATGTAGCCATCTATGTGGAACGCGGTGCAGCTGATATCGGTGTAGCCGGGAAGGATATTTTGCTGGAATACCAACCGGACATCTACGAACTGCTGGACCTGAACATGGGCAAATGCCGCATGGCCGTAGCCGGACCGAAAAATTTCCGCGACAACACAGGAAGAACCCTTCGGGTAGCAACCAAGTTCAGCAACATTGCACTGGACTACTATACCAGCCAGTGCAGAGAAATTGATATTATCAAACTGCAGGGTTCCATCGAAATCGCTCCGATTCTAGGGCTGTCCGATGTAATTGTGGATATTGTGGAAACCGGTACCACCCTTTACGAAAACAATCTGGAGGTACTGGAAACCATCGTTCCCATCAGCGCCCGCCTCATTTCCAACAAAGTCAGCTTCAAATTCCATAACCGGGAAATTGAAAATATCATGAAGAAGCTGCAGAAGATAATAAAGGAGTAAACTTATGATTAAGATTATGAAATACGGTCAGGTTCCTAACAGTGAAATCTTCGCCCGGGGTATAGATCAGACTGACGTGGAAGAAATCGTAACCGGTATTCTGGCTGATGTAAAGGCTGGCGGTGATGAAGCCCTGATTCGGTACTGTGAAACATTCGACGGTGTGGACGCATCCGCATTCTGCCTGGAAGTATCAGAAGCAGAGTTCGAAGCTGCATTTGAAGCAGTCGGGGAGAAGTTCATCGGTGTGCTGCAGCGGGCAGCTGCCAACATCCGGGACTTCCATGAAAAGCAGGTTCGAAATAGCTTCATCGTAAGCACTCCTGAAAAACCAGGCGTGATCATGGGGCAGAAAGTAGTTCCCCTGGATAAGGTGGGTCTCTATGTACCGGGTGGTACAGCAGCCTACCCTTCCTCGGTTCTGATGAACGCCATCCCGGCGAAAATTGCCGGAGTAAAAGAAATCGTCATTACCACCCCTTCCAAAGGCGGTATCATCAACCCGGTTATCCTGGCCGCAGCCAGAATCGCCGGTGTGGACCGGATTTTCAAGGTTGGCGGTGCCCAGGCCATCGCAGCCCTTACCTTCGGAACCGAAACCATTCCGGCAGTAGATAAAATTACCGGTCCTGGAAACGCGTTCGTGGCGGAAGCCAAGAAGCAGGTTTACGGCCGGGTAGCCATTGACATGATAGCCGGTCCTTCCGAAATCCTGGTGGTTGCAGACGGCACCTGCAATCCAAAGTATGTGGCAGCCGACATGCTGAGCCAGGCAGAACACGACAAAATGGCCAGTGCTGTACTGGTTACCGACTCCACGGAACTGGCTGAGGCAGTCAGTACAGAACTGGAACGTCAGATTCCGCTTCTGCCGCGGCAGGAAATCGCCCGTGCTTCCATCGATAATAATGGTAAGATTATCGTCGCCGATGACCTGCATACTGCCATCGAAATCTCCAATGAAATTGCACCGGAACACCTGGAAATCTGCGTGGATAATCCATTTGACTACCTGGATGAAATCCGCCACGCCGGCTCCGTCTTCCTTGGAAAAAACTGTCCGGAAGCCCTGGGCGACTACTTTGCAGGACCGAACCACACTCTGCCCACAAGCGGAACCGCCAAATTCTCCAGTCCGCTTTCCGTGGATGATTTCGTGAAGAAATACCAGTACAGTTACTATACCCGCGACGCTCTGCAGAAGGTTGCCGATGATGTGGCATATTTTGCAGAGGCGGAGGGTCTCAGTGGCCACGCCAGAAGCGTCACCGTCAGATTCGAGGATTAAGCCCGAAAGGATATCCCTATGAGCAAGTACTTAAACTACCGCTTCGCCGGACTGGACGTCTACACCCCCGGCGAACAGCCAAAGGACATGAAATATATCAAGCTGAATACAAACGAATCCCCATACCCGCCATCACCGGAAGTAATTGCAGCGGTCAGTGTACAGGAAGTGTCAGATCTGCGGCTCTATCCGGATCCGGAGTGCACCGTGCTGAAGGAAAAACTGGCAGCTCTGTACAGTGCAGACCGTGAAAATATCTATCTGGCCAACGGATCCGACGATATTCTCAACTTTGCCTTTATGGCATTCGCCGGAGATGGAAGGAAAGTATGGTTTCCATCTATCAGTTATGGCTTCTATCCGGTGTATGCAGACCTCCATCAAATTGATGCGGTGAAGGTGCCGCTGCAGGAAGATTTCACCATCAACCCGGCAGATTACTGCAGTCTGACTGAGTCCGATGAAGACAGCAAGGGTGGCCTGATCTGCATCGCGAATCCAAATGCACCGACTGGACGGTCCCTCACCCTGAATCAAATTCGACAGATTCTGGAAGCCAATCCGGACAAGGTGGTCCTTATCGACGAGGCTTATGTCGATTTCGGGGCTGCATCAGCAGTGCAGCTGGTTCCTGACTACGAAAACCTTCTGGTGGTGCAGACCTTCAGCAAATCCCGCTCCATGGCGGGTGCCCGGTTGGGGTTCGCTATCGCACAGCCGGAACTGATTTCTGACCTGGACCGGATTAAGTATTCCACCAATCCGTACAATATCAACCGTCTGACCCAGGCGGCAGCTATTGCCGCAGTGGACTCCAACGACTATTATGCATCAAACTGCCGCCGGATTATGGAGACCCGCAGCCGGACCACAGAAGCACTTGAGGCCCTCGGCTTCACGGTGATTCCATCCCTGACCAACTTCCTCTTCGCAAAATCCGACCGCATCAGCGGCGGTTCCCTCTACGAAGAACTGAAATCCCGGGGCGTACTGGTCCGTCACTTCACCAAGCCGGAAATTGCAGACTATAACCGGATTACCATCGGTTCCAAAGAAGATATGGATGTATTCATCGATAAAGTGAAAGAAATTCTGGAGGTACAGCCATGAGAAGTGCTGAAATAAAAAGAAACACCAACGAAACGCAGATTGCACTGGCCCTGAATCTGGATGGCAGCGGCAGCAGCAGTATTGATACTGGTGTGGGATTCCTGGATCACATGCTGACGCTGTTTGCACGGCACGGAAGCTTTGACCTGACTGTAACATGCCGCGGAGATGTGGAGGTAGATGACCACCACAGCACAGAAGACATCGGCATCTGCCTGGGAAGTGCATTTGCAGAGGCACTGGGCGATATGGGCGGGATCAGCCGATACGGCAATATGATTCTTCCAATGGATGCAGCACTGATTCTCTGTGCTGCAGACATTTCCGGCAGAAGTCACCTGGGTTACGGCCTGCAGATTCCGACAGAAAAAGTGGGGACCTTCGATACGGAGCTTGTGGAAGAGTTCTTCCTGGCCTTCACCCGCAAAGCCGGCATCACCCTCCACTTCCAGCAGCTGGCGGGAAACAACTCCCATCACATCATCGAAGGTGCATTCAAGGCGTTCGGCAGGGTGATGAAACAGGCTGTGTCCATTGACCCCAAGCTGAACGGACAGATTCCATCCACCAAAGGCGTACTGTAGGAGGTTCCGAACATGATTGCAATTATAGATTACGGCGTAGGAAATCTCTTTTCCCTGAAGAGTTCACTAAAGGCCATTGGCGCAGATGCAGTGGTGACCGGAGATTCGGAAGTTATCCGCAATGCCGATAAGATTATTCTCCCTGGTGTGGGAGCCTTCGGCGATGCTGCCGCCAAGCTCCGTGAAAACGGACTGGATCAGGTGGTAATCAGCGAAGCCCGCAGCGGCAAGCCCCTCATGGGCATCTGCCTGGGCATGCAGCTTCTCTTTGATACCGGTGAAGAATACGGCATTCATAAAGGTCTGGGACTGATTCCGGGCCGGGTCATTTCCATGAAGGGCGTGGTGCCGGAGGATTACAAGATCCCGCACATCGGCTGGAATGCTCTTATTTTTCCGGAAGGCAGAGGCGGCCGGGACGCCGCCGGAAAACCATCCGGACAGGCCAGTCCGATTTTCAAATATATTGAAGACGGCGACTGCGTTTACTTCGTCCACTCCTTCTATGCAGCCGACTGTAATAACGCCGTAATTGCTGATGCGGAGTACGGTTCCCTGCTCACCGCCGCAGTACAGAAGGACAACGTATATGGCTGCCAGTTCCACCCGGAAAAAAGCGGTGCCGTAGGACTGAATATTTTAAAGGGTTTCTGTGAGCTGTAAAAACGTCCCCTGCAAGGAGGAACATAACGATGAAACTATTTCCTGCAATTGATTTATATAAAGGCTGTGCGGTCCGTCTCTTCAAAGGCGACTACGACCAGATGACCGTCTACAGCGACAATCCGGCAGAGTTTGCCGCAGAATTTGAAGCCAAAGGAGCCGAAAACCTCCACCTGGTGGACCTGGAAGGAGCCAAGCTGGGCACTACCCCAAATCTGGAAACCATCCGGCAGATTGTCACCCAGACCAGTCTTTACACGGAGCTGGGCGGCGGTATCCGCTCTCTTAAAACCATCGAAACCTACCGGAATATCGGTGTGGACCGGCTGATTCTGGGAACTGCGGCGATTACAGAACCTGGTTTCGTGGAAGCTGCCATCAGGGAATTCGGTGCCGATGCCATTGCGGTTGGCGTGGATATCCGTAACGGCCTGGTTGCCATCAAAGGCTGGACGGAAACCACCGACATCTCCTGTGTTGACTTCTGCCAGAATATGGAGAACATTGGCGTAAAAACCATCATCTGTACCGACATCTCCCGGGATGGTGCCATGAAGGGTACCAACCGTCAGCTGTACGCAGAGCTGTCAAACCAGTTCAAACTGGATATCATGGCCTCCGGCGGCGTTTCCACCCTGGAGGATGTGAAAGCGCTGGCAGACATGAACCTTTACGGTGCCATTCTGGGAAAATCCCTCTACACCAACGCCATTGACCTGGCCGAGGCCGTGCAGATTGTGAAAGGAGCAGACAAATGATTACCAAACGCATCATTCCCTGCCTGGATGTGAAAGACGGACGGGTTGTAAAAGGTGTTAATTTCCAGGGGCTTTCGGATGTATCCTCCCCTGTCAGCCTTGCAAGATATTATTCCGACCACGGTGCCGATGAGCTGGTATTTTACGATATCACTGCATCTGCGGAAGGCCGTGCCCTCTTTACGGACATCCTGGCAGAAGTGGCCGAAACCATCTTTATCCCGCTGACTGTGGGCGGCGGCATCAACACGTTGGATGACTTTGACCGGGTACTCAAGTGCGGAGCAGATAAGGTCAGCGTCAACTCCGGAGCCATCAGAAATCCCGGCCTGATTCTGGAAGCAGCGAAAAAATACGGTGACCAGTGCGTAGTCCTCTCCGTGGATGCCAAGCGTGTGGACGAGAAATTCTGCGTCTTCGCCAAAGGCGGCCGGGAAAACACCGGAATGGATGCACTGGAATGGATCCGGCAGGGTATAAGAAACGGTGCCGGTGAAATCGTACTCAACAGCATCGATACGGACGGTGTGAAAGGCGGTTTTGACCTGGAAATGCTGGAAGCTGTCTGCAGCTTCAGTACAGTTCCCGTTATCGCATCTGGCGGTGCAGGAAATATGCAGCACTTTGTGGATCTGTTTAAACAGATTCCAAATGTAGACGCGGGTCTGGCAGCTTCCATCTTCCACTTCGGGGAAGTCGCCATCCCTGACTTGAAGAGAGAGCTGAAGCGAAACGGAATTAACGTAAGATAGACCGGGTACACTGCCCGGCGGAGATATTTTGGGAGGAGAAAAACATGGTTACCATCGACCAGTTAAAATTCGACGAAAAGGGTCTGATTCCAGCCATCGTTCAGGATGCAGAAACGAAGAAAGTGCTGACTCTGGCATATATGAACAAAGAAAGCCTCGCAATTTCCATGGAGAAAGGCCTTACCTGTTTCTGGAGCCGTTCCCGGCAGGAACTGTGGCTGAAAGGTGATACTTCAGGAAACTACCAGCACATTTACAGCATTGAAGCCGACTGTGACCGGGATGCCCTGGTTGTCAACGTGATGAAGGACGGACCGGCCTGTCACCTGGGCACCGACTCCTGCTTCAATGACCTGCTTTATCTGAATCCTGCCAATTCCGGGTTCAGACTGGAAGGCCTCATGGAGCTCATAGAGGGCCGTAAAACGGAGAAAAAAGAAGGTTCCTATACCACATACCTCTTTGAAAAAGGCATCGACAAAATCCTGAAAAAAATCGGGGAAGAATCTACCGAAGTTATCATCGCCGCCAAGGCTGGTGATAAGAAAGAAACGGTTTACGAAATCTCCGATCTGGTGTATCATGTAATGGTAATGATGATTGAGATGGGCATCAGTCTGGACGACATCCGTGCAGAGCTGGCATCCCGCCACGTCATCGACCATAAAGTGAAACAGGAGAAAATGACGGAATAAATGAAGGTGAACTTACACACCCACACCACATACTGTGATGGAAAAAACTCGCCGGAAAAAATGGTCCTGGATGCAATTTCGGCGGGTTTTGATATGCTCGGATTTTCCGGACACTGCTATACATCCTTTGACGAAAGTTACTGTATGAGCCGGGAAGATACCGAAAGTTACCAGGCAGAAGTCCGAAGTCTGGCTGAGAAATATAAAGATCAGATTCAGATTCTCTGCGGCATCGAACAGGACCGGTACGGCGATGATTCTGCATCAGGCTATGACTATGCCATCGGCTCCGTCCATGCATTTTTCAAAACCTGTGAAATCGAACAGACGGAATGTCCCGGCGGAATCATTGCTGCCGACGGAGGCTGCTATATTTATGTGGACTGGACTGCAGAAGCGATGGAATGGGCCGTCAGAAATCTCTACGGAGGAGACAGTCTGTCCCTTGCAGAAGACTATTACAGCACGCTGGCATCTTTCTCCGATGATCCGGATATTCAGATTATTGGTCATCTGGATCTTCTCACAAAATTCGAAGAAATTCTGCCGGCAGAAGGGAAACAGTCTTTGTTTGATACAGAGCATCCACGTTATGTGAAAGCAGCCCGCCAGGCCATAGAAGCACTGGCTTCAGCCGGTAAAATCTTTGAAATCAATACCGGAGCCATGGCGAAAAGCTACCGCAGCATGCCATATCCGTCTCTGCCGCTGCTCCGCATAATCCTGGAGGCAGGCGGACGAATTATGATTAACAGCGACTGTCACGAGGCTGACAAACTGGACTGGGCCTTTAATCAGGCCGCAGAGATGGCACGTGAGGCCGGTTTTACTGCATTATATTATCCGCTCCCCGAAAATAACATGCTGGAGGTGATGCTGTGATCAGCATTTTACTTGCTCGAAAAATTGCACAGTTATTCTTAATTCTTGCTTTGGGTCTGGTTGCAGCCCGTGCAGGTATTGTAAAAACAGAAGACACAACAATTCTGTCCAAAATTTGTCTCTATATTATCTCCCCCTGCGTCATTCTGAACTGTTTCCAGGTAGAATTTACGCAGGATATCCAGCAGGGACTCATGCTCTCCTTTGGCGCTGCACTTATTTTTATTCTGATTCTGGTATCGTTGGGGGAAATATTCAAGAAAATTTTTCGTTTGAATATCGTGGAGCAGGCCTGTGCCACTTATTCCAACTCATCCAATCTGATTATACCAATCGTCGCCTCTGTTTTAGGCGAAGAATGGCTGATTTATGTGATGGCCTTTACTGCAGTTCAGTTCTTCTTCTTCTGGAGCCACTGCATCAGTCTGTTTTCCAGTGAAGGAAAGATTCATTTAAAAGAAATCTTCACCAATGCAAATATCATCGCTATTTTTGCAGGCCTTCTGATGATGGTAACCGGTATTCACTTCCCTGCCTTCATTCAGGAACCGATGACCTCTTTAGGAAACATGATTGGACCGATTTCCATGCTGATTACCGGAATTCTAATGTCGAAAGTTTCCCTGAAGCAGCTGTTCTGCAATCGACGTATCTATCTGATTCTTCTTCTCCGGATGTTTGCACAGCTTTATGGAAAAGATGCGGAATATGCCAGAACTATTACCACGCTGACAACTCTATCCTGTGTTGTCACCATGCCGCTGTTCGTATTCTTATACGGAATGTAAAGGAGTAACCCAAATGAACTATACCAGTATATTTGATGTAATCGGGCCGAATATGATCGGTCCGTCCAGTTCCCATACAGCCGGAGCAGTCGCTATTTCACTCATGGCACGAAAACTGTTCCAGGAAGAAATCGTCAAGGTGGAATTTACCCTGTACGGTTCTTTCGCAAAAACCTACCGCGGCCATGGTACTGACCGTGCTCTGCTTGGCGGTATTCTCGGCTTTGCGCCGGATGATGTAAGGATTCGTGATGCTTTTACCATCGCGGAGCAGCAGGGACTGGAATTCAGCTTCACAGAAGATCACACCACCTCCGGGCTGCATCCAAATACTGCCGATATTGTCATGCATAACGGCAAAGGCCGTACCCAGTTTGTCCGCGGCGTTTCCGTAGGCGGCGGCCGCATGAAAATCGTAAAAATTAATAATATCGATGTAGATTTTACCGGTGAATACAGTACTCTCATCGTAAAGCAGTCAGACAAGCCTGGTGTGGTAGCTCACATTGCAAGCTGTCTGGCAGAACGTCAGGTAAATATCGCATTCATGCGTCTTTACCGCGAAGCCAGAGGAGAAACTGCCTACACCATCATTGAGTCAGACCACTACATTCCGCCGGAAATCATTGATTCCATCAACAGTCACGAACACATTCACAAAACACTTGTGATTCAGGTATAAGGAGGTACAGAATTATGGATTTTATCAATGGTGAATCTCTGCTGGCCCTTTGTGCTGCTGAAAATATAACCATTTCCCAGGCAATGCTCCGCCGGGAAATGCTTCTGGGTGAAACCACTCGTGAGGCAGTTTATGAAAAACTGGCCCGTTCCATTCAGATTATGAAAGACTCCACCCACAATCCAATTGAAACCCCTGTAGCTTCTATGGGCGGACTTCTGGGCGGTGAATCCAAAGCTGTATGGCAGTCTGCTTTCGGAGTAAAATCTGCTCAGCCGGCCCTCTGCGGAACCACACTTTCCAAAGCCATCGCCTACGCTATGGCGGTTCTGGAAGTGAATGCCTCTATGGGTCTGATTGTGGCTGCACCTACTGCCGGTTCTTCCGGCGTAATTCCAGGCACTATTCTTTCCATTTGTGAGGATTACGGCCTCAGTGAAGATGCCATCTATGAAGGAATTTTAAATGCCAGTGCGGTTGGCTATATTATCATGCGCAATGCATCCGTTTCCGGTGCGGAAGCGGGCTGCCAGGCGGAGGTGGGAGCCGCCTCCGCCATGGCGGCATCAGCCGCTGCCCAGCTCCTGGGCGGCAGCCCGCAGGATTGTCTGCAGGCAGCATCTTTAGCGCTGTCCAATCTGCTGGGTCTGGTCTGTGATCCGATTGCCGGCCTGGTAGAATCCCCTTGTCAGAGCAGAAACGCCATCGGCGTATCCAACGCCTTTACCAGTGCACAGCTGGCACTGGCCGGTGTAAAACATCCGATCCCATTTGATGAAATGGTAGATGCCATGTACAAAGTTGGCCTGTCTCTGCCGTTTGAACTGCGAGAAACCGCCCTGGGCGGCTGTGCCGGAACTCCAACCGGCTGCCAGCTCTGCAGCAGCTGTATACACTGATTTTGCAAATAAAACAAAAAAACTGACCGCATCATGCGGTCAGTTTTTTCGTATAAGGTTTTCTCTCACCCTGACTGTGCTTAACTAAATCTGATAGTCCAGGAACGGTGTTGGCTCCGTGCTTATATCATAAAAATGCCACCATTCGCCTTCATACGCCTGAAAACCGACACGTTCCATTACTTCTTTCAGATAAGTACCATTCTTTCTTCCTTCTTCGGTGTGGCCGGCATATCCCAGGGCAGCACGCTCAGACATATCATCAAAATATGTTGGCATCTCAATATCATTGCCCACCATATCAGTCAATGTAACATCCACACAAAGGCCATTCATATGAGTCGGTCTGAACACTTTCAATTTGGACATATCAGGTGGCCTTGCTACGAAATTATCGTCAGGCATAACCTCCCAGAACTTTGCCTGCGCACTGATTGGGCGGTATGCATCCCATATTTTTACCCGATACCCGTCTTTTTTGAAAATATCTCTCGCCATGATTAAAATCTCTGCAGTATGGCGGTCCATATAGCATTCTGCAGAATTATAAATCTGCTCTCCGGTAAAGTTGTCCGCCGTAGCATACTTTAAGTCAATGATAAAATCATTGTCCAAATCCAGAAGTTTTACCAGGTTGCCCCTGGAATAAATATCAAAATCCATTTCGTCTTTTCCCGTTATTTCACCTTAAAAGTGACTGTTTTTTCATTTCCGTTTACATCTGCTGCAATTACCTTGTACGTACCTTCACCCTCTGCCAGGATTCCATTTTCCAGAACATCGGACAGAGACGTTTTTACATGTTTGCCATTTACATAATATTTGATGCTTTTCACGGCACAGTTATCACTGAAGGTTACCAGACAGGTCTTTTTATAGTAAGTCTGTTTTTTATTCATCTTACCTTCCATATGAATCTGCGGCTTTTTCGTATCTTTTATGGTAAAGGTCAGTATTTCCTTGTTACCGTAACTGTCATATGCACGGATATAATATGTTCCATTTTTTGTAAACACTTTTTCTCCGCTGATTTTCTTGTACTTTCCGTATTTCTCAGCAGAAGACTCTCTGTATTTGTACTGTGCCTTCTGAACCCCGCTCGCATCTTTCACTGCGATCGTTCTGGCACTGTTATAAATCTTTTTGTTTTTTGCACCGCTGATAACAGGTCCTTCCGTTTCCTCTTCTGCAGGAACCGTGGACACGATAATTTCCTGAGAAGTTACCAGCTCGTCACTGTCAAAGGAAAACACTGCACTCTTTTTATCATCAGACAGCTGCCCATTGGTGAATACGATTTCTTCCGGCATTGAGACAGCAATACTGGCCATAATTCCAGATTCATCCATCCACTCTTTCATAGCTTCCACATCATCTTCTGTCATATCAGAATAAAAAGTAAAATGAATAAGATCCGGCGAAACATATATATTTCTGTAACCGCTGTTTTCCAGAAAAGCTTTCAGTTCCTCACAGTCAGCAAATTCCACACGGTCTTCTGCAACATAATATGCTCTGCCATCTTTCTCTTCAATACGGGCCTCAGAAATCCCCATCTCTTCTGCACTCATTTCCATCTGCGCACCAACCGCATCGGCGGTTTCCTTATCAATCCATACAGATGAAACCACATGTCCGCTTCCATCCTCATTGAGAACCATGGTATTTTCACAGTGCATACATCCGGTAAAACACAGCAGTATCATTATGAGCGCCACAGCAGCCATTCTTTTTTTCATACACACACCTCCGTAATATACAGGTTTACAAGTTCAGTATATCACAGGAAAAAGTGTATTTAAATATTCTATTATTGAAAAAGGCGGAAAAAGTAATCCCAGGTTTCCGGTGCATATTCTTTCAGCGATTCCGGCTTTTTAATATACATCTCAAAAGTTTCCGCAAGATACTCTCTGCTGCTCTGATAATGCTCCCGCAGAGTCAGTGAGTCCTTCTCCATCAGGCTTGCAGCTGCCTCCAGAATATCCGTCCCGCTTTCCCGGCAGGAATATTGAATCATGTGTCCAAACTCATGGAGCAGACATTGTTCTATCATGCCTGAAAATCCACGGCTGCGTTTTTCTTTCAGGTAAATATTCCCGTCACTGCTTGCATATGCTCCCGCCCTCATCTTTTCGAATTCTTCTCGATCAAAGGTGTTTACCACATGAATTTTCAGATTTTTACCCATCATATTTCTTGCCTGCGCCGGAAGAAGACAGTAAAAATACCGAATCCGCATTAAAAAGTTTTCTTTATCGCAGGAACATGAAATATTGATTTCAGGGAACTTAGCTTTTTCATTTTTTAAAATATCGCTGCTGTCCTTACGGATAAAAACCACACGTCCATCCGTATACAGCTTATACCACCGTTTCGTCTCTCCGAGAGTATACATCGTCTTATCCCTGCAAAACACGGTTTCTGCAGACTTTGCCGGTTCAGTGTACAGAACGCAGTTTTCTCTGAGGGTCAGTTTTCGATGCGCATTCGTCACAAAATAGTTCCACCGGGGCTTTTCCGAAGTCAGCAGTTTCTCCGGCAGATAGAGCGACTGCCCCAGATGTTCTATTATACAGTAACCCTGCCGCCATCCAACAGGTTTTACTGCCTCTCCCTTGCCGTACACTGCTGCTGCATATTCATCATTGGCTGACGGATACAGATAAGCAAAGGCCTGCGTTTTCAGATACATGGTCTGCAGATTGTGCTCCGCGGACCATGCTGTAACGGTACACAGGATAAAGGGCAGCAGAAATGCAGCTAATCGTTTCATCCCCTATTCCTTTCTGGCCCAGGCAATCCAAAAGGCGGCTGCCGCAAGGAGCATCAGCAAAAGCCAAACATTGGCTGTGTCACCGGTCTTCGGTACGTTAGTCTTCGGTTCTTCTTCCTCAGGTTCATCCGTTGGCTCCTCTTCCGGTGCTTTTAGAAGGACTGTTTGGCCTTCATCAGTAATGTCCTGGTGTGCTGCCACCTTTGTTTCCGTTTCTGCAGTTCCATCACCATTCAGGTCAGTCAGCAGGAACAGTTCTTCAAAGACTACCAGAGACTTGCCGCCAAGCTCGCTGCCATCGAAGGTGAAAGTCACATCCACGCTGCCGTTTGCTGCAGTGGCCTTAAATCTGGTTTCTGCAGTTACTGGCTTGCCGCCAGCCATCAGCTGTTCGCCTGTCGCCTGATCCATCAGTACGCCTTTCAAAACATATTCTCTGCCTACGGTCAGGTTCCAGCATGTCACAGTATCCACGATGGTCACGGACTGATCTGCTTCAGAGATATGGTCATTTGTCTCGCTGTCGGTAGCTGTGGTTCGGATAGACGGATCACTTGGTGCCGGAATGTATGGCACGTCCGGTCCCTTCGGTACGTCCTTCGCATCGTTTCGAATCTCACCGCTGGTGAGATTGTCCAGGGTATTGATCTTAATCTGTACGGTCTTTGCGGCGGAGTCCTGTCTGGCAAAGGTCACGCTCTTCAAAAATTCCAGACCCTCCTGCTTCACACCGTCCACAGTCACTGCCGGTTCTTCTCCATCACTGATGGCACCGCTCAGGCTGCCGCTGACAGATGCAGTTACGTTTCTGTCCTTGGCAACTTCTATGACATATATGCTGCCATCTGCTGTCTTCAGGCTGATCTTTTCCTCCTCATCCAGTCTCACTGGGTCTGCTCCATCCAGACTTACATTTAAAAAGTAGTCAAAGACTTTGCTGCCCTTCTCATCCACTTTCTGGATTAGGTCCTCCGGATTCTCAGGGTTTTCAGGGTTTGAAATCATAACAGGCTCATGGACAGTTTCTGCTGTCAGCTGATGGCTTCCCTTAGCAGAGGTCATCACCAGCGTACGATACTTTGGATCATTTACATCCTCCTGCTTTTCTTCATATACGAACTTTGCAAAATATCCTGTATAGGCTATATCCGGCACGTACTGACCAGTCTGACCGTCGTAGGTGTAGCTGTAAGTACTGCCGTCTACGGTCAGCGTCAGGGTTTTGCCGTTTGGCAGGGTGATATCAGCTGGCGTGCTTTCGGTCACTTCCACCTGATAACGGGTCATGTCTGCACAATTTATTTCGTGCACTGTGTTCGAACTGTTCACGAGAATCTTTGTATTTGGGTACTCCTTCAGAAGGTCGATTGTAATAGTAGCCTTTCCGTGGCTTTCCATAACAGCCTTAATGGTCATGCCGTCAAAATCTTCCCCCTCAACATCCCTGCTGATATACAGAGGCTGGGATTTCACATCGCCTATCACGAAATAGTAAGGCATTTCATTCAAATAGTAGCCATCCCTTGTCTTTACTTCCTTCAGGTAGTAGAGTCCTTCCGGAAGCTTAGTCTTTGACAATGCTCTGCCAAGGCCGTCCACTGTGATGACATCCAGACAGGTATCTTCCTTCAGCTGCTTACCGCTATACGCAATCGGCTCTGCGTTATACACGCCAAACACCGCTCCGCTGCCAGAAACGTACTGGTTCGTGTCAAAGCCGGTTTCGAATACTTTGCGAAGGTCAATTTCCACAGCAAATGCTTCGTTGACCACCTGAACCTTATCCCAGACAAGCGCAGTAAACTGGTCCTTAAACTTCAGCTTAGCCAGCCAGGATTTGTCCGTGTCTGCAGTCTGTCCATCCGGTGCAGAAAGCTCACGGACGATGTATATGCCAAGAGGCAGCGCACTGGAGACCGCGGTTCCGTCTTCACCGGTTGTGATGATTTCCACCAGATCAGAAAGTGCATAGCGTGTCGTCTTGTCGTTTCCATCCAGCACCAGCACGCCGATTCCGTTTCCTGCAGCAGAGTGGCTGCAGGCAATAGTAGCGGTGTAACCATCGGCATAAGTGATGGCAAATGGACGCTGTGCTGCTACGGTCCCATCCTCGGCAGTATCTGCAGTCTGGTTGGAAATCAGAGTTACAGTATAATACACATCACTGTGTTTTGTTCCTTCATGACGCTCTGCTTTCACAGAGACATTAGTCTGAAGCTCACGGTAGTATGTCGGATGATCCGGAGACAGCGGTGTAAACCAGTCGATGAGCTGGTCACCGTAACGGATGGTTGGTACCACCGGGCTGAAGTTACCGTCCACTGCATCCATTGGGATGGTCAGGATAGTTTTGGTCAGGCCTCCATAGTAGTACATTTCGGTACGGATACCATCACCAGCCAGGAAATATACCGGTGCAGACGGTTCTGCTGCTGTAAAGGTAGTGGTGTTACCCTCAGTAGTCTGAGTGCAGCCGATGCCCAGGGAAACTGCCGGTACCACGCTGAATGAGTTATTTACGGTAGTTTCTGCCGTTCCATCCAGCTTAGCCACGGCTGCAATCTCAATGCCGTCCCAGTTCATGGAGAATCCTTCCTCGTTACCGGCTTCCTGGGTGTAGGTAACCTTGTATTCCTGAACCGCCATCTTCTCAAAGTTGCCGTCAGCCTGACATTCCTGCCAAGTTACACCGTCTTCCAGAAGGACTTTGTACTCTGTTCCCTGGCTAATCATCGGATAAATCGGCTTTGGATCTTCCGTTGGATTGCTGCCAAGGTTCCATTCTGTGATATCAGTCCATCCTTCTGCCACAGTATACTGCTGAATGCTGCCTGTTTCATCACAGGTCACCCACTCATAATCAGCTTCGAACTGGTGAGTCGCATAAGTTTGATGAGTACCATCTTCCAGCTGGCAGACTGCAGACTGGTCTTCTGCCGGATTTAACAGTGTCACTGCATTCTCCCATTCAAAGTGAGTTTTCGTCTCTTTCACAGGTGTTTCTGAGCCTTCTGCGGCCACTTCACGCTCTTCCATGGCCACATCTTCTGCAGTAAGCAGGTATGGTTCGTAGAGTTTAGCCTGGAATCGGTTTACACCAATATTGCCAAGCTCACCTTCTCCATCTGCTTCGTAGATATCTTTTTGATTCCATGCATCCAGCACGTTTCCAAAAGCAGATTCGTAGTTTGCAATCGGATTTACCGGCATATCTCCCACCATGGCTGATGGATATGTGATATATTCATCCAGCGTCGGCAGGTATCCGGCAGCAACGGACGTGGTCTTGGTAATATCCACATCGGTTACGTTCTTACCGCCAGCCTTGTATTCCATCTGCAGGTTTACATCATAGCGGTAATTCAGCGTTCCATCAGTAGTCTCGTAAACATAGGAGTAACTTGACGGTTTCTGCTCCGGTGTAGTGTAAACACGCAGATACCGGTTGACCTCTGCCTTGTCTCTTTCACGTTTAAAGTAGAGCTTTGCTCCGCTTTCATGGTCATAGGTACCTTCATCATAGATTGCACCATCATCATTGTTTCCGGAATGAGTGCTCTTATCAATTGGAATTGTAATGACTTCATTGGTCTCTGCATCGTAAATTACAGGACCGTCGTTGCCGTCGCTGAGTTTGATATCTTCCGCCGCAAAGATGCCAAACACCGCGTCCTTCAGCTTGGTCAGTGTGTACTTCGGAGTCCAGACTTTGATGCCGTTCTTGGTGGTCTCTTCAAAGTCAGTCAGCATCTCCCCTTCCTTTTCGATGGAGATTTTGCCCTTTACCTGGTTGTTCGGCATAGCAACAGCCTGATAATACTTTTCGTATTCCGTACCGTTGAAGTGGCCGTTCTGCTCAGTCACACTGAAGGTATAGTAGTTGACACCACCTTCATTTACATAGTAGCCGTCCGGCAGCAGGAATTCTTCCAGCTGATAGATACCAAACTCCAGATCATACGGGATAGTAATTTCCCCATTTTCATCACAGATGAATGTATAGTCCTTTTCTGTAGAGTTGATGTCAGCTGCGTTTGGCAGAAGTCTTCCGTAGTTTTCGGACTTGGTTGGGTCATCCAGCAGAGGATTTCCCATATACCGGATGTAGAAGTGGGTCCCTTTCAGGTCTACAGGCTTACCTGTTTCCGCATCTGTCTTGATGACTTTCACCACGTTTTCTTTCTTCTTGTCACGGATGTTCCAGTCGTAGCGGTTGTCCTTTTCAGAATCGTTTGGATAGTAGCCATTTCCGTGCTCTCCGATAAACTGGTCAAAAGATTCCAGTACAAAGGAGGTATCATCGGCCGCCACTTCTTCCACACGGTAGCTGCCATATGGAATATCGTAGATATAGATACAGCCGTTGGTTCCCACGGTCATGTCGGTCACCGCGTTATTGGCACCGGAAGTGTCACGAACCACTCTGTAGATTCTGGTTCCGGAGGCATCCAGCCCTTCTTCTACGAAGCGGATGTACGGATGCTCCTCAAACCCTCCGGACTTCAGGTACATCTTCCACTTGGAGTTCTTTGACTTGGTCTGCACGCCGGAGCTGCCTTCTTCATTGAACACATCGCCTGACTCATTGGATTTTGAGAGGAAGAGGCGGCCGCGATAACAGTCGTTGATAAACACGTCTTCGTCATAGGACAGAGTGTCTTCCAGACCATCAAGGGTACCGGAAGCACTGCCGTCTGACCAGGTCACAGTGTACTGAATGTCTGACCAGTTTTCCGGCTCGTCCATGCATGCCTGACTGTTTTCGGTGAGCGCATAATAGCTTGCAATATATGTACGCTCGCCACTGTCAGGTTCGATAAATCTGCCTGCAGGACGGGTTTCTGCGATGCGGTAGGACACTTCTGCAGTCCACTCGCACTTTGTGGGTGTTACAGTACAATGGAGCGTAACAGTGCCTTCCCCATCATCTTCCGTATGATCCAGACTTCCGGACTCAGTCTCAGTCAGCAAAGTCTCATCAGGCCATGGCTGATCATAAAGGGTTTCTGCACTGCCGTATTCGTCCAGGGTCACACTGTCCACCATTTCTTCAGGACCGCCGTTTACAGAGCGATACAGCGTATATGTAGCCGCAAGAGACGCATCGCCCATACCAGTGGAAGTATTACCGTCCCATCCAGGATTCAGATCTTCTTTGGATACGGTAAATTCAAGGGTTGGGAAGTATTCAGGCACGGGTTTTTCGTTACCTTCCGGTTCCTCGCCAGGTTCTTCAGGAACAGCAGCCGCGGTAAACTTGATATATGCAGCCACAGGGTCTGCAGCACCGGTTACGATAGTCTGCACATGAGAAGAACCGGACTGCCAGCCCCAGAAGAGAAGGTCTTTTTCCGGTGCTTTGCCGCGGGAGGCATGCTGGATCACGTAGCCTTCTTCATTCGGTTCGCCCTTCATGTGAAGCACGTACTTTTTAGAAGCGTCGCTATATGTAATAGTAATCTTGTTATCTTTCAGTTCCTTGCCGCTGCGGGTCAGGACAACATAACCGCCGCCATTTCCTGTAGTATCATCAAAAGACCATTCATAGCCATCTGAAGTCTTCATGGATTCTGTCAGCTGAATAGACTTCGGCTTCTTTTCCGTTCCATTGATTGCTCTTGGGAATTCTTTGTGTTCCTTAATAGCACTCACCATCCAGTTATACACGTCTACTGCGGGGCGGCCGCTGATCATGGACAGGTAGTGGTCACCGCTGACACCCAGGTCATTGGTCTGTCGTGTCATATTGTCGGTGCGGTTTCCCTGCTGAATTTCCCACACCAGGCACTGGGTTGCAATGTACCAGTCAGCCCATGCATAGGAACTGCCGTGCTTACCGTAATACTTGGAAGACTGGAATCCCTGATCATACAGATCACTGATGTCATCCCCGCTCTGATACCCATAGAACAGTGCCAGCTGCAGGTTTACTATGGACTCCTCAGACAGGCCTGCATAGATAGCATCATGCTGCTCATTGGCAGTCAGCTTCTTGCCGGAATCCACGTGAACTCCGTGCTCTACACAGTAGCCACGGTAGGAAGAACCGTTCTGCTGGATTACATAGCTCCGCTTCGGCTCACCAGACTCATACTGCCCGTCGAAAACCTTCCACTTACCGGTGGCAAGGTCGATATATCGGATTTTGATATATCTCTGCTCAGATTTCGGGAACTGATAGGTTCCGCCATCACCGCCGATGAGCACTGCGCCTTCGCTGTAGGTGGCTGATGCTCCCGGATCGATGGCTGCCAGCGCAGCAGATGGCATCATTGTGATGAGCAGTGCAATCATGAGAAGCACTGCTGTAAATCGTTTCATCGTCATTAAAATTCTCCTTTCACGAAAAAAACAGCCCGGAGGCTGCTTCGTTGGTTTGTTAATCTATATATAAAAAGACGCGCCATAATTGACACGTCTTAATTATCGTCTTTCTTAAATTCCAGTAATTTCGTCCCTTGATACAGGAGCTGCCCCGTATCCCCTTCCTTGAAAGTTCCATATTTCTTGCTGGTCATATACAATGTAACGGTATCCCCAGCTTCCAAAAGGAAGGTTGCGAAAAGCACTTTACTGTCACGCATATGCCAGCCGGTATACTGAATGTTTTCATCTGTAACTGTCTTGGTTAAGACCGTTGCTTTCACTGAAACTTCAGGAGCATTATTATTTCGTATTCTTCGTGTTTCTGCTTTAATGAGCAGATACACAGGCCATATGGCAAGTACTGTAAAGATTAAGAGTCGTTTTAGAAGCATACTTTCAAACATTCCAATCCCCCCTTCTTTTGCTCACATTTTACCACATGGCACTGTTCCTGTAAAGCAATATAATCAACTCAACAAATACACGGTCACCCAGTTCTCATCATGCTCCGGTACAATATAGAAGCACACCTCCTGTGGCGGATGTCCCTGCATATTTACATCTGCATCAATCGCAGCAATCAGTTCTGCGTGGACTTCTTCCCACGGTTCATACCTGCAAAATCTCTTCGGCCAGACTGCCAGCCAGGAAGTGCCGTTATATGGAGTCTTGGCTTCACCGTCAGACAAGGTACTGTCGAAGACTGTATCCGGCCACTGCTGCAGAATATATGAGGTCCCTGCTTCCACCAGTTTTTCTTCCGTCCAATCGAACTCATAAGACTTTACCTCCGAGAATTTGCCATATATCGTCTTCCCGTCCATAGTACGGTATGCACGCACCTTCAGGTCGTATTCCTTCGTGGTATCCGGGATTTCGACAGAAGCTTCAGGTTCTTTGAAGGTTCCTATAAGGCTGAACTTCTCCGTATCCCGTTCTTTCATATACACCTGATACCCGCTGGCACCTGCCACCGCCTTCCATTTCAAATCCAGACATCGGTAAATAAATCCGGATGAGCCGAAAGGGGCAAGCTGTACCCGCTCCGGCCGGGCATAGGCAGACACCGGCACTGAATATTTTGAGAAGACCTTCCGGCCGTCCACCAGCTGATACCCCAGGACTTTATACCACCAGGTTTGTCCAGTCTTTCGATTGGTATTGATGTACCAGTTTTTCTTCGGATTATCGCTGGTGTACACCCTTTTATACTTCCCACTCTCACTGGAGGAACGATAGACAACATATCCATCGGCGTCCTTCATTATGTCCCAGGACACGCGGATTTTGCTGTAAGAATAACCGGATGCTTTCACTGATTGCGGTGCAGTACCCTTTAAAGATTTCTCTGCAGCCAGAGAAAAAGAGGACCACACAAAGACCAGTAAGATTGCTGCAATAATAATTCTGAAACATTTCATAGTTTGCTCCTTTCCATTTAAATATGCTTATGACCAGGGGTGATGAAAGCGATATCGTCGGGAATCACGACAAAGCATATCCTGCATTTTAGGCTGAAAAGGGAATATTGCAGGCTTAAGGAGGTGGCACCCCCGGTCATAAACATATTTTGCGGTACGAAAAAAGGACGGCTGACGCCGTCCTTTTCAGGATTTGTTAGTTAATATTAATACTGTTTTCCGAACTTTCTTTCGAAGAACTTTACAATTTCTACGATTGGAATTACCAGGAATGCCAGACCGATTGCAATTGCGTATTCCTTCATGCTGATTGGAGTAAACTCGAATGCAGCTGCCAGGAACGGAACTTCTACTACCAGAGTGGTTGCCAGGAAGCTTGCCACGCCTGCCAGCCACAGTGCCTTGTTTCTGGTGGTCATCTTGAAGATGGAACCTCTCTGAGAACGCATGTTGAAGCTGTGGAAGATTTCCGCCATGGACATAGTCAGGAATGCCATGGAAATACCGTCATGAGATTCCGCGATTTCCCATACGCCGCTTTCGATGTAGTGACCTACAAAGTAAGCAATCAGAACCAGAATGGATACTACCAGGCCCTGGTAAGCCATGTCTACGCCCAGACCGCCGGCGAATACACCGTCAGTGGTCTTACGAGGCTTTCTGCGCATGATGTCAGCTTCAGGCTGTTCCATACCCAGAGCCAATGCAGGGAAGCAGTCTGTTACCAGATTGATCCACAGCAGGTGTACCGGATGCAGAATGGTGAAGCCCATCAGAGTTGCCACGA
Source organism: Anaerovoracaceae bacterium (assembly GCA_045578745.1). Taxonomy (GTDB): domain Bacteria; phylum Bacillota; class Clostridia; order Peptostreptococcales; family Anaerovoracaceae; genus RGIG7179. The sequence continues at coordinate 33,664 of JAZNKW010000049.1, forward strand.
AGATGGAGATTACTTCGGACATGTTGGATGCCAGCAGGAACTGGATTGCCTTTCTGATATTGTCATAGATACGGCGGCCTTCGGAAACTGCACCTACGATAGTAGCAAAGTTATCATCAGCCAGTACCATATCTGCTACGTTCTTGGTTACGTCAGTACCGGTGATACCCATACCAACGCCGATGTCTGCAGACTTGATGGAAGGTGCGTCGTTTACGCCGTCACCGGTCATTGCAGTTACATAACCCAGCTTCTTCCAGGTAGTAACGATTCTTACCTTATGTTCAGGCTGTACACGTGCGTATACACCGATTTCTCTGATCTGAGATTCAAATTCTTCGTCACTCATTTCGTTGAGCATTGCACCGGTGATTGCTTTCTTGGTACCGTCCAGGATGCCCAGTTCACGGCCAATTGCGGATGCAGTGTCAACGTGGTCACCGGTAATCATTACAGGAGTGATACCAGCGCTTCCGCATTCTTCGATTGCAGCCTTTACTTCAGGTCTTACAGGGTCGATCATACCAACCAGACCAACGAAGCACAGGTCATGTTCCAGACCTTCTACAGATACGTCCTGAGGCTTTGCTGCATGGTCTGCAGTTGCTGCCATCAGTACACGCAGAGCCTGGTCTGCCATTGCCTTGTTAGCGGACAGAATATCCTGACGGTCTGCATCGGTAATTTCAACCTTCTGGCCGCCCTTCAGGATGTGAGTACACTTCTTCAGAACTTCGTCCGGTGCACCCTTTGTATACTGAACATAATTTCCACCGTCCTGGTGAACAGTAGTCATCATCTTTCTGCCGGAATCAAACGGAACTTCCGCGATTCTTGGCAGTCTTCCTTCAATTTCATTCTTGTCATGACCCAGCTTGTACGCATAGTTTACCAGTGCACATTCAGTAGGTTCACCGGTTGCCTGAGTATCGCCAGCTTCAATCTTTGCATCACAGCACAGAGCCATTGCTGTTGCCAGCAGAGTTTCATCTTCACCGTAATGGTCAACTACAGTCATCTTGTTCTGGGTCAGAGTACCTGTCTTATCGGAACAGATAATCTGTGCACAGCCCAGAGTTTCTACTGCTGTCAGCTTACGGATAATCGCATTTCTGCGGCTCATATTGGTTACGCCCATGGACAGTACGATGGTTACTACTGCAACCAGACCTTCCGGAATCGCAGCAACCGCCAGGGATACAGCTACCATGAAAGTATCCAGCAGAACTACACCGTCAATGGAGTCAGCACGGAACAGGCTTACTGCGAAAATAACTACACAGATTGCCAGTACCAGAACGGTCAGAATCTTGGACAGCTGTGCCAGCTTGATCTGCAGAGGGGTCTTACCTTCTTCTGCCTGTGCCAGAGCATCTGCGATCTTACCCATTTCGGTATCCATACCAGTTGCAGTGATCACTGCAGCACCACGGCCGTATACAACAGTACTTCCCATGTATACCATGTTCTTTCTGTCACCCAGAGGTACATCCTTTGCACCATCCAGTGCCAGAGTTTCAGCAGTCTTGTCAACCGGTACACTTTCACCGGTCAGTGCTGCTTCTTCAATCTTCATGCTTGCGCAGTCGATGATACGTCCGTCAGCCGGTACAGCGTCACCAGCTTCCAGAATTACTACGTCACCAACTACCAGATCTTCACTCTTAACGGAGATCATCTTACCGTCGCGGAGAACCTTACTGGTTGCCGCAGCCATTTCCTGCAGTGCTTCAATGGCCTTTTCTGCCTTGCTTTCCTGGTATACACCCAGTACAGCATTAATGATAACTACTGCCAGAATGATGATTACATCGGTGAAACCTTCACCGGAATAGAAGGAAGTCACGCCGGAAATCAGTGCTGCCACGATCAGGATAATGATCATTGGGTCAGCCAGCTGGGACATGAATCTCTTAAACAGAGAATCCTTTTCGGCTTCCTTCAGCTTGTTCTTACCGTTGGCCGCCAGACGCGCTTCTGCTTCTGCTGCAGAAAGACCGCCGGTCTGGGAATTGACCTGTTCTACGGTTTCTTCAATACTTTTCAGATAAAATTGCATTCTTCTCTCCCTTTCCCTGCCCCTTGGGGCCTTTGTAAAAAGTGCGGCGAAAATCAACAAAAAAAGACTTCCACCATATACAATAAAGATACGGTAAAAGTCTTACTGTTTAAGATATCAGCGAACCAGAGCCTTCTTTAAATCGAATCTCCAGTTGACCTGACGCAAGATACCACACCAAAATGGTGCCAGTTACTCCCTCTTACATCCAAATATTTTACCAGCTTTATACAGCTCTTGTCAAGAGTCAATTTCCGCTTCAGGGCTAAGCTACCGTTAAGAAGCAATGTTTCCTGATGTCTGATACTCGATATACAGCGGCTGTTCCGGGGCCGCTCCCCGCAAAGGCAGTTCACCGGTTCGGACTTTTACTTTAATAGTATTGCCCATTATTTCAAGCTCCCATTCCATCCTGGTTCCCGAATTTCTCAGCAAAATTTCTTCTGCATACGCTTCTGCTTCATCGGGGCTTCCTCCCCTTTCCAGTACAGCTGACACAGCATCTGCCATTTCGTCACATATTCTGTGCAGTTTCATCCGGGTTCTCATTACATGCATGCTGTCACCATCATGGAGTATCCCCTGGCTCATCAGCAGAATCAGTCCCAGTGTTATTATCAGGTTCTTCATATGTACTTATAATCCAGCCTTTCTCTGTCATCCTTACTGTATTTTCTTCCGGCTCAATTCCCAGGACAGAGCCCATGACGATAAGATTCTGCAGAGGAAAGGATACTTCGTAAGTAAGTATCTCACTGCCATTCTGAACACTGACGAAAACCTCCTCCAGAGCACATCCGCAGATTTCAGCCAGGGACTGCTGCAGCCGCTGTATATTGGATGAATCTGCAAGTCCAGCGGTTTTGACAGTTTCCCGGAAGGATTCTACTGCCAGTCCGGACTGGAAGACCCGGACATGGGTAACCTGGTTTCCAGCGAACTGAAGGATAAAAATAGTTAACAGAAAGAAGGATGCAATAGTTGTTATCAGGTCTTTCACCAGTTTCCGCTCCCTTCCTGAGCATATTGTTCAAGAGAAGCACGCATCACATCAGAAGCTGTTGATTTCAGGCTTCCAGGCTGGGCACCTGTCATCATATGAAAAATAGCAGTTCCCAGCAGAATCGTCCCCATCAGAATCACAAGATTTTTCATGCTTTCCTCCTAAGACGGCCCAATTCCGAATGTAAGATTTTCCATAATTGCTGCATTTCCTTTTTCCACGATTCCCGATGCTGCTGTTTTCAGTGAGTTGCCATCTCCAAGAATCATGGTGTTTACAATGATTGTTCCAAGTATTACTGTTCCTATAATAATTACAAGATTTTTCATGATACATCTCTCCTCCGTTAAAATATATTTTCCATCATAGTCAGTGTATGCATAAACACAATTACCACAGCAAAATCCAGTACCATGACAAATACGGATACTGCAGCCAGCATGGTTGTAATCAGGCTGTTCCGCTGTACCCGTTTCATCTCTGCTGTAATCCTCTGCTGACCCATGATTTCCAGAAATACTTCCATCTGTTCTACAAGTTCATCCGGCGAAATCCGGTCGATTTTAGAAAGTACCATGGCAAAATTTCTTCCGGTCCTGCTTCCGCACTGGTCCGAAAGATACTCAAATGCTTTCTGATCGTGTCCGCCCCTGTACAGATTCAGCATCCTGGCATAAACCGGCCTCAGCCAGCGAGCATGCTCCATCAGCCTTTCATAGATATAATCTGCAGAAAAAGCATGTTCGCGGTCCGCCAGAGCCAGATTCTTCAGCAGCAGACTGCTGTCATAAAGTTCCATATCAAACCTTCTGCTTCGTATTGAATGTACATTCTGACGAATTTTCTCTGCAAACCGGCTCTGCTCTTCTGCTGCTTCTTTCAGTCTCCTGGCAAATACACGAAGCCTTGCTGAAGCAGTCACCCGTATTTCCATTTCAGGATATTTTTTCAGCAACAGAATCAGCATTCCGGTTCCAAGGCATAAAAGGCATGTAATATACAGGATATGTCCTGCCGTATTCCAGTCCATCAGTTCCTCCTTATAAATCAAATTTCCGGTTTGTCAGAAGCAGGTGAACGCCGGCTGCAGTCATCCAGGTCAAAAGCCACATGAGAAACCAGACGATTCCGGTTTCAGTCTGAAACTGATAATAAAACCACTGTCCCGGCGTGAGACCGAAAAAGTAAATCCCGCCTGCAGTCATAACCACGCTTCCCAGTGGAATCAGGTATCGAAGAATCGTACGGGCTTCATTGTTTTCCCGTCTGGAGAATTCCTCAATCTTCCGCACCTGCTCCATGGATTTTGCCAGATCACTTAAGGATTCTGTCACACGAATCCCCGACTGACACGCCAGATAAATATCATCCGCCAGAATATCTGCCCAGGAGGTTCCCATGGCAAAACGGAATTCCTCCAGCAGAAGTTTCAGTTCACTGCTTCCTGATACCCTGTTCAGTCCTCTGGATAAATTAAAAAGGAGCTTCCTTGAATAAGGGGCTCCTTCCATGGTCATGGCGGTCACTTCAACTGCACGTACCATATTACAGTAGTTGATTTTATAATTGTTCAAAATCTCTGTCACCAGAATTTCACCTTCATGAGAGCCTGCAACCTGCCTTCCCTGAATCAGACAACGCAGCCCCAGATACGGCAGAAACATTCCCATAACACAGGCCATCACGGCTCCTAAAAAGGCCAGTCGCCTTACTGTCAGCAGAAAAACAGCAGCTCCCAAACCTGCAGAAATACCGTAAAAATACCGTACACTTTTTTTCGTTCCAATGGAAAGGCTTACCTGCAGAATCCGCCGTATATGCTCCGCCGCAGGATTTCGGAAACGCTCCCGATTTCCTTCTTTCCATTCCTCTTCATTGATAAATTTCTGCTTCCAGTTCTGCAGATAATGCCTGCACAGACGGATGCAGTCCTTCAGCTCCGGCATCTTCAGAATAACAACACCTGCCGTCAGTAATAAAAAGAAAACCAGTTCCATTACTCAGGTCCGCCTTCCCTTGCTGCCGGCCGATAATATCTTGGATAAACCACTGTATTTCCTTTCAGTGGATTCCGAAATTCCAGCTGTCTGATGATTTCTTCCATTCTGCGCCACTCCCTTCCCTTTTTATCCACTCCGCTGATTCCGTCTGCCCATGCAAAATCTGCCTTCCAGAGCCACTGTTTCTCAGATGCATCGTATCTGCACAGCTGGTGTACAGACACCTCATCCTTTTCCATATCGTATCTGTACGCATCGATGCTCTGCAGTCGCTTTCGACTCCGATCCGGATATTCCGGAGCAAAACGGAACACCAGCTGAAAACTCCGAAAAACCTGCGCGATAATGCTTTGAAGATTTCCACCGTACCGTTCCTGTACCGCCGAAGCCATTTTGTATGGAATGTTCTCACTGCTGCCGTCATGAACAGTAGCCTTGCTTCGCATGGTACCAGTAGCGGTAATTTCCAGTGCCAGATGATAAGCTGCCGCATCCCGCATTTCCTCCAGAAGTATGTAGTCATTATCACCTCTCATGAGGGAGCGGGTCAGCCTGTCCAGATCCCTCCCATCAGCAATCAGCTGCATCAGAGGGGCATCGGGCATAATCTCATGCCACGGCGTTTCCGGGTCTGTGGCAACTGCAAGACCTTCCAGAGAAGGATCTTCTTCCTGCTGCCAAATCTGAAGAAACGTGGTCTTACCGGAGCGTACCGGCCCGGTAATTAAAACATTCAGTCCGATCTTTACCAGAAGACGGAACAGAGGTACCGCATCTGCCGGAATTGTTTCCAGCTCAGCCAGAGTCTCAAAAGTCAGATTCTGCAGAATATATTTACGGAACACCATAACATCCTGATCCGGTTTGGTCCGTTCTCCGGAGAAGATGGTAATTCTTATGCCGTTATGAAGATATACTTCGTGAAACCCCTCTTCCAACCGTTCTCTGGGAGAAGCCAGCAGAAGCGAACGTTTCAGCTGCTCCCGCCGTTTTGCACTGATGCGCTGAGGCTGCAGAACTGATTTCCCATCGATAAGACAGTAAAGCCTGTCTCCAATCAGTTTTGCAGAGGAAGAATTACGGTACTCTTCTGTGGCATCGTATGCCCAGGGAGCCAGTCCTGCCAGACCATATACTTCATGAAAAACACCATCCGCCAGATCCCGGTACCAGGGAGGAAAGAGCGTATTCTGCAAGCCACGGTCAGACAGTATCTCCCGAATCCGCTCCTGAAAAAAATTCCGCTCCCGTTCATAGCCTATAATTGCCCGCTTTTCACGCTCCAGTTTCCGGCTTCTGGCAGCCTCGTCCGTATCACGCCAGTCTGCTTCAAATACATCTTCCACCATACTGCAGACACGAAAAAACGGTTCGTATTCTTCTTTGATTTCATCCTTCTGAAGTTTCAATTTTCTTCTCCTTATCTTCTTCAATCATCACGGCAATCTTCTCCATCGCTTTCCGGAACGTTCTGTATTTCATCAAGGTACACTTCTCCAGCTCCGCCTGCCATCCATAAGGCAGGTAAGGGATTGTTCTCAATCTGTCTTCTTCGCATGACAGCAGTTTCTGCAGCTGGCTTTCCTTATAAAATGTCCCATTGTCCACGAACTTATTCACCACAAAATACGGTTTGGCCTGCATTCTGCTTTCTATCCATTCCCACCGCATCTTCCAGCGATACAGGGATTTTTCCTGCTGGGTCAGTACCAGAAAAATCATTCCTGCAAAATCCAGAGTATCCTGCCCCATGGATGATTCACCGATGCTTCCTCCATCCACAATCACATAATCCCACATCCTGCTGCACATGCGGCACAGTTCTGAAAGCAATCCCTTCAGGTAATTTCCGCCATTCATCCAGCTTCGTACTCCCTGCAAAATATCCACTCCGCAGTGTTTAGCCGTCAGCTGTCTGATTTCATCTTTATCTTCTGTGCTGTCCCGGAGATCAGCTGCAGCTCCCGCAGGCTCTGCAGTGGAAAAAGCAATGCCCGGGGTTGAACCGGCACTGATGTACAGGACATTTTTACCTTTTTCCGCAAGCAGTTCCGCAACCGAAAGTGCAGTCATGGTTGTTCCCACCTGGCTGTCACAGCCATAAAACAGTATTACATTTTCAATTATCATATCCTGCTCCTAACTGTAAAGTACCATGAACCGTTTTCCTTTTTCCGCCATTGCAGCAAGCTTTACTGCTTCAGCTTCCGTAACCACTATTTCCAGCTGGCTCGCAGGGGCAGTTGCCTGCAGTCTGGCTTCATCAGCAGAAACAACTTCCTGATTGCTGCTGTCTCTTACATGTGCCACACGCACGGTTATCACCTGTTTTTCCCCATAATAAAAGCTCACTTCGTCTCCTCTCCGCAGGGTCTGCGGGAACGAAATGAGCCATTCAGCCGGTATGGATAAAATATACTGTCCTGTGCTTCCGCCGGTTGCCAGTGACGGATCCTGAAAGAATTCTCTGTGCAAAGGTGTACCTGCCGGAATAAACTGGGCAGATTCCATACCGATTAAGGCCGCTGCGTCTTTTTCCAGCAGTACTTGCTCACCTGGATTCTCCACTCGCCTAATATCCAGCAGACTTCTTACAATTTCCGTATTCTCCGGAACATCCTGCCTGAGAACAAGGATCGGTTCATAAGCCAGATTCTCTCTACCCCAGAATTCCCAGAAACCCAAAGCTCCCAGAGAGATTACTATCAGAAGAATGCCGGCTGCTTTCTGTTTCATCATATCCTCTTTACCTCCAATTTCTGACACTACCATAATACCACAGGCAAACGTTAATTTCAGTACAGTTTAACATTTTTTTACATGAAATTTCTGTCATTTTTCGACGGCGTTCGACATGGAGAAAGAATCAGGGATTTCACAATCTAAAATACATAAAAAACATCCCGGCTGATTCAGCCGGGATGTTCAATTTTCAGTACAGGTGCAGTCCATGTGCCACTTCATAGAGAAAGGCCTGCTGCCATTTTCTCCAGGTGTTAGGATGGCGGAAGTCCGGATATGGCACTCCGTATGCCACTTTGTCCAGGATTCCGTCCCGATACTCCACAGGAACCACTTTCAGACTGTCTTCTATGATTCGGATTCTGAGGGCAAGATTCGCCATCTGCCCTGCACGTTTTGCAGTCATATCCGAATGAATGCCGCTGCCCCGCGGCTGTCCGGTATACACCTGGGACAGACAGTCCAGAGACTGCTCCATTTCCAGAAGGCTTTCCCGCATCCGCGGCAAATCCTTCACTGCCCACAGTGCCTGACGGTAAACCGTCTCCGGCAGCAGGCAGGATTTCAGTTTTTTCAGCTGATAATCGCTCATCTGATACCTCCGTATCTTCAGAAACAACATTCAGCACAGATAATCCACTTATTTTTCACTCTGCTTCAGAAGGGAGTGAATTCTTTCATTGAGCATTTCCAGTGCAACACGGTTATACCCGCCCTCAGGTACAATGATGTCTGCATATTTCTTGCTCGGTTCCACAAACTGCTCATGCATCGGTTTCACCGTAGTGAGATACTGTGTGATAACGGAATCCAGAGTTCTTCCGCGTTCACTTACGTCACGGAGAATACGGCGGAGAATACGCACATCTGCATCGGTATCGATAAATACCTTGATGTCGCATAAATCTCTCAGCTCCTGATTTTCAAAAATCAGAATCCCTTCCACCACTACAACTTTTGCGGGATACACTTCCACAGTCTCATCCACCCGGTTATGAATGGTAAAATCGTAAACCGGACGTTCCACGGTCTTCCACTGGCGGAGCTGACGTACATGCTCAATCATCAAGTCCGTTTCAATAGCATCCGGATGGTCGTAGTTCAGCTTTGTACGTTCCTCATAGGTGAGCTGGTCATGACGCTTATAATAAAAGTCATGGCTCAGTATGGTAATATTATCGTGAAACTCTTCTTTAATTTTCTGAATCATGGTGCTCTTGCCGGAGCCTGTACCTCCGGCAATCCCAATTACAATTACATTCTGCATGATGCAGTCCTCCTGCAAAATTACTGCTGGCTCAGCGGTGTGGTGTCGCGGTCTTCCGCAGTCACAGAAGATCCCAGGTTCAGGGATGCCTTCTCCAGTTCCTGCACAATATTGTTAATGGCAGCCAGCTTTTCCGGAGAAATATCACCGGATACAGCACCTCTTGCAGCATCCAACAGGCCGGAAAGGTTCGCTTCCACTTCTGCCAGCTTATCCTGAAGCTTCACAACTGCTTCTTCATCGATAGCTTCTTTAATGATTTCTTCTTTGCTCAGCAGCATACCGGTTTCCAGTTCGAATTCGCTGTTGCATTCGATGACAACCGGACTGAATCCCAGCTCAGCACGAATCTTATCAGCAAAATCGTGCTTGGACTGGTATTCCCCGTGTACCAGGAAAATCTGCTTTGGTGCGGTCTGGAATCCGCTCAGCCAGTCTATCAGTCCATGCTGGTCTGCATGACCGGAGAACCCTTCCAGATTATAAATTTCCGCATTTACACTGATTGGTTCACCGAAGAGTTTTACTTCGGATGCCCCCTGAACCAGGCTGCGTCCCAGTGTACCTTCTGCCTGATAGCCTACGAAAACAATACTGTTTCTTGCATCCCACAGGGTATGCTTCAGGTGGTGGCGGATACGTCCCGCTTCGCACATACCGCTGGCAGAAATGATAATCTTGGCGGATGTATCAGCGTTCAGCATCTGAGAGTCGGCAGTGTTTCTTGTGAACTTCAGATTCTTGAAGTCCAGAGGATTGTCGCCACTGAGAATAAATGCCTTGGTTTCTTCATCGAATACCTGGGCATTCTTTTTAAACACCTCGGTGGCGGTAGTTGCCATCGGGCTGTCGATATATACATTTATGTTTTCCAGATCCTTCTGGTATTCTGCGTGCTGTTCATAGAACATATTGAACTGGTAAATCAGTTCCTGTGTTCTGCCTACGGCAAAGGATGGAATCACCACGCTGCCGCCCCTCTTCACAGTCTTCAGAGTGATGTCTATCAGCTCATCAATGCTGGTGGAGTTGGCCGGATGGAGACGATTGCCGTATGTAGATTCACAGATAACATAATCTGCCTTTTTAATCTTCTTTGGATTTCTTAAAATAGGACGGTCCTCCACCCCAAGGTCTCCGGAGAAAACAATCTTGGAAGTGGTTTCGCCTTCATCTACCCAAAGTTCTGTGATGGCAGAGCCCAGAATATGACCGGCATCATTGAATACGATACGCATCTGTTCGTTGATTTCCACCAGCTGATCATAGAGCACCGGTTTTACCAGCTTCAGTGCATTTTCCGCATCACGCATGGTGTACAGAGGCTCTACCGGCGGTTTTCCGGTTCTGGCATTCTTTCTGGACTGCCATTCTGCATCCTTTTCATGAATATGCGCACTGTCCTTCAGCATAACTGCCAGAAGATCGGCAGTGGCATCGGTACAGTAAATCTGTCCTTTAAATCCCCTCTTAACCAGCAGCGGAATACGTCCGCAGTGGTCGATATGAGCATGGGAAAGAAGTACACATTCTATTTCTTCTGCATCAAACGGAAACGGCTCATAGTTGAGCTTTTCCATTTCCTTTCCCCCCTGGAACTGTCCGCAGTCCAGCAGAATCTTATGGCTGTCAGTGGTAATTAAATGACAGGACCCTGTTACATCCATTGACGCACCGCAAAACATGATTTTCATAATGTTCCCTCCCCGTTCAGCTGTTATTTATAATTCCATAAAATCCGGTCCGCAGTGGAAACCGCAGTAGCTCCGGCTTCAATGGCCGCATCCACTTCTTCCGGAAACTCCAGAAGGCCTCCCACCAGAATCGGCGTATTGACTTTATCCGCAAACTCTTTAATTTTCTTTACTACGACCCCCGGCATGATTTCCACCACATCCGGCTTGGCGATACGGATGGAATCCAGGGCCGTATCCACAGAGTGAGAATCCAGAATGAAGAACCGCTGTACCGTAATCAAACCAGTTTCTTTAGCAGGGCGGATCATACTGGTCTTCGTAGTCAGAATACCGTCAGCCCCAAGCCCTTTCAAATACTGAAGACCTGCACGGTCTTTGCCGATTCCTTCCGTAAAGTCCATATGTACAAAGACTTTCTTCCCGGCATCATGGCTCTTCTGAATGTGCTCCCCTACCGTCAGAATATTGGAATACAGCAGAAAAATAACATCAACGCTGGAATCCAGTGCTGCCAGAAAATCTTCCTGAGTACGTACTGCCGCTGCCACTCTACGGTTGTTGAAAACTGCTTTGTCACCCATAGTGATACTCCTTCCGGCTTATTCGTCGCCGTGATAATCAGACCCCTCTGTCATGTGCAGATGGAACTTGCCTGCCAGCACTGCAAACTTCAGCTGTTCTTCTTCGGTATGTTCCGGATAGAAACATTCCAGCCCCTTCAGGCCCATCTTCTTCAGGCTGCGGAGAAGTTCTTCGAAGTTCTTCCAGTATTCTTCGCTGCCTCTTTCTCCGATTTTCTTAATCTTTGCAGGATGTGCCAGAACTGCCATGCCGCCGGCCTGTGCAATCAGCTTGATTGCTTCTTCTGCAGTCATCTTCTTTTTTTCGATGGCTTTGATTTCCGGTGCATTGAGGAATACACCTTCAGCAAAAGCTTCCTTTACACTGCCAACGTATCCCTTTGCCACCAGTGCTCTTGCAAAATTCGGCTTGCCGATATATTTCTGACCCTTGCGCTGCTTGGCATCTTCCATGGTGATGTCATAGCCCATATTCTGCAGTGCTGCCAGAATCTTCTCATTTCTTTCCTTACGGTATCCGCGGAGTTCTTCCATCTTTTCCTGCAGTTCTTCATTTTCATGGTCAAACTTGTAACCCAGGATGTGCAGGTTGATGCCATCGAAATCCGCAGACAGTTCCACACCGGTGATTACCTGAATCTTCAGTGCTTCCCCTGCGATCAGGGCTTCTGCAATTCCATCGATACCGTCATGGTCTGTAATTGAAATAATATCGTATCCTTCTTCATGGTACTTACGCACCAGTTCTGTCGGTTTCATGGTGCCGTCGGAGCACCATGAATGAACATGATAATCTACTTTATAACCCATTTGCTATACTCTTCTTTCCAGTAATAAATCGTTTCTTAAATCCAGTGTAACTTCTTCCCCCTTAAAGAAGTTTACAATTGTCAGTGCAAACTCCATGGCCGTTCCCGGTCCCTGAGAAGTAATCAGGTTTCCGTCGCAAACCACCGGCTTGTCTACAGCTTTTCCTCCTGTCAGGTTGGCTTCCATACCCGGATAAATCGTCGCCTTTCTTCCGTTCAGAACACCATGGGAACCAAACACCAGCGGTGCTGCACAGATTGCAGCCAGCGGCCGGTCTTCTTCCGCAAATTTTCTGATCTGCGCTTCCAGACCTGCGTGATCCTGCAGGTTGAATGCACCTGGCAGTCCTCCCGGCAGCACAATCATGCTGCAGCTGTCATAATCAGCTTCTTCAAACAGCAGATCCGCCTCCACACGGATGGAATGTGCCCCGGTTACCACCTTTTCTCCGGTAACGGACACAGTCTTAACATCTACACCGACTCTGCGAAGCAGGTCGCAAGGTGTCAGTGCCTCAATTTCTTCAAATCCTTCTGCAAGATGAATGTATACCATTCTCCTGTCCTCCTTTCAAAATCTAGTAAAATATTCTCGGCGGACGTGTCACCCTGTAATTTACATAGGCGAGTACTGCCAGAATAATCAGCGAAATTCCTGTAAGAAATACGGTGCATACCGCCCAGAAATCGTCGCCCATAATCAGCTCCAGCTTGGAATCTTCCGCTGCCTGGCGCACACCCCAGAGACGGAAGTAACTGCTCCGAAGACCGGCAGCAGACAGAATTACCGCCTGCAGCACAATAGCTGCACCGCTGAAAGCTGCACCTGCCAGGAAACTCTTCCGCAGCAGTCTGGTCTCCTCATCCCGCACAAGCAGGATATAAATCGATACCATCAGAATCAGGCCGATGATGCAGAGAATACCGCTCACATCCACCATTTTCTTCATAACCATCATATTGTAGCTGTCCCTGCTGTCAAAAATCGGCAGTTCATCATAGCCCGTAAAATCGTGAACCTGAAATTCCTCCGGACGGAAAGAATTCATGAATCCTGCAATCTCATCTGCCATCTGTGTGCTGGTCAGAGAAGTATACAGTTTATCCACGCACCGGGAGTCATTGAAATGGAACAGATACATATCCGGAAGTCTGAAAATCAGACTCTGTCCCAGTGTCAAAGTTACCATTACTATGCTGAACACCAATATAACGGAACAAATTGTCTTAAATCTGCTCATGGTGATAACCTTCTTTCATAATCAGTCTTCTTAACTTATTATTATAACATACCCCTTGTTTTCCTGCTATATGTTTTTGGAAATACAAAAGGCGGAATTACTTCCGCCCTCTGTATTATGCAATTGTTTTAAATTACTTAATGATGGTGCATACTGCATCAGGACCGCAGCCAGCTGCGTTACCTTCGTCAGTATCCAGGTGAACTTCTCTTTCGTGCTTGGAACCAGCTCTTACCAGAACGTTATCAAATACCAGGCCTCTTTCGCCTTCGATCTTGATGCTTACAAATTCGCCGTCCTTTACGCCAGCTTCAGCAGCCTGTTCTTCGTTTAAGTGAACGTGTCTCAGAGCAACCATTACACCGTGATCCAGTTCAACTTCACCGCAAGGACCAACCAGCTTGCAGCCAGGAGTGCCTTCCAGCTTACCGGATTCTCTTACTGGAGCCTTGATGCCGATAGTTCTTGCATCAGTCATAGCCAGTTCAACCTGAGTTTCAGGTCTAGCAGGACCCAGAACTCTGATACCCTTCAGAGTGCCCTTAGGACCAACGATATCAACCTTTTCTTCAGCAGCAAACTGACCAGGCTGTACCAGTGGCTTGGTTGGGGTCAGTTCGTGACCTGCACCAAATAATGCTTCAATGTGTTCTGCGCTTAAGTGTAAGTGCTTGTTGGATAAACCGATTTTTACTTCGTAGCCCATTTCTTTATGTATCTCCTTTACATTGATAAGTAATTTAATTGAACAAGATTTTACTCTTCTTCATCTACCTTAAATTCTACACCTTCTACCAGATTTTTTCCACTAAAATCTTTCGAAAAATCATTAACTTTTTCTCCAACCCAGTAGGCGTCCAGTGTATCCTTCAGATTCCACAGAATCCAGGTCCACAAAACCAGGTCATCTACCAGTGCCACCGGCCCTAAAACTACAGGAGCAATGTCCAGAGGCATGAAAAGATAAACCAGCCCCGCGATAATCAGAAGTTTCTTCCGCTTCGGCACGGTCTTATCGGTCATCATTGCCTTAATTGCCTTGATTCTGCTCAGAATCACCCGAAAACTGATGAAGTTCATTTATTCCTCCAGTAATTTTTCAATCTCAGCCAGCAGAGCATCGTGTCCGGAACGCTTCAGAGAAGAGATTGGGATAACTTTGTCTTCCGGAGAGAGATCCAGAGTCTTGCGAATTACGCTGATACATTTCTGCAGTTCGTTTCTGGAAACTTTGTCGGCCTTGGTTGCAACCACGATGCCGTCCAGTCCGTAATACTTCAGATATTCATACATCTGTACGTCCTGTGCAGACGGTGTATGACGCACGTCCACCAGCTGAATTACCTTCTTCAGACCTTCACGGTTGCTTAAATAAGCTTCCATCATCTCGCCCCAGTTTTCGGATACGGACTTGGAGATCTTCGCGTAACCGTAACCTGGCAGGTCCACAATACGGAATTCATCATTGACCTTGTAGAAGTTGATGGTTCTGGTCTTGCCCGGGCTTCCGGATACACGTGCCAGAGCCTTTCTTCCGGTAAGAAGATTCAGCAGGGAAGACTTACCTACATTGGAACGGCCTGCGAAAGCAATTTCCGGCAGACCAACCGGCGGATACTGGCTTGGCTTTACTGCCACGGTTTCCAGTTCGGATTTCTTAATCTTAATCATATCTTATTCCTGTTCTTTCGCCAGCGCATATTCCAGCGCTTCCTGTGCTCTTTCCAGCAGAACGAAACGGAGAGTTTTCCGTACGGTCTGCGGAATATCATCAATATCTGCTTCATTTTCCTTCGGCAGCAGGATGGTACGGATACCTGCACGGTGTGCAGCCAGCACCTTTTCCTTGATACCGCCTACCGGCAGTACTTTGCCGCGGAGTGTGATTTCCCCGGTCATTGCCACGTCCTTGCGCACCGGAATTCCTGTCAGTGCAGAAATTACAGATGTGAACATGGTCACACCGGCAGAAGGGCCGTCCTTCGGCACTGCGCCTTCCGGCACATGCACGTGAAGATCATACTTCTTGTAGAAATCTTCTTCCAGCTTGTATTCTTCCGCAATAGAGCGGATGTATGTAATGGCAGCCTGTGCAGATTCCTGCATCACATCGCCCAGCTGGCCGGTCAGCTGAATCTTTCCGGTTCCCGGAACTTTGGCGGTTTCCACAAAGAGGGTATCTCCGCCCACCTGTGTCCATGCCATACCGGTTACTACACCAACTTCACTTTCCCCTTCGACAATGTCGTAGCGGAACTTTTTCTTACCCAGATACTTTTCCAGGCTGGTCGGTGTAATCTTGAAATCATTGCCCTTCTTGGCCACCTTCTGGCGTGCCACCTTACGGCAGAGACTTCCGATTTCACGTTCCAGATTACGTACACCGGATTCTCTGGTATAGTAGTTAATCAGGTCACGCAGCGCTTTTTCGGTCATGGAGAAGTTTTTCTGCTTCAGTCCATGGCTCTTCACCTGCTTAGGAATCAGGTACTTCTGCGCGATATTTACCTTTTCTTCCTCGGTATAGCCGGAAACCTGAATCACTTCCATTCTGTCCAGCAGAGGGCGCGGAATGGTTTCGATGCTGTTTGCAGTGGTTACAAACATGACACGGGACAGGTCAAACGGCACTTCCAGGAAGTGGTCTGTAAACTCCTTATTCTGTTCCGGATCCAGCACTTCCAGCAGAGCGGAAGCCGGGTCACCCTTGAAATCGGAGCCGATTTTGTCAATTTCGTCAAAGAGGAAGACCGGATTCCTGGTGCCTGCATCCTTCATGGCAGAAATGATTCTGCCCGGAATCGCACCAATATAGGTTCTTCTGTGTCCGCGGATTTCCGCTTCGTCACGTACGCCGCCCAGGGACATTCTTACGAATTCACGGCCGGTGGAACGGGCGATGGAACGGGCGATGGATGTTTTGCCCACACCCGGAGGACCCACCAGACAGAGAATCGGACCCTTCATGCCGCGGGAAAGGTGGATTACTGCCAGATATTCCAGCACACGTTCCTTTACCTTTTCCAGACCGTAATGATCCTCATTGAGAATCTTTTCAGCCTTGCGGATGTCAATATTGGTCTTGCTTTCCTTGTTCCATGGCAGATCCAGAATGGTTTCCACATAGTTGCGGATTACACCGCTGTCAGCCGCACTTGGAGGCAGCTTCTTGAACTTGCGGATTTCCTTCTTCACCTTTTCATCGATTTTTTCAGGCAGATGGAGTTCTTCCAGAGCCTTCAGCCATTTGTCAGCTTCCGCCTCCGCATCTTCATCCACACCCAGTTCTTCCTGGATGGCCTTCATCTGTTCTCTCAGATAATATTCCTTCTGGTTGTTCTTGATGCTCTCCTGCACCTTGTCATTAATAGACTTTTCCAGACCCAGAATATGGTTTTCACCTACCAGAATACGGTTCAGCACCACCAGACGTTCCTTCACATCGAAGGCTTCCAGCACTTCCTGCTTACGCGGAATACGCACAGGCATCTGCATGATCATGGTATCTGCAAAGAGAGATGGATCTTCAATGGATGCCACGATATCGTAAGCGCTGTCTTTCAGTCCGGTGTCGAATTCCAGATACTGATCAAAATTGTCCAGTGCAGCTCTCACAAAAGCCTGAATTTCAGGGTCCTGCGGATCAGCCGGAGTGATTTCCGCCTTTTCCACACGGGCCATGAGGAACGGTTCTTCAGCAGTCAGTTCCTTCAGCACTGCACGGTAAAGACCGTCTACCAGTACACGGACACTGTCGCCCTGGATCTTCAGCATCTGCTTCACTTTGATTACCGTACCCACCTTGTAATAGTCATCAGGGGTCGGAATCAGTATATTTTCATCCATCTGGGAAGTTACGAAAAGTTCCTTTCCGTTCTTCATGGCATATTCCAGCGCCTTGATGGATTTTTCTCTTCCAATATCAAAATGCATGATGGTCTGAGGGAAAATGGTCAGACCGCGAAGAGGAATGCAGGGGAACGCAGGTAATTCTTCCGGTTCCGCTGGTTCCGCAGACTCTGCTGCTTCTTCCGCAGTTTCTGCAGTTTCTTCTGCAGCATCCGCTGCTTCTTCATGCAGTTCTTCAGTGATTTTTTCTTCAAAATCGTTCACTGTGTTCTCCTCCTTTCACAGTAAAATGGAACAAGGCAGGGCCTGCCTGCCTCATCCTATCAGGAAGCAGTTGCTTCCAGCTGTTCTGTTTCCCCACCTTCCAGAATCAGCTTTGGCTGATTTCCGTCTTCGATGGTTTCTTTCGTAATAATGCACTTTTCCACATCGTCTCTGGATGGGATTTCGTACATGATTTCTGTCATTGCTTTTTCGAAAATGCTGCGCAGACCTCTGGCACCTGTCTTTCTTTCCAGTGCCTTTCTTGCAATAGCGCGGATTGCATCTTCTTCAATTTCCAGTTCCACATCATCCAGTGCGAAGAGCTTTCTGTACTGCTTCAGCAGTGCATTCTTCGGCTCGGTAATGATGCTTACCAGTGCGTCTTCTGTCAGAGATTCCAGTGTTACGATCACCGGCAGTCTGCCGATGAATTCCGGAATCAGACCGAACTTCAGCAGGTCTTCCGGCTGTACCAAAGTCAGCAGAGTTTTTTCATCCACTTTCGTATTCTTCTGTTCGGAATTGAATCCGATTACCTTTTCACCCATTCTTCTCTGGATAATCTTATCCAGTCCATCGAATGCACCGCCGCAGATAAAGAGTACGTTGGTGGTATCAAACTGGATAAATTCCTGGTGCGGATGCTTACGTCCGCCCTGTGGTGGCACGTTGGCAACGGTGCCTTCCAGAATTTTCAGCAGTGCCTGCTGTACGCCTTCACCGCTTACGTCTCTGGTAATGGACGGGTTGTCGGATTTTCTGGAAATCTTATCGATTTCGTCCACGTAGATGATGCCCTTCTGAGCCTTTTCCACGTCAAAATCCGCAGCCTGCAGCAGCTTCAGCAGAATATTTTCCACGTCTTCGCCAACATAACCGGCTTCGGTCAGTGCAGTAGCGTCAGCGATGGCAAACGGCACATCCAGAATCTTTGCCAGAGTCTGGGCCAGTAATGTTTTGCCGGATCCGGTCGGTCCGATCATAACGATGTTGCTCTTCTGCAGTTCAACTTCGTCTTCTCTGGACATCTTCGGATTGTTGATTCTCTTATAGTGATTATATACTGCAACAGCCAGTGCTCTCTTGGCCGCGTCCTGACCGATTACATAATCAGACAGAGTCTGTGTGATTTCCTTTGGCTTCGGCAGTTTATAAGCTGCTTCTTCCCTTGGTGCGCCGTTTCCGTCGGAAATATCATCATTGATGATTTCCAGGCAGAGATTTACACACTCATCACAGATGTAAACGCCGGAACCTGCTACCAGGCGCTTTACCTGGCTCTGCGGCTTGCCGCAGAAGGAACACTTCAGCTGTTTGTTTTCATCGTATTTGCTCATTCTTTTCCCCCTTTAGATTATCTGGACTGAATCACACGGTCTACCAGGCCGTATTCTGCAGCTTCTGCTGCCCCCATGAAATTGTCACGGTCGGTATCACGTTCAATGACTGCCAGATCCTGACCGGTGTTTGCTGCCAGAATCTTATTCAGTTTGTCTCTTGTCTTCAGGATCCATTCGGCATGGATTTTAATATCCTCTGCCTGTCCATTTACCCCGCCCAGCGGCTGATGAATCATGATTTCAGCATTTGGCAGTGCAAAACGCTTGCCCTTCGTTCCGGAGGACAGCAAGAATGCACCCATGCTTGCAGCCATACCAATACAGATGGTAGAAACATCCGGCTTGATATACTGCATGGTGTCATAAATCGCCATGCCGGCAGTTACAGAACCGCCCGGGCTGTTGATGTAGATACAGATATCCTTTTCACTGTCTTCTGCTTCCAGGAACAGCAGCTGTGCCACAACCAGGCTTGCCACATGTTCATCAATCTGTTCGCCGATAAAAATGATTCTGTCCTTTAACAGTCTGGAATAAATATCGTAAGACCGCTCCCCTCTGCTGGTCTGTTCAACTACATATGGTACTAATGCCATGATCGATACCCCTCACTTTCTTTCGGTATTTTTTAGAAGCCGGGCAGACTCTTCTGCCCGCCCGGCTTCGTATTGTACTGATAGTATTTACTTTTTTCAGTCGGCTGATACGCCCAATACTACTTGATTACAGCGTTTTCGAACAGAACTTCGATTGCCTTCTTGGACTTCAGGTCCTTAACCAGGTACTGCATCATGTCTTCACCCAGCAGTTCTCTTACCTTGTCAGCAGTCATCTGATACTGAACAGCCATAACCTTCAGTTCTTCTTCTACTTCTTCTTCGGATACTTCGATAGCTTCTGCTGCTGCTACGCCTGCGATAACCAGTCTGGTCTTAACAGCCTTTTCAGCTTCTGGTCTCAGTTCATCCAGGAAGTCGCCCATTGCCTTACCGGTGAATTCCAGGTACTGCTTGATGGACAGACCCTGGTAGCTCAGCTGCTGATTCAGTTCCTGAACGCTTCTGTCCAGTTCGTCCTTGATCATTACTTCAGGGATTTCAACTTCAGTTGCTTCTACCAGCTTACCCAGTACAGCGTCCTTCATCTGGTTTTCAGCACCAGCCTTAGCGTACTTTTCCAGCTTTTCTCTTTCGGAAGCCTTCAGTTCGTCCAGAGTGTCGAAGCCCAGGTCTGCAGCGAATTCATCGTCCAGTGCAGGAACCTGCTTTTCCTTAACCTGGTGTACGTGGCACTTGAATACTGCTTCCTTGCCAGCCAGGTCAGGTGCGTGGTATTCTTCAGGGAAAGTAACAACTACGTCCTTATCTTCGCCTGCAGCTACGCCAACCAGCTGTTCTTCGAAACCAGGGATGAACATCTGGGACCCCAGAGTCAGTTCCTGTTCCAGAGCAGTGCCGCCTTCGAACTGTTCTTCACCTACGAAACCAGCGTAGTCCAGAACCAGAGTGTCGCCTTCCTGAGCTGCTCTTTCAACGGAAACGATTCTTGCGTTTCTTTCCTGCTGCTGCTTCAGGTTGTTTTCAACGTCTTCGTCCTTTACTTCGTTTTCAATCTTTTCGATTTCGATGCCCTTGTAGTTCTTAACTTCTACAACTGGAGCAACTGCTACAGTGATAGTAACAGTGAAGCCTTCACCCTTCTTCAGTTCAGAGAATTCAGCTCTTGGAGAATCGATCAGATCCAGATCCAGTTCCTTTACTGCTGCTTCGTAGTTTCCTCTCAGCAGTTCATCGATTGCGTCTTCGAAGAAGATGCCTTCACCGAAGTGCTTTTCGATAATGCTTCTAGGAGCCTTACCCTTACGGAAACCAGGGATTTCGATCTTGCCCTTCTGAGCCTGGTAAACCTTAACCTGAGCCTGGTCGAATTCTTCTGCAGTGAATTCCATAGTAAACTTTACATCATTCTTTTCTCTAGAAATAAATGTTGCCTTCATTTAAAAAATTCCTCCTGATTATATAAAACATTGTTTTTAACTAAGACAATTACAGTACATTATAACTCCTTTTGTCAACAAAGTAAAGAAAAAAGCAGAGATTTCACCTCTTTTTCACTTATTTTTGTATGAAATAAAAGAAAAAACTGCCTCATTCCCGTAAAAAAGGAAAAAAGCAGTCAATTTTTCTTTATTCTGTGAAACCGAGAAGTTCCAGACCTCTCTGATACTTGCTCTGATTGCCCGGTTTCAGATTGTATTTGGCAGCCAGTTCATTTCCCAGTGCGATCATATCCTCCTGGTCTCCGGAGTACAGTTCCACTTCCACTTCAGAAATCGGAGCGTTGCCCCCGGTGGTACGGATTTCACCCTGGTCACAGGAAACCACACTGATAGACTTACCGGTATCCACGTGAATCTGTCTGCGTACAAATTCCATTTCCATTACAGGAATCAGCGTGCGTCCGCCGGCAGCTTCATAAATCTCATCATAAATTTCACTGCCTCTGAAAATATCCACGTTCGGTGCTGCCGCAAACTCTTCATTCACAGTTACATTCAGTTCACCGCGCTGATGAAGTCCATCCACCGCGCCGCCGCCCCACTTCATGGTAGCTACAGGCAGAACGTCTTCGTAACGGACACGGAATGCAAACTGCTTTCTCAGCAGTGCCTTATCTTCAGTATCATAATATACGGCCTTCATCGGAATTGTTTCCACTTCCTCTTCATCTGACATTTTCATCAGATGTGCATCATGAAGAATCCGTTCTCTGGTAAATTCATCTTCCACCAGATACTTTAATTCGATTTCCATCTTTTTATCTCCATTGTATTCTTAGCACATTCTTAACATTATGCAGGTTTTTATCTTAATGTTTTACCACAATTTGGACGCTTCGTCAATCATTCATTAGATTTTTTCCCGCTTCCAGTGCACCAATGGCGAATATTTTCTTCGAAAGTGCCGTATGCCGCACCTCCACCACTTCGTCTTCCATGGCAAAATATACCGTGTGTTCCCCATATACAGTTCCCATACGCAGACTCTGTACAGCAGTTTCATCTTCCGGATTCAGCCCCAGAATTCTGCACAGAGATCTGGCAGTTCCGCTTGGGGCATCCTTTTTCTTCGTATGGTGAACCTCCGTCAGGCGGATATCGCAGTCATCTCCGGCTGTCTCGGAACCAAGCCTGCAGAGTTCCGTCATGATGCGGATTCCTCTGGAATAGTTGCTGCTGCGGTCCACCGGACAGATTTTTTCCAGCAGCTTTACCAGGGTTTCCTGCTGCGGTCCGTATCCTGTGGTTGCAATCACCACGGGGATTCCTCCGCCCTGCCGCCGGCAGTAATCATAAATCCCTTCCAGTGCATCGGGATGGCTGAAATCAATAATCAGATCCAGCCTTTCTTCCGGCCAGCATCCCGGCTCTGTGGGTTCTATCATATGTATCCGACTGAAAGTGCCTTCTTCCAGCGCATGTGCTGCCATGGTTCTTCCCATGGCTCCCGTTCCTACAATTCCCAGTTTCATGGCAAAACACCTCCTTAAAAGGTATTCTATGCATCAAACTGTGTCGGAATTCTCCGGTTTTAGAAAAATACGTCAGTAGCCAGCTTAACCAGAATCATCACCAGCACCACGATGAGCATCGGGCGGATGAATTTTGCACCGCGGGCAATGGCAAGGCGGGAACCCACCTGACCGCCCAGAATGCAGAAGGCCGCACCCGGCACTGCCAGTTTCCACATCACAGTACCTGCCAGCGCAAAAGTAATGGCAGACGCCACATTGGACGCCAGATTAAGCATTTTGGCATTTCCGGAAGCAGTACGCAGATCGTACTTCATAAGCAGACAGTATGCAATAATAGCAAAAGTACCGGTTCCCGGACCAATCATGCCGTCATAAAAACCGATGAAAAGACCGATGCAGGCCGCGAAAATCAGACGCTTATTCCGCGGAACATCTGCAGAAAAATTCTCGTCGGACAGATTCCGTTTAGACAGGATAATCACCGCCGCCACAGGAAGCACAAAGACGATAACCTTCTTCAGTACCGCATCGTCGATATGCAGGGCCGCTGTGGAACCGCAGGCCGCTCCCATAAAAGAGAAAGCTGCAGAAATCACTGCCATACGCCAGTCCAGCACGCCATTCTTCATGTAGTTAATGGTCGCCATTAAGGTACCGCAGGATGCGGAAAGTTTATTGCTTCCCAGAGCATAGTGAGCCGGCAGGCCCGTCAGCAGATATGCCGGCAGGGAAATCAGGCCGCCGCCGCCGGCGATGGCATCGATAAAGCTTGATAAAAACAGCAGTCCGAATAAAAGCACCAGACTGCCGGATGTAATTGTTTCGTAGCTGAATTCCATATTTCTCCGTACCGTCTTACTTCTTTCTTGCCAGTTCCATTAATTCGCCATACTTGCTCATTACATGGTCATAACCCTTGTCCTTCACGTGTGGCACGCGGCAGCCGGAGCAGTCCTTGATACCGTTTTCCAGATAGTTGTAGTTACCGCCGCAGTTTTCGCCCAGAGCATAGAGCGGACAGTAGCAGAACAGGCAGTTGAAAGTTTCCGGATGCTGCGTCGGATGGCAAGGGAAAAATTCGCACTCCTTGTGCTGCGTGAATTTATAATTTTCGGTTTTGATTTCGTTCATTTCTTTCTCCTCCTAAAAAATTCAGGCGCGGTCAGAAGCTTTCCTGCCGCGCCCTATATTATATCCCCTTTTTTCAGGTTTGTAAACTACTTGTAAATTCCATACTTAATCTTGATTCTCTCAATCTTGCGGATCATAGGGTCTCCGATGAGAAAGACACACAGACCTGCTGCCAGACCGTGGCTGATGTCATAAGGCAGTCCGCTGATATAGAGAATCCGCAGTGTTTCCCAGCTGAGCCCTCCGCTTCCCGGAATGCCGGCAGTGTTGAAGAAGCTCTGCATATTGATGATGCCTCCGTAGAGAATCACCGTTGTAAAGAAGGTGAATACGGTAAGGGTGATGTGATCCACCGGCAGACGTTTTCTCTGCAGCAGCACACCTGCCAGAAGGCCCAGCACACCGCATACGTAAACCAGCCATGCCGCTTCCTGGAACAGTTTCCAGCCTGTAATCAGGCAGATGACATAAGCCACCACTTCAGATGCAGCCACACAGAGCACCGGTCCCATAACTACCGTGAAATCTCTGGACTTTACCTTTTCCTTATTCTGGCTTGCTTCCACCTTATTGAATGCAAGTCCCGCCAGGAATCCAAGCAGCCCCCAGCAGAACATCTGCCATGGAGTCCATGGTCCCTGTCCCATGTAGAAGTTACATACAAAACGGGAAAGTGCACCCACCAGGAATCCGGCTTCCGGTCCCATGGCGATTCCCGCCACAATGACCATGGCCGTCCCGATCTGAATAGGAACCGTCACATGGAAAAACATATGTGCCGCCACAGTAATGGCACTCATCATGGCCACCAGAACAATTTCACGGGCCTTTGGTTTTCTCTTTTCGAACACCAGGAAAAACGGCAGCATGCAGCAGATGACCACAGCCAGGCTGATAATCATGTAGTGCTGGCCGTTGCCCATCATGACAGACAGCATGAGCAGAGCCGGAACTGCAATGAAAATCATCAGCGCAGACAGGATGGTCCGCTTCCGGATGGCCTTTTTTCTTACCGGGTCGTATTCTGTTCTACCCATCGTGCCACCTCCTCCCAGGTTACCAGCTGGTCATTCCACTGCCGCACGATACGGTTGGCAGTGGTGGTGTAGAAGCTGTTTCCGGCAAAGAATTCCTTCGCCTGACCGCAGCTGACCACATCGCCGTCGAAGAACATGGCGCATCTGTCTCCGTATTCGGCGCAGAATTCCACGTCGTGGGATACCATGAACAGAGTCACGCCCTGGTCTCTCAGCTTTCGGAAAATACCGGCCAGCGTAATCTTAAAGAATGGGTCCAGTCCCTTGGTCGGTTCATCAAGCAGGAGAATCTTTGGTTCCAGCAGAAGAATCTTTCCCAGTGCCAGACGCTGCTGTTCACCGCCGGAAAGGTCATAAGGGTGGGATTTACGCAGATGGGTAATTTCCATGGTGTCCAGCATGTTTTCCACACGCTTTGCCACTTCCTCTGCCGCCAGTTTACGATCGTAGAGGGCCTCCGCCAGTTCCTCTTCCACGGTGATTTCCGTAAAGAGAGCCTGCGGATTCTGCGGCACCATGGCCATGACTTTACCCATCAGCTTCCCTGTATTTTCTTTGCACACTTTCAGTCCATCCACGTGGATGGTGCCTCTCTGAGGCTTTATAATTCCTGCCACTGCCTTCAGGGTGGTGGATTTTCCGGCACCGTTTCCGCCCATGAGGCAGAACAGTTCCCCTTCCCTCACTTCCAGGTTGAGTCCACGCAGCACTTCGCCGGAATGGCGGTCGTACTGGTGCCACAGGTCTTTGATGGTGATAATAGGGTCCCGCAAAACATCCGCATCCAGGGTTTCGGACGCAGCCGGGGATGGGGATTTTGCTGTGAATTCTTCCGGATCACCCAGCACAGCTTCCAGCCAGAGACGTCCGTCACGGATGGTGAGAGGGGCCAGATGGCGTCCTTCCGCAGTCTCTTTCAGGCCATGCTTCATCTTGCTGCCGCCGCATCCGGAATAGATTTTCATAACGGAAGGCATGCCGTAGAACATAGGATGGCGCTCTTCTGCAGATTCACCGGCCAGAAAATCTCCGATGTTCCACGGGTCGTCGTTAGCGATGATGCGGCCCTGATCCATGACGATAACACGGTCTGCCATCGGAATCAGGTTTTCCAGGCGGTGCTCGGAAATGATTACGGTAGTACCCAGATCACGGTTGATCTTGTATACGGTCTTCAGAAATTCTTCCGCAGCAATTGGGTCCAGCTGAGATGTCGGTTCATCCAGAATCAGCACCTTCGGCTGCATGACCATAACGGAAGCCAGATTCAGCAGCTGCTTCTGACCGCCGGACAGTTCTGCTACGCCCTTTCTGAACCAGCTCTGCATGTCGAAGAAGCTGGCCATTTCCGCAACTTTGCGTCGGATGGTCTGATTATCCAGGCACAGACTTTCCAGCCCAAAAGCCAGCTCATGCCACACCTTATCGGTAACCAGCTGGTTGTCCGGATTCTGCTGTACGAACCCCAGGTCCGTTGTGCTCATCCGGTCGTCCAGCTCTGCTATTTCATGACCGCGGTAAAAAACGCTGCCCTCTTTTTCGCCGTAAGGAATCAGGTTCTTTTTCAGCTGGCGAAGGAGAGTACTCTTACCGCAGCCGGATTTGCCGCAGATGACTACGAACTCCGCCTGATCCACGGTCAGGGTGACGTCGTTCAGCGCCGGCTTGTCGGCCAGAGGATATGTAAATGTTAAATTTCGGATTTCAATGCTTGCCATTTCTTTTCTCCCAAAATATCTATCATAAGTGGTGTCAGCAGCAGAGCGCTGTAGCACACCAGAGAAACTGCCTTCAGCAGTGTAAATTCGTGCATTACGATGGTCGGATAGTATTCCATACTTGTCGCGCCGAGGAAGCAGCCTGCAGCCGCCACCAGCCCCATCACAGCCATAAAGGCCAGCAGCCAGCCATCCCTTGCAGTGAACTTAAAGAGGTGGAAGCTGGTTCTTCCCTTCAGACCGTAGCCCCTTGCCTCCATGGAGTCGGAAGTTTCGATGGATGCTTCCAGGGACCAGGAAATCAGAATGGAAACTTCTTTCACAGTCTGGCGCACACGAGCCAGGAACTTTTTCTCTGTATGGCGTCCCATGCACCGCTGGCCCATGGAGATTTCCTTATACCGGCTCTTCAGCAGCGGAATAAAACGGAAAATCATGGACAGAGTCAGGGCCAGCACCGGAGCTGCTTTGCCGAACAGGTAGATAAACTTATCGGAGGTCATGACCACGTTAAAGCTGGTAAACCAGACGATAACGGAAGACAGCATGACTGCTCCTGCCAGACCGAAGACGAAAGCCTCCAGGGTAATCCGGTTACCGAAAAGCCAGAACAGTATGGTGGCCCCATTGTGGTTGAACAGGGTGTTGATCACGGACGTAATCAGCAGAATCGGCACTGTAATCAGCAGATTGAACTTGATTGCCTTCTTTCCGGACAGCAGAATGGACCATGCCCAGCTGGCCAGGAGAGTCACTGCCAGAAACACCGGATCCATGCTGAACATGGTAATGCCGATGGCGAAAACGAAAAATATGAAGTTGACTGCCGGATGATATCCGGCGAAGGTACCGGATTCTCCCAGCCCTTCACGCAGTTTTTCTCTCATGTAAACTCCTGTTAAATAAAATAAAAAAAGCTGCGGCAAAACTGCCACAGCCCGTATTTACTGTTTCTCTCATACAAAATCTGGACGCACCGGTTCTCCGCCGGTCTTCCCAGTCATTTCAAGCAGGTCTTCTGGCTCAGGCGTCACCGCTCCGGCAGCCTTCCCGGATTCGCAATCCAGTGGCATCCTGCCGAAACTCTTCCCTTACAGCGGCGGGGACCGCGCAGGACTCACACCTGCTTCCCTCTTAGCTCTTCCTCAGCAGCACCTGCCGAAGAAAAGAACATGAAATGTTCTATGTAATTAACAGAAATATTATACCACAGCATCCAGGTAAGTCAAGCCTGTTTTCTGTATAGAAAAAGAGCGGCCCGAAAGCCGCCCTCTGCAATATTGTTTCCTTAATTCACATCCCCCTGTACTGGTGTAAACAGGGTTTCCGCCATTCCCAACAGGGCTTCTTCCGATGCACCGCTCTCCATGGACAGACTGTACAGCAGACCAGGTGCGAAATCCAGCCAGAGGATTTTTCCGGATGCGCCGTCGGTCCAGGAAAGGTCCGCCATGCACCAGCCCAGTTCAGCCTGACTCTGATTTTCGAAAACTTCGCCGTTGTTACCGCTCAGGTCCTGCACTTCGAACATGCCGGTAGCTGCAGTACGGTAGTCGTAACGCACGCCTTCCAGTTCAAAGGATGCAGCTGCCGCGCTCAGAGTCTCCCCAGCTGAACCTTCCACGTTCACAGTATAATAGAGAATGTTTTCAGCCCCCTCCGGTGCCACATTCATATCCAGACCCATGTTTATCATGAGCAGGTAAGCAGTACTTTTCAATCCTTCTTCTGCGTTACCGGTGAGCACATACTGCACTCCATCTGCACCATACCAGCTGATCCAGCCCTCCTGGCCGTCACCTTCCGGAATCACAGGAGCGTCGGTCTTTTCTGCAGTCCACACATATGTACTGCCATTCAGCTCAAAGTCTGCCTGAGCCGTCATTCCATCCTCACCCAAAGCAAAACTTTCTGCCTGGGCTTCTTCCGGCAGCATGAGAGAAAATCCCTGGGTCTGCAGGTCTTCCAGAGTTACATCCATGCCGCTCTGCTGTCCCGGCTGGAACAAAGATATCCCCGCTGCAACCAGACACACGCAGGCAGCCGCAGATACAGCACGCCGCAGCCACACACTGCGCTCCGGCTTCTTTGCAGTGTATGCCTGAGCTTCTTCCAGGTAAGTATCATCAATCTCATTCATAAAACGTTCGAACTGTTCTTTCCTTCTGTCATTCTTATTCATAAATATACCCCTTCACTTTCCAATACATCCCGCAGCCCGTTTCTGGTCCGCATCAGGGACGATTTCACTTTGCTTTCGCCGGCTCCACAGGTCTCAGCGATTTCACGGATGCTTTCCCCATACCAGTAGCGGCGGACGAAATAGGCTCGTGCCTCCGGCTTCAGGCCTCCAAGAAAGTCATTGAGAACTTCCCGAAAATCTGCTGCCCCATCTCCTTCACTGCCGCATAGGCCAAGAACCCCTTCCAGTTCCTCGAAAGCCTCCGTCAGTGCACTGCACCGCTGTCCTGCTGAGTTATAGTCAAAGCGGTCCAATGCCGCATTCCGGGCAATCCTTGCCGCATAGGACTTTAACGAGGCCGGCCGCTGAGGCGGTATGGAGTTCCACAGCCGAATCCATACATCACTGACGCACTCTTCTGCATCCCTTCCATCCGGCAAAATCCGCCCTGCCACACTTCTGCACAGCGCCCCATACTTCTGCCGGCTGGCTTCGATGGCCAGCTCATTTCTCTGCCAGTATAAATCAATGATTTTTTCGTCGTTCATTCCCCTCACCTCATTTTTTACCCTTTCAACCCATATGACGGGAAGATTCCTTATTCCGTTGCATCCTGCAAAAGAATAAATTTATTTTTTTCACTTTCCAGGATTCCTTCCTTCCGCAGTTTGCTGATTTCTGCAGAAAGGCCGCTGCGGTCCACTTCCAGGTAATCGGCCAGTTCCTGCCGGTCGTAAGGAATGGTGAAAGAATTGGAACCGTGGTTTTTAGCCTGCAGGTTGAGGTAGGTCAGCAATTTCTCCCGGGTAGTCCGTTTCGACGTAATTTCAATCTTCTGGTTGAACATGAGGTTCTTAGTTGCCACCACTTTCAGCAGGTTGAAAATCAGCTTATTATGAAACTCACAGGAATTGCTGCAGGTGGTCAGAAGACGCTGGCAGTCCATGAGCAGAACCTCCGAGTCCTCCGTTGCAACCACACTGACCGGAATCGCTGCAAGCTGGGCACAGGCAAAGGATTCCCCAAACATCTCCGCTGGTTCAATCCGTGCTACAATAGTCCGGTTTCCGTAAAAATCCTCTTTCACAATCTGTGCACCGCCGGACAGCAGAAGCCCCATCTGCCGAGCCGGATCTCCTTCGGTAAAAATCACTTCTCCCCTGGCAAACCGTGCAGACCGGGCACCGAGGCAGGAAGCCATGGCAGAGAGATTTTGCGGGGAAATCCCGAAGAACAGCGGACATCGCATTAATATATCTGAATAATTTTTCATATTTTCTCCTTTTTGTTGAAAATTCAACATACAACTTGCCGTCATTATAGTATACTCAGATCAGAAAGTCAAACAGGAGGTAACATCATGATTCGAAAGATTATTAAGATAGACGAAAGCAAATGCAACGGCTGCGGACTTTGCGCAGCAGCCTGTCACGAGGGGGCCATCGGCATGGTGGACGGCGTGGCAAAGCTTCTCCGCGAGGACTACTGCGACGGTCTTGGGGACTGTCTGCCGGCATGTCCGACCGGTGCCATCACCTTTGAAATGCGGGAAGCACCTGCTTATGATGAAGCGGCTGTAAAAGCAGCACAGGCTGCAAAGGCATCGGAAGCTTCTGGTCCGGATATTGACGCCATCATTCGCCAAACCCTTGGCGGGGGCTGTCCGGGAAGCCAGTCAAAATCCCTCCGCAGAGATTCTGCTCCTGCGGCTGCGGCGACATCAGCAGTTCAGCCATCTCAGCTTTCCAACTGGCCGGTGCAGATAAAACTGGCTCCGGTAAATGCACCATATTTCAACGGTGCCAACCTGCTCATTGCTGCGGACTGCTGTGCCTATGCTTATGGAAATTTCCATCAGGAATTCATCAAAAACCGTATCACACTGATTGGGTGTCCGAAGCTGGACTCTGTAGACTACAGTGAGAAGCTGACTCAGATTATCGCTTCCAACGATATTAAGAGCGTGACCATCGTACGGATGGAAGTACCATGCTGCGGCGGCATCGAGCTGGCCGCGAAAAAAGCACTTCAGGCCAGCGGAAAATTCATTCCATGGCAGGTGATTACCATTTCCTCCGACGGAAGAAAACTGGATAATTAAACGAAAAACAGGGCTTACTGCATTTCCGCAGCAAGCCCTGTCCTTTATTTGGTGGCATTTATATTTCTATAAGTCTACATCGTCCATCATAATGTGGAGAATTTCGATGTCAGTTTCCTTCATACCTACACGGCCCACATAACCGATACTCTTGATGGTATCTTCAATGGTTTCCTGAATGATACCGTCTCCTGCAGGGAAGGCACGGCCCATCATACTCATCTGATGACCCAGGATTGCAGCATCCACCGCAGATGCAATCTTTGCCGCGCAGGAAGCTTTCGCTCCGTCGCATACGATACCGCCTACATTGGCCAGTGTATTGGTGATAGTATTGCAGATCTGATCAAAGGTACCGCCGGCCATATAGGTGATAGCCCCACCCGCTGCGCAGGCTGCAGTTACAGCGCCGCAGAAAGCAGACAGGCTGCCGATATAGTGTTTCAGATGGATTGCAGTCAGGTTGCTGATCAGCAGTGCCCGGTACTTTCTTTCGTCAGAGATGCCCCACTTTTCTGCATACTGCAGAACCGGCAGAGATACGGTCATGCCCTGGTTGCCGCTTCCGGAGTTGATAACTACCGGCAGGCTGCATCCACCCATACGTGCATCGGAACCAGCAGCCGCATAAGCTCTGGCACGGGTACGCACGTCTTCCGGATAGCAGTCCAGCAGTGTTCTTCCCACCTGTGCCCCGTATACATTGGACAGACCTTCTCTGGCAATGGCAGTATTCATTTCAATCTGGGAGTCCAGCAGCGGCTTCACCGCATCCAGTTCCACAGTGTTGGCAAAATCGAGAATGTTTTCCATGGACAGTACCCAAGGCTTATTTTCATTCTTATCCTGCTGCATATCTGCATCATACTTGCTCAGCTGGTAAATCACTTCGCCGTCCTTCTTGATTTCTGCAATCATGGTGTGGCGATTCACGATGGTAACGCTTGCAGTATGCTCACCTACATTTACAGTCGCCACGATATACAGGTTGGCAACCCCTTCCTGCAGCTGGCAGCTGAAGAAACCTTCGTCCAGCAGCTTCTTGGATGCTTCGATATGTTCTTCGGTTACGCAGGACAGCACTTCCAGGCTCAGGTCTGCATTACCGCCGACCACACCCAGAACGGCAGCCGCACCAACACCCTTCATGCCGCCGGAGTTTGGAACCAGCACGCCCTTTACATTCTTGATGATATTCCCGCTGCAGCAGATATCAATGTGCTCCGGCATGGTTCCCAGAACCTGACGTGCCTTGGCAGCCGCATAAGCGATTGCGATTGGTTCTGTACATCCCAGTGCAGGTACCAGTTCGCTGTATAATAAGTCAATGATTTCCTTCTTCTGTGTTTCAATCACGATACTTTCCTCCAAAATATGTCTAATCATACCTCTGATAATATCAGTAAGCTTATTATAAATATGATTTTATTTTTTGTCAATGGACTTCCGGCTTTTCATCAGGCAGAAGTTCTGCTATAATAGGTATAATTTAAAGACAGGAGTACCGTCATGAAAACAGAAACCAGCCTGAAGGAAACCATATATAATGCCATTCTGGAAGATATCATCGCCCTGGAATATCGTCCCGGCCAGATCCTCAATGAAAAGACACTGATTGAAAAGTACAACTGCAGCAAGTCTCCGGTAAGAGAAGCTTTGCTGGCACTCTGTGCAGATAACGTGCTTCGAAATATCCCCCGTTACGGTTACGAAGTTGTCCGTCTGACCATGGAAGATATCCACGAAATGATTCAGTTCCGTTACATACTGGAAAGCAGCATGCTTCAGCTCCGCATCGCGCGCTTCACACCAGCCCAGATTGAACGTCTGGAGGCCATCGACAAGCTTTGCACCGAAAGCGCCGGCAACCTGATGCAGCACTGGGAATTAAACACCCAGTTCCACCTGAAACTGATCGGATACTGCGGAAACAGCTTCGCTGTGGAAGAACTGGACCGCTGCATGAACCGTTTGAAACGCGCCTACGCCCAGTGTCACTGGGGCAAAGAAGAAGAGCCGGTGGATCACATGGATACCAGAAACCACGCCCAGCTGCTGGACTGTCTCAGAGAAAAAGACGTGGAAAAGGTTCTGCAGGCCCTGCGTGATGACCTGAACGACTTCGGCGGACTGGACCGAATTTTTGTAGAATAAAATGTAAACAAATACCCTCCGGGATAAATTTCCCGGAGGGTTTCTTTTTTCTCTATGCCTGCTGTGTCGGTGCTCCGCCCTTCAGCATGGTTTCTTCTAAAAACTTACGGATTATCTCTTTGACAGCCGGATCATCCAGGTCAACTAAGGTGTCATATCCATCTGCATCCTGAACCACACGGGAAGCCATAATGTCCTTCTTACCGGGTTTTCCCGGAATTGCATAAATTGCATATTCATCTTCGCCTATATCCAGTACAGTCAGCATTTCTGCCTCCACGACTTCGCCTGTTTCAAGCTCCACAGGAAAACGCTGCGGTTCGCCCTCAGTTTTCCACTCTGCGTCCAGTTCCGAAATAAGTTTTGAAATCAACTCATTCTTCATAACAATACCCCCCCTTATATATGAAATCTCCGGTACAGTTCTCTCCGCGCTCTCCGGTCTCCGATAATCAGAGTCCCCAAAAAGATTGCCACAGAAAGTACCAGCGGTGTAAATGCCAGATAATGATTCCGTTCCAGTCCGGCTATAAACAGTCCCGCCGGAATCAGACTGCACAAAATCATAAAAATCTGCCACATCATATAGCTCTGCCAGTTTCTACGGTTAAAGTACATGAGAAACAGAATTACAATATCTACAATGACAATCCCTGCCGGCAGCACATAGTCTACTGACCAGCCACGGTAGCCGATTGCCATATCCATGGCCACCGAAGCCAGGACGGCCAGAATCGTCAAAGTTATGATTTTGCTCCGGTAGCCGGATTTTCCCAGCACAGCATAACGCAGCACCAGATAAACATACAGGAGACCCAACCCGGCGATAACACACCACCAAATCTGCGGTTTGGTCACAAAATTAATATAAATCAGCACAGTCTCCAGACAGAGGGCCAGGAACAGATAGATGTTGCAGAACAGGTTCAGACGGCGCATTCTGAAGCGCACATCCGGATACATGTTCTCCACTTCATCGGTCGGTTCCAGAATAGACATGCAGAGCGGACATGCCACAGCCTCGTCCAGAACTTCTATATTACATTTTCTGCACTTAGCCATAGTTCACCCCATTGCTTTCTATTTCCACACCGATTCCGTCTTCTGTCAGCTTACGGAAAAATCCTCGCTGCACTGACATATCCACCAGATCGTAAGCAAAGGTAAACACCAGCGTATCCTCGTAGGAGCAAACCGTACAACGGATATGCTGACCCTTGGAGATAGAGATATAGGCGTGGAACTGATCGATATACGGTTTATAAATATCGTCGATTTCAATCTTTCCGATATTGGTCATAGTTGATGTATTCGCCCGGGCAGACTGCAGGTAAACAAAACGCATACCCAGGTTCTTCAGCGGCAGCGGCAGCGCACGCAGAAGAATGTTCCGCTGATTGGAGACATTATAGGAAAAGATGTTTTCCAGATGTTCACGGTCCATCTGCTGCTTCAGACTTTCACGCACCTTAGCCAGAACATCTTCAAAGGTATAATCCTCACGGTCCGCACGGAATTCAGAAGATACCATAACAAAGAAGTTTTTCGTGGTGATCGAATTGAAGTAAGGACGCAGATTTACGGGAACCGCCACTCGAATCGGTGCCTTGGTCACAGACCGGTTCAGATGCTCGGAATAGACACTCCAGGTATAAGCTGCTACCAGATACTCATTGATGCTGCAGCCATATCGTCTGCAGACTTCCTTCAGCTGCGGTGTCTTCATATAGCTGTGCATCACACCGACTTCACCGGAATTAAGACGGTTTCCCTTAATCAGATATGCCGGTTCTGTTTTATAATGCTTTGCGGCACTTCTGCGGTAATTTTTCATAAAGCTGTCTTCCCTGTTCAGGGAGGTATCTGCATGCAGATTATCACAGGTATTCAGCTCCGGATGAAGCAGTCTGAGGTACTGATAAGTCAGTTCCCGCAGGAAATTAAGCCCACCCATGCCATCGGTAAGGACATGGAAGACTTCCAGATTAATGCGGTATTTATAATAAGTAACACGGAACAGGTAACTGTTATTCTTATTCGGCCGAATATACTGACACGGGAATGAGGATTCTTCGTGAACCACAGGTGCACGTTTTCCGTTCTCCTCAAAATAATGCCAGAACACACCCTTGCGGATCCGCACATTGAACACATCAAATTTCGGCAGCACAATATCCAGTGCCTTCTGCAGCAGATCAGGATCCACCAGTTCTGACAGAGTGACACTGATACGGTAAACATTGGTCATCTGTTCTCCCGCAATTACAGGGAACAGATGGGCCGTATTATCCAGCTTGTCCCAGCGGATTTCACGCTGATGTGCCGGCATCGCAGCACGCTTTTTTTCCCCTTCCGGGCTCATGTTGTCAATCAGGGTAGTTTTCTTTCTCATATAAATATTATACCATTGCGGCGGCGGTTCAGTCAATAAAATGCGTGGGGCCAGGAATCGAAGGGCCACTTCACACTATTTTAATATTTCAGTGCTATTTAGCGTGCAATCGACAGAAATAAAAAAACCGTCCACATCGTGGACGGTTGTTAAATGCTTGGTTGCGGGGGCAGGACTTGAACCTACGACCTTCGGGTTATGAGCCCGACGAGCTACCAACTGCTCCACCCCGCGATATTATTAAATTCTTTATCGGTGACCTTTATCTTTTGCACCAGTAAAGTTGGTGCCGGAGACCGGGGTCGAACCGGTACGGTCTGTAAGGACCGCAGGATTTTAAGTCCTGTGCGTCTGCCTATTCCGCCACTCCGGCAAATTGGCTCCAAGGGTGGGGCTCGAACCCACAGCCTATCGGTTAACAGCCGAGTGCTCCACCATTGAGCTACCTTGGAA